>JBJTJO010000035.1:0-14371 GCA_046095965.1 Planctomycetaceae bacterium
GCGCGCCTGCCCGGCCGACCGGGTCGATCCCCCGGCGTCCCAGGTCGCGTTTTCCCGACGTCGCGCGCGCCGGACTCGTTCCGGCGCGGCCCCCCTCAGCCCGTAACGCGCCATGACACCGACCGACGACACCCGCGCCGAGCTCGCCCTGCTCCTCACCGACGCTGCGCGGTTCCTGCCGCCGCAGGGACCGATCGACGCCTTCGTCGCCCAGAACACCCTGCAGGGCTTCGAGGATCTCCCGTTCGAGGAGGCCGTCGTCCGCGCGGCCCGGCTCTACGATGCCGAGCCCTTCCTGTCGGAGAGCCGCTACCGCGAGGCGCTCGCCAGCGGACGCATTCGCACGTCGGACATCGAGGCCGTGCTCGACGCCGACCTCGGGGACCGGGGGGCCGCACCGCTCGCGGGAGGCCGCACGACGCTCGCAAGGCTGCACCGGGCGCTGCTCCTGCATCCGGTGCGGCTCGAGAGCGACACCGCCGTCCGCTGGACGCTCACCGAGAGCGACGCGATCGAGCGGCTGCGACCGGATCTCGACGAGCCGACCCGCGGGCGGTTCGTGGCCCTGGGCCGCGCCGCGGGCGGGGCCTCCGACGCGGCGGCCGAGCGGATCGTGGCCGCCGACCTCTGGCACGCCTGCATCGAGACCATGGCGCTGGTCCGGCCGGCCGTCGTGCACGTGCAGCCGCCGGTGCGGCATCGCGACCTGCTCGTCGCGATCGATCCCACGCTCGACACCGACGCGCTGGTGCATCCGCTGCTCATCCGGCTCACCGCGGCCGACCTCGACCAGGGCGTGGCGGCATGGCCGATGCCGGGGCGAGACCGCGGGCTGCTCGCGGCCGTGGCCGAACTCGTCGGCCACGGGGGCGGGCCGCTCGAGGCTTGGGCCCGCCCGCTGCCTGGACGGCTGCGGCGGATCGCTGCGGCGAGCGGGACGGTCCTGCCGCCCGAGTCGTTCGCGCTCGACGTGATCGCGGCCGAACTCGAGGCCCTCGGCATCCCTTGCCGGAACTGGCCCGACCACGTGGCCCGCACGATCGTGGCCCTGCGCGGATGGGCGGCCATGGTTCGCCAATTCGAGGTCCGGCCGGACCGCACGCCGGTCGTGCGACTGCCGGCCCGGCTGGCCGACTTCCTCGCGCTGCGGCTCGTGCTCGACCGGGCCGCCGCCGAATGGACGCTGCGGACCGGCGGCTTCCCGCTGGCGTCCGGCAACGGCACCGCCCCGGGCCTCGGTGCCGCATGGGTCGAGTTGCGGGATCGCTTCCCGCCGCGCCGCGGCCCCGGCAGCCTCGCCCGCGCGCTCCTGCTCCACCAGGTGGCGCAGCTCGTCGGCCTGACCGCGGCCGACGTCCGGAACTTCGACGAGAACGATCTGCTCGGCCTCGAGCGTGCGATCGCGGCCTTCGATGCGATCGCACGACGGCGGCTGTTTCACCTGGCCTACGAGCGGCGCCACGCCATCGAGGTGCTCGACGCGCTGGCCGCCCACGCGCCCGGGACCGCGCCGTCGCCGCCCGGCAGGCCGCGTGTGCAGGCGGTGCTGTGCATCGACGATCGCTGCGAGTCGTTCCGCCGCTATCTGGAGGAGGCCGATCCGAGGATCACGACGTTCGGTGCCGCCGGATTCTTCTCGGTGCCCATGTATTACCGCGGCCTCGACGACTGGCACACGACGCCGCTGTGCCCGATCGTCATGCGGCCCGGACACACCGTCACCGAGGTGGCCGCGGAGGAGACCGCGGCGCTGCATCGGCGCCGGCAGTCGCTGCGGCGGCTACTCGCGCGCTTCCGCGGCGGCGCCGAGAACACCAGCCGCACGCTCGTGCGCGGCGGACTCCTCACCTCGATCGGCGGCGCGCTGGCGGCCGTGCCGCTCGTGGCCCGCGTCGTCTTTCCCAGGCTCACCTCCCTCGCCACGAGCCGCGCGGCCGACATGGCGCGGAGCCGGATCCGCACGCGGCTCGAACTCCACCGCGTCACCGACACGCCCCTCGCCGACGGCACGCTTGCCGGCTTCAACGTCGCCGAGATGGCCGCCATCGTCCGCCGCCTGCTCGAGGACGTGGGCCTGACAGCCGGTTTCGCCCCGCTGGTGGCCGTGGTCGGGCACGGCTCCACGAGCCTCAACAACCCGCACGAGAGCGCCTACGACTGCGGTGCCTGCGGCGGCGGCCGGGGCGGCCCCAATGCCCGGGCCTTCGCGCTCATGGCCAACGACCCGGCCGTGCGGACGCGGCTCGCCGCCGAGGGCCTGGTGATTCCCGCCGACACCCTGTTCGTGGGAGGCATGCTCGACACCTGCACGAGCCGCGTGCGCTGGGAGGAGGTGGACCGTGTCCCGGCCACGCACGCGGCGGCCTTCGTGGCCTTTCGCGACGCGTGCGGTCGGGCCGGCGCGCTCGATGCTCGGGAACGCTGTCGGCGGTTCGACTCGGTGCCGCTCGACGTCTCGCCGGAGGAGGCGCTGCGCCGCGTCGAGGGCCGGGCCGGCGACCTCGCGCAGGTCCGACCTGAATACGGCCACGCGAGCACGGCCGTCTGCGTCGTCGGTCCGCGGAGCCTGACCCGCGGCCTGTACCTCGACCGCCGCGCGTTCCTCGTCTCCTACGATTCGTCCGCCGATTCCGACGGCCGCATCCTCGAGCGCACGCTCGCGGCCGTGGGACCGGTCTGTGGCGGCATCAATCTCGCCTATCTCTTCTCGCGGGTCGATCCGGTGGGCTACGGCGCCGGCACGAAGTTGCCGCACAACATCACCGGCCTGATCGGCGTGATGGACGGTCATGCGAGCGACCTGCGGACGGGCCTGCCGTTGCAGGGCGTCGAGATCCACGAACCTGTCCGGCTGTTGCTCGTGATCGACGCGCCCACGCAGCGGATTCGCGACGTGCTCGACCGGCTGCCCGCCGTGAAGCGGCTCGTCGAGAACCAATGGGTCCGGACCGTGGCCCGCGACCCCGAGACCGCCACCCTGGCGGTCCACACGACCGCGGCGGACGGCTCGTTCGTGCCCTACGCCCCGGAGAGTTCCGTGCTGCCCACGGCGGCCGACTCGACCGCCTGGTTCCGCGGCCGACGCGACAACGTGCCGCCGGCGCGCATCCTGGCAGGGCTGGTCGAACGCCGCGGCGCCGTGAGCCTGGAGAGCGCCCGATGACTGCCGTCCAGGCCGCCTTCATCCACGATGCGGTCGCCGCCCTCGTCACCTGGCAGCTTGCGGCACCCGCGGCGACGCTCGCCGCGATCGGTCTGCCGGCCCTGCTCGGCCGGCCGCTCCCCGAGCGAATCACCACGCGGATCGTCGGCGCCGGCTTCGCGACCGGCTTCCTGGCCGCGCTCGTCGCCCTTGCCGCCCTCGCCAGCCGCGGCTTCCTGCCCGAGGTCGTGCACCTCGGCACCCTGTTCGAGATCGGCCACCACGCGGCCACGATCGAACTGGTGGCCGACGGGCTGTCGGTGCCCTACGTCTGCTTCTCCACCGGCCTGTGCGCGCTGGTCAACGCGTTCGCGGGCAAATACCTGCACCGCGAGCCGGGATTCACCCGGTTCTTCATCCTCCTGGCGCTCTTCGGCACCGGCATGAACCTGATGGTGCTGGCCGGCAGCATCGACGTCCTGTTCGCCGGTTGGGAGTTCCTCGGCATCTCGTCGGCGCTCCTGATCGGCTTCTTTCACGAGCGCCGCAACGCCGTCGATGCCGCCCTCCGCGCCTTCACGACCTATCGGGTCTGCGACGTCGGCCTGCTCGCCGCGGGCGTCGTCATGCACCAGGCCGTGGGCTCCGGCGACTTTGGCCTGCTGTTCTCCGGCACGTGGCCGCACGCCACGAGCCTCGTGCCCTCCGCGACGGCGACCCTCGTGGCCCTGCTGCTCGTGTTCGCGGCACTGGGCAAGAGCGCGCAGGTGCCCTTCACCGCCTGGCTGCCGCGGGCGATGGAGGGCCCCACTCCATCGAGCGCCATCTTCTACGGCGCCCTGTCGATCCACGCCGGGGCCTACGTTCTCCTGCGCTGCGAGGCGTTGCTCGACGCGGCTCCCGCGGTGGCCTGGCTCCTGGCGACGATCGGCGCCGTGACGGCCCTCCACGCGGCGGTCGTCGGCAGTGTGCAGACCGATCTCAAGGGAATGCTCGCCTATGCGTCGATGACGCAGGCCGGGATCATCCTCGCCGAGATCGGGCTCGGCCTGCGAGTCGTGCCGCTGGTGCACGTCGTCAGCCACGCGATCCTCCGCAGCCTGCAGATCCTGCGGTCGCCGTCGGCGATGCACGACCGCCACGAGCTCGCCGCCGCGCTCGGCGGCCCTCCCGGTTCATCCGGTCGCTCGCTCCTGCGGCTATTGCCGGATGGCCTCGTGCGGCGGCTCTACCGCGCGGCCCTGGAGCGCGGCTACGACGAGCCGCTGCTGTGGCGGCTCGTGGTGGGGCCTGTCCTCACGGCGCTGGAGACCACGGCGGCCGCGGAACGGCGTTGGGTGGCGTTCCTGGGCGGATCGGTGGGCGAATCGGGACGGCGCGGCGACGACGGAGACGTGACATGAGCCCGCTCGACACCATCGCCATCGCCGCCGCGGGCGTCACGGTCGTCGCGCCGCTCATGGCGGCGGCCCTGCTGCGGATCGTCGGCTCCCGGCGCGAGCCGCGGGCCAGCGCCGGCGTTGCGCTCGGCACGGTGCTCGCCGCCGCGGCGGTCGTGGCCTGGTGCTGGCACGCGAGCGACGGCCGCACCGTGACCTGGGGCGCTCGGCTCGCCGGCGGGTCGCTCGTGACGATCGACGGCCTGACGGCCATGCTCATGCCGTTCATCGCCGTGGTCGACCTCGCCATCCTGCTCGTCGCGCCGCGGCGGGCCCTCTCGCCGGCGGGCGTGGCCCGGATGCTCGCCGGCGTCGCGGCCACGTTCGCCATGCTCGCCACCGCGCACCCGGCGGCGCTCGTCGTGCTCTGGATCGGCTCCTCGCTCTCGACCTGGGCGGCGGTCCGTGGCACGCTCGGCGGGCGGCCCACCGCCCGCGTCTACGGCATGTCGATCGGCGCGGCGGTCGTGCTGATGGCCGTCGGCACCGCGCTGCTCGTGGCGGATCCTCCCTGGCTGCGCAGCCACGGGACGATCGGCGCCATGGGCGGTTGGCTCGTGGCGGTGGCGGTGATGATCCGCAAGGGGCTCGTGCCGTTCCACTCCTGGTACCCCGCGCTCTACACGGGCGGACCGCTGGCCTCGGCGCTCGCGGCCACCATGCCGCAGGTGGCGTCCTACACCGCGCTGCGACTGCTCGTGGGCCATGCCGACGGCGTGGGGCCGGAACTCGTCTTCCTGGCGAACGCCGCGCTCCTCACGGCGGCCTATGGGGCCGCGCTGGCGGTCGTGCAGCGGGACGCCCGCGGGCTGCTGGGCAATCTCGCGATGAGCCAGTCGGCCATGGTGCTCGCCGGCATCGCCGCGACGGTGCCGATGGAGCTGGTGGGGGCGCTCGCCGTCTGGGTGTCGAGCGGCCTGGCGCTCACCGGCATCGGCCTGGTGATCTGGGCGCTCGAGAGCCGGGCGGGCCGCATCCCGATCGACACGCTCCAGGGTCGCTTCACCGACGCCCCCGCGCTCGCCGCCTTCTTCCTGCTCTTCGGCCTGGCGAGCCTCGGCTTCCCGGGCACGCTCTCGTTCGTGGCCGACGACCTGATCATCTCCGGTGCCCTCGGGGCGCAGGTTCATGCCGGCGTCCTCGTGATCCTCACGACGGTCTTCTCGGGCATCGCCGTGATCCGCGGCTGGTTCCGCATCTTCGGCGGACCCGTGCGGATCGACGCGCCGCGCCACGACATCCTGCCGCGTGAGCGACTCGTCTTCACGGCCCTGTTGGCCATCCTCTTCGGGCTGGGGTTGTGCCCCGGGCCGTTCGTGCATTCTCTCGACGTCGTCGCCAAGTCGATCCTCGTGACCCCGCCCTCACCCGCCCACTCTCCCCCAGGAGCTCAGCCATGAGCCACGATGCCTCCGTGCCCCGGCCTGCCGTGCCCGCCGGCGACGTGCCCCGCGGCACCTTCGCGGGGTTTCTCCGCTACGTCCGGCAGGACGCCACCAGCGGCTTCCTCGTGTTCCTGATCGCGCTTCCCCTGTGCCTGGGCATCTCGCTGGCCAGCGGTTTCCCGCCGGTGGCCGGCGTGTTCACGGCGATCACCGGCGCCCTCCTGACGTCGCTGATCTCCAATTCCGAGCTCACGATCAAGGGGCCGGCAGCGGGGCTGATCGTGATCGTGCTCGGGGCGATGCAGTCGTTCGGCTACACCGGCGGCACCGATCCACAGGCCGACTTCCAGGCCTACCGGATGGCCCTCGCGGTGGGCTGCGTGGCCGGCGTCGTGCAGGTGGTGTTCGGCCTCGTCCGGGCCGGCGCCTTGAGCGAATTCTTTCCCACGGCCGTCGTGCACGGCATGCTCGCGGCGATCGGCTTCATCATCTGCCTCAAGCAGATTCCGGTCGTGTTCGGGCAGAAGGCGTCCGGCGAACCGCTCGAGATCCTCCGCGAACTCCCGGAGAAGATCGCGCACCTCAATCCCCACATCACCGTCATCGGCCTCGTCAGCCTGGCGATCCTGTTCGGCTTCCCGCTCGTCAAGTCGCGGCTGCGGCCGGCGTGGCTGCGGATGATTCCCGCACAACTGCTCGTCCTGGCGGTGGCGGTGCCGCTGGGCCTGTGGTTCGACCTGGGCCACGAGCACACCTATTCCTTCCTCGGCCACGAATACAAGGTCGGCGAATCGTTCCTCGTCAACGTGCCCGGCAACCTCGCGGCCGCCGTGACGACGCCCGACTTCGCGGTGTTCTCCGCCGCCGGCACGCGCACGTCGGCCATCTGGTGGGTGGTCATGTTCGCGCTCGTGGGCAGCGTGGAGTCGCTGCTCTCGGCCAAGGCGATCGACCTGCTCGATCCGTGGCGCCGCAAGACCGACATGAACCGCGACCTGCTCGCGGTCGGCGTCGCCAACGTGGCCGCGGCCTCCATCGGCGGATTGCCCATGATCTCGGAGATCGTCCGCAGCAAGGCCAACATCGACAACGGCGCCCGCACGCGGTTCGCCGACCTGTGGCACGGCCTGTTCCTGCTGGCCTTCGTGGCCCTCGTGCCCTGGGCAATCCACCGCATCCCGCTCTCGGCGCTCGCCGCCATGCTCGTCTACACGGGCTTCCGGCTCGCCTCGCCGCGGGAGTTCATCAACGTCTTCAAGATCGGCTCGGAACAGTTGCTCATCTTCGTGGCCACGATCGTGGGCGTGCTGGCCACCGACCTGCTCGTGGGTGTGGGCATCGGCATCGCGCTGAAGTTCGCGATCCACGCCCTCAACGGCGTGCCCCTGTCGTCGTTCTTCAAGCCGTTCCTCAAGGTGACCACGGTGGACGACCACACCGTGCAAATCGACGCCGGCGGCTCGGCCGTATTCAGCAACTGGATCCCGTTCCGCCGGCAGATCGTCCAGCTCGGGCTCGCCCAGGGCCACAACGTGATCATCAACCTCGCCGGTGCGAAGGTGGTCGATTCGAGCGTCATGGAGAAGCTCGAGGGGCTCGGCCACGACTTCGAGCAGGCCGGGCTCAAGCTCGATGTCGTGGGGCTCGAGTCCCACCGCGGGAGCACGGCACACCCCCACGCCTCCCGCCGGCGGGTGCTCACGCGCCTCCGCCGGGTGACGGTCGTGGCGGAGGCTGCCCTCGAGCTGCGGCTCGTGCAGCGTTTCCGCGACCTCGGCGCCTCGGGCTATACGGCCGTGCCCTGCCATGGCGCCGGCCGCGGCGGGGCAGGGCCCGTCGGCGACGCCTTCGTGCGGATCGAGGCGATCGTGCCCCATGACGCCGCCGAGCGGATCCTCGACGCGATGCAGGCCGAGTTCGCCTCGGCCCACCGCGTGACCGTGTGCATCGAGACGGTCGAGGTGCTGCGACCCGAGAAGTTCTGAAGGCCTGCGGGGGGGCCGAGGAATCGCGGCATGGCCGCGGCTGTTCACCCGATCCGGGAGCGATCGTGCAGGCCGGCTCATCGACAAGGACGAGGCGGGCTCGATGGAGAAGAAGAAACGCGAGGGCTACTTCTGAAGTTGCCTCGCGGTCCTGCACGATGACTGCCGGGCCACGGCGGCTGCCTAGAATGTGGGTCCCCTTGTCGGGAAACGGCGGCCACCCCTCATGTCCACAAACCTCGTGCTCGTGCCGACGGACCTGGAGCGCACGCTCGTCGCGCCGGCGCTCGGGACCGCACTCGGCGGCCGTGGAAGGCTCGAACTCTGTGGCTTCGGCCCGATCGCGGCGGCCGCACGCACGGCAGCACTCATCGCGTCTCACGCTCCCGATCGCGTGCTGCTCGTCGGCATCGCCGGCCGGCTCGGCGCGGCGCTCGCGATCGGCGCGGCATACCGGTTCGACCGGGTGGCGTGCCACGGCGTCGGCGCCGGCTCCGGCGATGCGTTCGTCCCCGCGTCGGCGCTGGGCTGGCCTCAGTGGGCGGGGGATCCCGCCACGGCCGGTGACGCCATCGGTGACGTGATCGATCTGCCTGATTCGCGGAGTGCTTCTGCTCTCTCGGGCGGGCTCCTGCTCACGGCCTGCGCCTCCTCGGCGACGCTGGACGAAGTTGCCTCGCGGCGAAAACTCTTCCCGACCGCGATGGCGGAGGACATGGAGGGGTTCGGCGTGGCGCTCGCCTGCCGGCTGCACGGCGTGCCGCTCGCGATCGTGCGCGGCATCTCGAACGATGCGGGGGACCGTGACCACGCCCGTTGGCAGATGACGGCGGCGCTCGATGCGGCGGTTGATCTGGTGCTCCAGGTTCTGGAGGAGCCGCCATGAACCGCCCAATCCGGCTGGGAATCTCCACCTGCCCGAACGACACGTTCGCCTTCCATGGCCTGCTCACCGGAGCCGTGCAGGCCCGCGGGTTCGATATTGTCATCGAGCTTCTCGACATCGAGGAGCTCAACTCGCGGATGCTCCGCGGCGAGTTCGACGTCTGCAAGGTGAGCTTCGCGGCGGCCCTCGCCATGGCCGAGCGTGTCGTCGTGCTGCCGAGCGGTTCGGCCCTTGGCTTCGGCGTCGGCCCGCTCCTGCTCGCGGCCACGGCCGGCACACGGCCCCGCGACGAGGGCCAGCTCACCCTCTGCCCGGGCGCCCACACGACGGCCGCGTTGCTCTTCGCGCTCTTTTATCCGCGCACGACCCGCGTCGAGCAGGTCGTCTTCTCCGACATCATGCCCCGGCTCGCCGCCGGCACGGCCGACTTCGGTGTCTGCATCCACGAGGGCCGGTTCACGTACGCCTCCCACGGCCTGCACCTCGTCGAGGACCTCGGCTCCCGGTGGGAGACGGAGACATCGTGTCCGCTGCCGCTCGGCGGGATCGTGGCTGACCGCCGGCTCCCGGCCGACGTCATCGCCGAGATCCAGCAGGCGATCCACGACTCGCTGACACGTGCCCTGGTCGATCGCGCGGCGGCGCTGCCCACGATGCGCGTCCACGCCCAGGAATTCGCCGACGACGTGCTCATGCGACACGTGGATCTCTACGTGAACGACTGGACGCTCGATCTCGGCCCGTCCGGCCACCGGGCCCTGGCCGAGTTCTCAGCGCGGGCCGCCGGCCTCGGCGCGGGCACGCCGCTCGACGTGTTCGCCGGGTGAAGCGGGAAAAGTTGCACGAAATATGGTGTCGTGGCACTGGACTCGCGATGAGGCCACAAGGGGTGGATACTTCGTGCGGTCGCGAGCCATTGAACACCACGGGTCGTGGAGTTGTGGACGGCGCGGCACGGGAGAGTGACACATGGCGAAGGCTGCGAAGCGGGCGAAGGTCCGGGAGGCCACGGCGGACAATCTCCCCGAGTCGATCGAGGGGCTCGGGGTCTTCTACCTCGGCACGAAGGTCGATGCCGCGAGCGGGGCGGCCACCCGCGAGCCCGTGCTCGTGGACGCGCGGCGGTTCACGACCCACGCCGTCTGCGTGGGCATGACGGGCAGCGGCAAGACGGGGCTCCTGATCGGTCTCGTCGAGGAGGCCGCGCTCGACGGCATCCCCACGCTCGTCATCGACCCCAAGGGGGACCTCGCCAACATCCTGCTCTCGTTCCCGCAACTCGCGCCCGGCGACTTCCTCCCCTGGATCGAGCCTGACGCCGCGAAGCGCGAGGGCGTGACCCTCGAGGCCCTCGCGGAGAAGACGGCGAAGAAATGGTCCGACGGCCTGGCGGCGAGCGGCCAGTCGGGCGACCGCATCCGTCGGCTCCACGAGGCGGCCGACATGGCCGTCTACACGCCCGGCAGCCGCACCGGCCGACCGCTCGCCATGCTCGGCAGCCTCGACGCGCCCGCGCAGGAGATCCTCGACGACCCCGAGGCCCGCCGCGAACGGATCGAGTCGCTCGTGTCGGCGATCCTCGCGCTCGTCGGCATCGACGCCGAGCCGGGCACGAGCCGCGAGCACGTTTTGCTTTCCGCGATCCTCGAGGCCCTCTGGAAGGCGGGCGGAAAAGTCGATTTCGGCGCGCTCGTCCGCGCCATCCCCACGCCCCCGATCGAGCGGGTGGGCTTTCTCGACCTCGAGAACTTCTTTCCCGCCGGCGACCGCTTCCAACTGGCGAGCAAGCTCAACACCGTGGCCGCGGCGCCGGGGTTCGACGCCTGGCTCGACGGCGAGCCGCTCGATCTCGGCCGCCTGCTCTGGACCCCGGCCGGGAAGCCGCGGGTGGCGGTGGTGTCGATCGCGCACCTCTCCGACGCCCAGCGGATGGCGTTCGTCACGCTCCTCGCCGGCGCGGCCGTGTCGTGGATGCGGGGGCAGGGGGGCACGTCGTCGCTCAAGGCGCTCTTTCTCATGGACGAGGTGTTCGGCTACGTGCCGCCCACGGCCAACCCGCCGAGCAAGACGCCGATCCTCACGCTCATGAAGCAGGCCCGCGCCTACGGCCTCGGCGTGGTGCTCGCCACGCAGAACCCCGTGGACCTCGACTACAAGGGGCTCTCGAACGCGGGCCTCTGGTTCCTGGGCCGGCTGCAGACCGCCCGCGACAAGGCCCGCGTGCTCGACGGCCTCGAGGGCGCCGCGGCCAGCGCCGGCGGCTCGTTCGACCGCCAGCGACTCGACAGGCTGCTCTCGGGCCTCGAGCAACGGCGGTTTCTCATGCACAGCGTCCACGGTGACGAGGAGACGCTCTTCCAGACGCGCTGGACGATGGCCTACCTCCGCGGCCCGCTCCTGCGCGAGGAGATCCGCCGGCTCACGGCCGCGGCGCCCCAGGCGGCTGGAGCGCCGGCGGCACGCGCGGCGACCGCCGGTGCGGCGGCGGCCACCGCCGACGGCTGCGGCCCGCGGCCGATCCTGCCGCCCGGCGTGCGCGAGGTGTTCCTCGCGCCGCGCGGTCCGGTTGGCCCCGACGACCGCCTCGTCTATCGGCCGTCCGTCCTGGGCCGCGCCCGCGTCCGCTACGGCAAGGCCGGCACCGGCATCGAGGTGGATCGCGAGGTGATCATGATGGCCCCGGCGGCCGACTCGCTCGGCGAGTCGGCCTGGGAGTCGGGCCAGCGGCTTCCCGCCGCCCCGCAGGTCGAGCCCGCCCCGCGGACAGGTTCATTCACCAGCCTGCCCGCCGCCCTCGCCGGCCCCCGCGGCTACGCGGCGCTCGGCACGTCGCTCAAGGGATACCTCGGCCGCACGCGGCTCACCGCCTACTCGGCGCCCGCGATCGACGCGGTCTCGCGCCCCGACGAGACGGAGGGCGACTTCCGCGCCCGCATCGCCCACCGCGTCCGCGAGTGGCGCGATGCCGAGATCGAGAAGGTGCGCGACAGGCACGCCGCGAAGCTCGCCACGCTCGTGGACCGGATCGACCGGGCCCGCCAGAAGGTCGAGCGCGAGAAGGCCGAGGCGAAGAACCAGTCGCTGCAGACCTACGTCTCGATCGGCTCGGCGGTGCTCGGTGCCCTCCTCGGCCGCAAGAAGGCGAGCGCCACGAACATCGGCCGGGCCGCCACGTCGATGCGGTCGGCGAGCCGCGCCGCGCGGCAGCAGGCCGACGTGGCCCACGCCGAGGAGAGCCTGGCGTCGCTCGAGGAGAAGCGGACCGCCATGGAGGAGGCCATCGAGACCGAACTGGAAAAAATCCGGCTCGACTCCGCGCCGGAGCGGATCGTCCTCGAGGAGATCGAGATCCCGGCGAAGAAGACCGACATCTCCGTGGACGACGTCGTCCTCGCCTGGGTCCCGGACGAGCCCCGTCGCGCCGAGGCCGACCCGAGCCCCTGGGGCTGAAGCGACGGGCCCTGCTCCCTCTCCCTCTGGGAGAGGCCTGGCCTCATCTCTCCCTCTCCCTCTGGGAGAGGGCCGGGGTGAGGGTGCAGGGAATCGGCGCCGCTTCACAAGCACCCTCACCCGGCCTTCGGCCACCCTCTCCCAAAGGGAGAGGGCAATTGAGCGGAGTTCCTGCTCGCAACCTCAGTCCGTAGGATGTCGCCATTATCTCGCCTGCAAAGGACCGGTACGACCATGCCATCCCCGCGCGAAATCGTGCTCGTCGATTGCCCGGACGACGTCGGGTTGATCCGCCGGATCACCGGTGTCCTCGAGGGGCGGCGGCTCAACATCGAGGCCAACCACGAGTTCGTGGACGCGACCGCCGGCCACTTCTTCTTCCGCGCCGAGGTCGCCCCCGCGGCCGCCCCGGTCGCCGCCGCCGCGCTGCGGGCCGACCTCGCGGCCATCCTGCCCCCCGCGGCGCGGGTCCGCGTGATCCGCGACGAGCGGCGGCCGATCGTGGTCTGCGCCACCCGTGAGCCCCACTGCCTCGGCGAACTCCTCCTGCTCGACGCGGTCGGCGAGTTGCCGGGGCGGATCGCGGCCGTCGTCTCGAACCACGACCTGCTCCGCGGCCTGGTCGAGCGGTTCGACGTGCCCTTCCTCCACGTGCCGCACGACGGCGTGAGCCGCGCCGACCACGAGGCCTCACTCGCCCGCGCGATCGACGCGCACGCCCCGGCCTACGTCGTCCTCGCCCGCTACATGCGGGTGCTCTCCGACGGCTTCGTGGCCCGCTACCCGGACCGGATCGTCAACATCCACCACTCGTTCCTGCCCGCCTTCGCCGGGGCGAGCCCCTACCGGCAGGCCCACGCGCGGGGCGTGAAGCTCATCGGCGCGACGGCGCACTTCGTCACCGCCGAGCTCGATGCCGGGCCGATCATCGCCCAGGACGTGATCCCCGTGGACCACGCCGACACGCCGGACGGCATGGCCCGTGCCGGCCGCGACGTCGAGAAGCTCGTGCTCGCGAAGGCGGTGTCGCTCATGCTCGAAGACCGCGTCTTCCTCCACGGCCGGCGGACAGTAGTCTTCAGCTAAGGCTTCGTCTCTGCGGTCTCCGCGGCAGCGAAAGCGACAGAGACTGACCAACCGTGCCGAGCATCCGACGTAGCCTCCGGCTCCGCGGATCGCCGTCGCTTGATGGTCAATCTGCATCTCAGGCACAGTGGCATGGTCAAGAAGTTCTCGAGGCACGAACAGTTTCTGCGCATTTTCTCCCTGCTCGATATTCTTTCTACTTCCAACGCTCCACTCACCGACGACGTCCTCATCGCGACCCTCCGTGACAAGCTCGGCCTTTCGAACCTGTCGTCGCGGACGCTCCGACGCGACTGCGAGTTCCTCATTTCCTGTGGCTACCCGATCGACCACATGCCCCTCCCGCGGGAGCGCAAGTACGGCTGGAAGCTCTCCCTCGACGCGCCGATCGCCAAGAAGCTGCTGGCCGAGCCGCTGACACTCCTCGAAATGAGCGCGTTCCAACTCGCACGGGCCCACCTGCGGCCCTACGAAGGGACGCCGCTCTGGACCGGGATCGAGATGCTCCGCAGCCGGTTCGAGAAGTACGTGCCCCGCGATGCTCAAGAAGCAGCTCGAGGAGCAGCTACTGGCATTCCGGGTGGAGGTCGATTCCTCGAAGCGCTACGCCTCCCGACCGAGGCTCGTCTCTTCGCTCGCCGCGGCGGTCGTGGCCTGCCGTTTGATCGACGTCGAGCATCGCGACGGCGACGGGCTTTCCACGGTCGACAGCGGCTTCCAGCCCCACCTGCTTCTCGTCGAAAACCAGCAGATTCATCTCTTCGGCTACGCGGCCGACCGCGTCGCCAAGCTCGTTCCGATCGAGCGGATCAGAACCGTCCGCCTCCAGGACGGCAGCTTCCAGCCCAACGGCAACGCCGAACACGACCTGCAACGCTGCCGCGACGATGCAGGCAACGCGAGGTGACACGCTCTCCGGGGCCGGCCGTCACGGCACCTCCGCGTCGGCCTGACGGACGTACTTGTGGCACTGCACGCACTTCATCGTGACCTCCATC
>JBJTJO010000036.1:0-8876 GCA_046095965.1 Planctomycetaceae bacterium
GATGGTCGAAGGGCCGGGCCACGTGCCGATGGACCAGATCGACATGAACGTGAAGCGGCAGATGGAGGAGTGCGACGAGGCGCCCTTCTACGTGCTCGGGCCGCTCGTCACCGACATCGCCCCCGGCTACGACCACATCACGAGCGCCATCGGCGCGGCGCTGGCCGGCTGGAGCGGCGCGGCGATGCTCTGCTACGTGACGCCCAAGGAGCACCTCGGCCTGCCCGACGCCGAGGACGTGAAGCAGGGGGTGATCGCCTACAAGATCGCCGCCCACGCGGCCGACCTGGCCCGGCACCGCAAGAACGCCCGCGTCCGCGACGATGCGCTCTCCCGGGCCCGGTTCGCCTTCGACTGGAACGAACAGTTCCGCCTCGCCCTCGATCCCGAGACGGCGCGGCGGTACCACGACCAGACGCTCCCGCAGGACACCTTCAAGAGCGCCCACTTCTGCAGCATGTGCGGCCCGAAGTACTGCTCGATGAAGATCTCGCAGGAGATCCGCGACATGGCCGCGGCGGAGGCCGCGGGCACGACGAGCGAGCCGGTCGAGATCCGCCTGCCGTAAGGCGGGTGGGTGCCGAGCCCGGGACCGTTTCATGCTCTCCCTCGGCCTCTGGGAGAGGGCCGGGGTGAGCCTGGAGGCATGTGGCGTACACCTCCGGCATGTGGCGTACACCTCCAGCATGTGGCGTACACCTCCAGGTGTGCGAATGCGGGTGGTGTAGCGCTCGCGGATTCGCAAGCCTGGAGGCTTACGCCACAGGGCAAGCCTGGAGGCATGTGGCGTACACCTCCAGGTGTGCGAATGCGGGTGGTGTGGCGCGTTCGCGGATTCGCAAGCCTGGAGGCTTACGCCACGGGCAAGCCTGAAGCCCCGAGCCTTCCTCGACCGTTGCACCCCAAAGGTCCGAACGACCGCTAGCCGGCCGGCACGGCGTCTGCCGCCGGCGCGGCGACGACGCGGTCGCGGCCGGCCGCCTTCGCCTCGTACATCGCGTCGTCGGCGCGGGCGAGGAGGGCGTCGACGCCCTCGCCGGGGCGGGACAGCGTGACCCCGATGCTGAGCGTGGCCGCGATCGCGCCCTGCTCGAACGGGATCGGCTCGGCCGCCCGCCGGCGAAGCCCCTCGGCCGCAGCGATGGCTGCGTCGAGATCGTGCACGCCGTCGAGGACCACGAGCAGTTCGTCGCCGCCGAGCCGGCCCCCCAGGTCGGCTTTGGATCGCAGGCAGCCGCGGACCCGCGCGGCGAGCGCCGCAAGCACGGCGTCACCGCCGGCGTGGCCGAACGCGTCGTTGATCGACTTGAAGTGGTCGATGTCGCACCACAGCACGGCCACGGTGGCCGAGTCGCGGGCGACGAGGGCCGCCAGCCGGTCGAGCACTTCCTTGCGGTTGAGCAGCCCGGTCAGGTCGTCGGTGCTGGCCCGGCGCCGCAGGTCCTCCTCCATGCGGACTTCCGTATCGACGACCCGCAGTAACGCCACCATGCCCTCGATGCGGCCTGCCGGCGTGCGGTAGGGACTCATGTGGACCTCCGCCCAGCAGGTGCCGGCGGGGGTGCGGACCAGCACCCTGGAGACGACGCCCTGCCCGGCGGTGACCCGGCTCTTGTCGCGGTCGTACCGGTCACGGGTCTCGCTCGGCGCGAGGAACTCCGTGACGTCGTGGCCGATGCAGTCGGTCGGCGCCCAGCCGAGGGCGGGCGTGATGGACGGCGAGATCCACTGCACCTTGTCGTCGATGCCGATTCGCATGACGACGTCCGTGGCGTTCTCCGCGAGCAGGCGAAACTGCTCCTCGGAGCGGGCGAGCCGCTCCACGGCCTCGTGCCGCTCGGTCACGTCGCGCCACACGAAGCACACCAGGACATCGGCGCGGACGGCGCGGATGTCCATCCAGCGTGTGCCCACGCCGCGGAGCGGGAACGGAAAATCATCGACGATCGTCGGGCGTCCGAACTCCGCCGCCTCCGCGAACGGTCGCATGAGGCCCGTGGAAGCGACCTCGGGGAAAAGTTCGAGCAGTCTCCGGCCGACGAGGTGGTCGGCGTCGATGCCGATCCAGGCACAGGCCGCCGGGTTTGCGACGGCGTAGGTGAAATCGACGACGTGGCCGGTGGCGTCGCGGACCGGCTCCATGAGCGTGAGCGGGTCGAGCATCCCGGAGAGCGTGGCCTCGAGCGAATGGCGGCGGTCGAGACGCCGCCGCAGTCGCCCCCGCGGCGCGAGCAGGAGCCGACTCAGCCACCACACCGCGACCGCGAGCAGCACGACGGCCAGCGAGTTGACCAGCGGCCACCAGTGCCACCAGTGCCACCAGTGCAGGCCGTCGGCGGGCACGGCGGCGACGGGCAGAGCCGGCATATGGCAACCCTAGCGCGGTGGTCAGCACCGGGACAATCGGGCCGGCCAGGGTGCATGCCCGGCGCCGATCGGGATCGCCAATGTGTCCGCCGCGGTGCCTGCGGGGGCTCGCACCGCGGGCGTCGGACACTTCGCTGCGCGCCATGGCCCGACCGGGCGCCACGCCGGCGATCCCGTAGAGTTTCGCCGCCGATGCACGTCCCCCACGCCCGGAGGTGTCGCCCGTGGAACTCGCCCTCCCGCACGTCGTGGTGCGGATCTGCGGTCCGGGCATCGGGCCCGCACTCGTGGCCGCGCTCGGTGTCCATCCCGTGGAGGTGTCGGAGGCCCGCGATGCGCATGAGGCCCGCCGCGTGGCCGCGGGCCGGCCCGCCATCCTCGTGGTGATGACCGATCCGCCCGACGTCGAGGCGGCTGTCGGCCAGGCACGGAGCGAGTTTCACGGCGCGGGGATCCTGCTCGTCTCGGCGGCCCCCGAACCGGCCACGGCGGCCGGAGCGCTCATCGATGCCGTCTCGTCCGACCAGTCGCTCGACGACGTCTGCTGGGACGTGCTCGAGGCGATCGGCCGGGCGGCCCGTCACCCCGGTGTCGTCGAGCATCCCCTCGGCCCGGAGTCGCTCGAGTGCGACGGTCGGGGAATCGTCACCTCCGACATCGCCCGGCTCGCCGGCCTGCTCTTCGCCGGCCGGCGCCTCCGCAGCGGCGATTCCATCCTCCACGTCGTCGATCCGGCCGATCGGCCCACCCTCGCCGCCGCGCTCGCGCGGGCCGCGGGCGGCGCGGCCGCGTTCAGCACCCTTCGGGTCCTGAACCACCACGGCGGCCTGCACGCGGCGGCGGTGGGACTGCGGGGCCGCGGCGGCCGCGTCACGGTGCTCGTGCAGCCGCTGATCTCCGGCGGCCCCATCGTCGGCCGCCACGTCAACACCCGCGACCCGATCACCGGGCTGCTCACCCGCTGGGCGATGTCGCGGGCACTCGACGCACGGAATCACCTGCGGCAGACGACCGGCGACGCCGGGTTCATCGTCGTGCTCAGGATCGACGACTGCGCGGCGATCGCCGCCGAGATTGGCTCGCGGCAGACGGACATCCTCTTGGAGCGCGTGGCGGCAGCCATTGTGAAGCTGTTTCCCTCCCCCGTGCCCACCAGCCGCATCATGGGCGACACGTTCCTCGCCTTGCTGCCGATGGCCGATGCGGTCGTCGCCGTGCACCGCGCCGGGGATCTCGTGCGCGAGGTGCACGGCATCGAGGTGCCGGGGTTCGCCCCGGGCTTCACGCTGCGGGCCTCGGTGGGCGTCGCCGCCGTCGTCGCCGGCGACCACGATCTCGCGATCCGGCAGGCGGAGGCGGCGGCCGCCGAGGCACAGGCGGCCGGCGGCAACCGGGCGATCGCGGCCGGGTCCGCGGCGTTCACGCCGGCCCAGATCAGCGAGTTCACGGCGGACATGGATCTCGGCTCCTGGGAGGTCTGGCTGCAGCCGGTGACAGCGGCGGACGCGACGCGGCCGGCGTTTTACGAGGCGCTCGCCCGCTTCGACTCCGGGCTGCGGCGGGTCGTGTCGCGTGCCGACTTTTTCCTCGGGGGCCGAGCGGCGGGGCTGCTCGAACGGTTCGACCGCATGATGCTGCTCCGCGTGTTGGGCATCCTGGCGGCGCATCCCGACGTGCGGCTGTCGGTCAACGTGAGCCACGAGACCTTCGCGGCGGAGGCGTTCCCCGGCTCGTTCCTCGATGACATCCGGGCCGTGCCGGGCGTTGCCGAACGGCTGATCCTCGAAGTCGCCCCCCGCTGCATCGCGGCGCCGCCCGCCGACGTCCGCGAGCGGCTCGCGGCCCTCGCCGACGCCGGCATCGCCGTCGCGATCGACGACTTCGGCAGCGGCATCTGCCGCCTCACGTCGCTGACGCAGTTCCCGCTCGCGATCGTGAAACTCGACGAGCTCGTCACCGGCTACGTCGACGACGACCCGCTGCAGCGGGAGTTCGTCCGCACCGTCGCGAGCCTGTGCCACGCCCGCGGGATCACAACGGTCGCCGAATACACGCGGAGCCCCGAGCAGTTGGGGCGGCTTCGCGACGACAGCGTCGACCTCTTCCAGGGGGAGCTCTTCGGCATGCCCCGTCCCGCGGCCGAGGTTTTGCCTGCCGCTGCCGCCGTCACGGCGGCCGCCGCGACGTGAGCGGCCAAGGCTGCGGGCTGCCGTCCCGCCTCACGGCTTCGCGGATTCCCGACTCGACGCGGGTTCCACCGAGTCGCCGGCTGCGTCGGCCGCGAACTCGCTCGTCGCGTGCCGGACCATCTCCTCGAGCGGCCCGATGAGCTCGCTCTGGCTGTAGACGTGGAACGTGAACCGCGGCACGCTCGGCCCATGATTCGCGTTCGAGAACGGCTCGTCCATGATCGCGACGAGCGCCTCGTCGCGGCCGTCGCCGTCCACGTCCCCGAGCACGAACGACACGCTGCCCCGGATCGGCCCCCAGAGGGGCGGCCGCACCTTTGCGCCGTGCTCGCACCGGCGCAGCTTCGGCACCACGTCGGCCTCCCAGGACCGCCGCTCGTCGGGCCGGCAGAGCAGGGTGACCCCCGTCACGTTGGGGTTCTCGAGCAGCATCCGGAGCGTGGCGTCGAAGACCTCCGGCCGGCGGAACATCCGGCAGCAGACGTTGAACCAGCGGACCTCGCCGAACACGGTCGCCGCGAACTCCGTGAACTCGTGCCGCATCCGCTTGGGGCCGACGAGCTGCACGTCGGCGTGGGACGCGGCCGCGAGCCCCGCCACGTGCCGCTTGATGACGTCGAGCTTGTCGAACATCCGGTGCTCGCGGGCCTCGCCCCGCAGGTCGCGGGTGAGGAGCAGGGCGCAGAGGAGCAGGATGATGCCCACGCCCACCGTCGTCGACACGAGGCCCATGAAACTCAGCAGCATCGCGACGAGCGCGGCGATGATGCCGGCGACCACGTCCCAGTCGATGCGGAGCAGGCGGCGGAACGACACGGCTGCGGTCCTCGGCGTCGCGGGGGACGGGGGCACGCATCCTGCTGGGGCGTCCGGCGGCACGCGGCGGGGCGGCCGGCATGCCGTGCAACCCTACGCTCGGCCGACGCCCGCGGACAACGCGGCCGGCCCGGCCGGGCGGGCGCGCGGACCGTCGTCCTGCGCGACACGTGGGGTGGATTCGCAAGGCCGGAGGCACGTGGCGCACGTGTCCGGCATGTGGCGTACACCTCCAGGTGTGCGAATGCGGGTGGTGTAGCGCGTTCGCGGATTCGCAAGCCTGGAGGCATGTGGCGCACACCTCCAGGTGTGCGAATGCGGGTGGTGCGGCGCGTTCGCGGATTCGCAAGCCTGGAGGCTTACGCCACAGGGCAAGCCTGGAGGCATGTGGCGCACACCTCCAGGTGTGCGAATGCGGGCGGTGTAGCGCGTTCGCGGATTCGCAAGCCTGGAGGCTTACGCCACAGGGCAAGCCTGGAGGCTTACGCCACAGGGAAGCAGCGCGTTGGTGAACTACTTCCGGCTCCAGCCCGTGCCGTCGGGTCGGTCCTCGAGGACGATGCCGGCCTCGGTGAGCTTGTTCCGCACGAGGTCGGCGGTGCCGAAATCCTTCGCCTTGCGGGCATTGGCCCGGATCTCGATGACGAGTTCCATGAGCTTCGCCACGAGGCCCTCGTCGGCGCCCCCGGCGGCCGGCTTCGGCGGCTCGAGAAAGAGGCCGAGCACGCCCGTCAATTCGCGGAGCACGAGCAGCATCGCGTCGAGCGTGGCGAGTTCGGCGGCGGGCTTCTTCGCCTCCAGGCCGTGCTGGTCGATGAACTTGTTGGCCACGCGGACGAAGTCGAACAGCGTCGCGATGGCGATCGCCGTGTTGAAGTCGTCGTCCATCGCCGCCAGGAATTTCTGCCTGAGCGCCGTGACGTCGTCGCCCGCGGCCGCCACGGCCGCGTCGCCCGCCCGGCGGTCGCGGCAGGGCAGGGCGTAGAACGATTTCCCGGTGACCCGCTCGGAGCGGGCGAACAGCCGGTCGAATGCCTCCATCGCCCGGGCGCCCTCGCCGAGCGGCCCCTCGCCGAAGTGGATCGGGCAGCGGTAGTGCGTCGAGAGCAGCAGCATGCGGATCGCCCGCGGGTCGTGTCGCGCGAGGAGATTCTTGAACGGCTCGGCGCCCGTGGACTTCGAGATCTTCGTCGCCGCCTGGGCCGCCGCGGCGTCGGGCTCGCCCGCGCCCCGCGGCCGGCCCCCCACCGTGCCCGCCGCCCCGGCCGCCTGCATGAGGCCGTTGTGCATCCAGTAGGTGGCCATCGGGACGTCGTGGAGCGACTCGCTCTGGGCGATCTCGTTCTCGTGGTGCGGGAAGACGAGGTCCAGGCCGCCGCCGTGGATGTCGAAGTGGGGCCCGAGGATCGCCTTGCTCATCGCGGAGCACTCGATGTGCCAGCCCGGCCGCCCGGGGCCCCAGGGGCTGTCCCACGCCGGCTCGCCCGCCTTCGCCTTTTTCCAGAGCGCGAAGTCCGCGGCCGACCGCTTCCGCTCGGCCGTCGAGCCCCCCTCGCCCTGCGTCTGCTCGACCGAGCGGTTCGTGAGCTTGCCGTAGTCGGCGTCCCGCGTCACGTCGAAGTAGACGTCGCCGTCGCTCGCGTAGGCGCAGCCCTTGGCGATCAGCCCCTCGATGAACGTGATGATCGTGCCGATGTGCTCCGTGGCCTTCGGCATCTCGTCGATCCCGGTCACGCCGAGGGCGGCGAGGTTCTCGAGGTAGTCGGCCGTCATCTCCGTGGCGAGCTTCGCCATCGTGGTGCCGCGGGCCGTGCTCTCGGCGATGATCTTGTCGTCCACGTCGGTGACGTTCACGACCCAGGTCACCGTCCAGCCGGAATAGGCGAGGTGCCGCTTCACCGTGTCGAAGATCACCGGGCCCACCATGTGGCCGATGTGGCTCGGCTTGTAGACCGTCGGCCCGCAGAGATACATCCCCACGTGGCCGGGCTTCACGGTCACGAGCGGCGTCTTCGTGCGCGTGAGCGTGCTGTAGACCTCGATCGGTGGCAGCGCGGCCGTCGTCATGTCACCCTACTTCTCAATGAGTACCACGCACTCGGCGGCGATCGCCTCCTCGGTGCCGATCGGGCCGACGCCTTCGCCCGTCTTGGCCTTGAGCCAGACGGCCGACTCGTCGATGCCGAGCACCGCCGCGATCCGCCGGCGGATCGCGGGCCGGTGCGGGAGGATTTTGGGCCGCTGGGCGAAGATCACGCAATCCAGGTTCGCGATCCGCCAGCCGGCGCCCGCCACCCGGTCGCATGCGGCCCGCAGCATCTCGGCCGAGTCGCGTCCCTTGTTGGCGGGGTCGTCGTCGGGGAAAAGCTCGCCGATGTCGCCGAGGGCGGCGGCCCCGAGGAGCGCGTCGGTGATCGCGTGGAGGAGCACGTCGGCGTCGCTGTGGCCCTGCGCGCGGCGATCGTGCTGGATCGTCACGCCGCCGATCACGAGGCCGTCTCCGGGCACGAGGCGGTGCGTGTCGTGGCCGAGGCCGACGCGGAACATGCGGGTCGCTCCAGGAGGACGGTCGCGGACGGGACGACGTTTTCACCTATACTCGCCGCATGCACACCTCCGGCCCGCCGTCCGCAGCCCCTCCGGTGATCGAGGTGGCCGGGCTCGCCAAGGAGTATCGCGTCTACGACAAGCCCGAGGAGGATAGGACGGTCAACGGCACTTCCGCAAGCGATAGCCGGGTCACCGTTGGCCCGTGTCCTGGAGTTTGGCCTCCACCGACCGGATGATGCAGCCTGACGGCATTCCGGCGGGCGCTGATGGAGGTGGATTGCGGGGTGATTTCAGCCTGCGCGCAGGCCCGCCTCGAGTCCGACCGCGGGGCGGATGCATCAGAGGCTGCGGATGTCGATGACCGGCAGGTCGTCAGGCGACGCCTGGATCGCGTCGCGGTCGTCATGCGCCTGGAGGACCTCGGCCCAGCTGGTCGGCGGTCCTCGGGCCGGCGCGAGCGGCGGCGGTTCGAGGGGCTCGCCGAGATGGAGCAGGATCTTCCGAATCGGAGCCGGGTCGGTGATGAACGCGATGAGCCGGATGTCGCCGCCGCAGGCAGGGCACGCGAGTGGGAAGTCTTCGGCGATCCGAGCGATGAGCTTGGCCCAAGCGATTCGGGAGGTGTCGTGGGAACGGGGCTGGGCGTGGCTCTGGGCACCCTCACCGCGGCCTGCTCCCGGAGGGAGAGGGAGAGACGATGCGGCGCCGGTCCGAGCGGTCGCGTTGCCGATGGCCATCGCCGTGACGGCCGGGCGCAGGGGATGATTCGGAGCAAACACCCCTGGCTTGCTTTGCGGCGGCAGGGCCATCCATGGCCCCGTCCTGCCGGGCAGCCGATGGGAACGCCAAGGGGTCCCATGGGTGCCGAACCCGGCGCAGCCGGGACGCCCCAAGAAAGCCGTGGCCGCAGCCGGGGCAGCACGCTCTGGGAAAACAGCGGGTTTTCGATCGACG
>JBJTJO010000037.1:0-8459 GCA_046095965.1 Planctomycetaceae bacterium
CCCCGATCGATCGCGAGAAAGGCGCCCGAGAACGTGGGGCCCTCGCCGAGGAGTTCGCACAGGGCGTCGGGGTGCAGCCACGCTGACGTGCCCACCATGTCCTCCACCGTGCCGGCGATCACGAGCCGCGCCCGCGGCCGCCGCCCCTCGAGCACGTCCACCTCGACCGCGTCGCCCGGCCGCGCCCCGAGCAGTTCCGCGTGCCGGGCGCTGACGACGAGGCCGTCGCGCCGCGGCTCGTGGACGCGACCACGCGCATCGAGGATGCGGAACAGCTCCCCGCCCGGCGTGGGTGCCATGATCTCCTGACGCCGCTGCCGCGGGCCGCAGCTGAGGGTGGCGGGCACCACGCGGAACGGCTCCACCGCGTTCACGCCGGGCAGCCCCGCGAGTTCCGTGACCGCCTGCCGCCCCGCCGGCTCAACGAGCGTCACCGACCGGTCGTACCGCTGCACCTCGGTGAACTGGAAGTCGGCGAGGTGCTGCACGGCGTCCCCCACGAACATGCCGAGCACCATCACGGCGGCGCCCAGGGCGATGCCGAGGACCGAGAGCGCGCTTGTGAGCGGCCGCCGCTCGAGGTGCCGCAGCATCATCCGCGTGGCCGGGGCGAGCAGCGGCGCGAGCCCCAGCCGCTCGGGCAGCGACCGGCGGTAGACCGCCGGCGGCTCGGGCTGCATCGCCGCCGCCGGCCGGATCCGCACCGCCCGGGCCACCGACTGCACGACGCCGACGAGGGCGGCCGCCGCAGCGATCGCGATCGACCAGCCGATGGCCCACGGATCGGGCCGGAACGCGAGCACGGGAAACCGGAAGAATCGCGCGTACATCGCCGCGAGGCTCTCCCCCAGCCACCAGCCGAGCGGCACGCCGAGGGCCGCGCCGCAGGCGAGCACGACGAGCACGAGCTTCACGTAATGCCCGCCGATCTCGCGGGCCGACAGCCCGAAGGCGGCGAGCGTGGCGATCTGCTCGCGCTGCGTGCCGACGAGCCGCGAGAGCACGAGATGCATGAGGATCGCGGTCACCGCGAGGAACACGACCGGGCCCATGCGGCTCATGTTCCGCAGTTCCCTGAGCTCGTTCGTGAGGTAGCGGTGCGACGTCTGGAACGCGCGGCCGAAGGCCCCGCGGCCGCCGTAGCGGTCGAGTTCCCGGTCCAGGTCGCGGCACACGTCGCGGACGTCGGCGCCGGGCACGAGCGTGGCGACGACGTCGTTGAAGGCGTCGGCCATGTCGAACGCGGCGGCGAGTCCCCGCCGGCCCATCCACAACACGCCGAACGAGCGGTCGTCGGGGAACGGGCCGCCCGGGCCGATCGTGTAGACGTACTCGGGCGACGTGGCCACGCCGACGACGTCGAGGCGGGTGCGGCGGCCGTTGAGCACGGCGTCGAGATGGTCGCCCGGACCGATGTGGTGGGTCGCCGCGAAGCCCTCGCCGACCGCCACCTCGGCCGGCCGGCCGGGGTCGGGCAGCCGGCCCCGGAGGACCGTGAGCCGGTTGAGGCCGCCGCCGTCGGCGGTCGCGGCCGTGTCGGCCAGCGAGACGAGCCGGCCCACCGCGGGCAGCCGCCGCCCGTCGGCAGTCCGCAGATCGAGCGTCACGTCCTCCACGACCCGGGCCTCGACCCGCGCGATCCCCGGGATCGCGGCCAGCCGGCGGGCCACGAGCGCCGGCGCCCGCGTGAGGTGCACGAACACGTCGGCGAATCGCGACGCCGTCGCGTACTCGCGCTGCGTCGCGTCGAGCGACACGAGCATGCTCCACGACATCACGAGCACGGCCACCCCGCAGGCCATGACGATCGCCACCGCCCCGAGCTGCGGTGCCAGCCGCCAGGCATCCCGCACCACCTTCCGGTCCAGCGTCTTCATGTGCATGGGTTCAGTCGGCGCGCGCGCCGCTCACCACCGCAGATCGCGCGGAGCCGCCCGCACGGCGTTGACCCGCTCGCCCGCGATCCTCCCGTCGGACATCGTGAGGACCCGGTCGGCGATCGTGGCGATCCCGGCGTTGTGCGTGATCAGCACGGTCGTCGCGCCGATCTCGGCACTCACCCGCACGAGTGCCTCGAGCACGACGACGCCCGTCTTCACGTCGAGCGCCCCGGTCGGCTCGTCGCAGAGGAGAACCTCCGGCCGCTTGACGATCGCCCGGGCCACGGCCACCCGTTGCTGCTCGCCCCCCGAGAGTTGCGCGGGAAAGTGGTCGGCCCGGTCGGCGAGCCCGACGAGGTCGAGGGCCTCGGCCGGCGGCATCGGACCCGTGGCGATGTCGGCCACGACGGCCACGTTCTCGAGCGCCGTGAGCGCGGGCAGGAGGTTGTAGAACTGGAAAACGAAGCCCACGTGGTCGCGGCGGTAGGCGGTCCGCGCTTCATCGTCGGCCGTCGTCAGGTCGTGGTCCTGGAACAGGAGGCTGCCGGAGGTCGGGGCGTCGAGCGCACCGAGGATGTTGAGCAGCGTGGACTTCCCGCTGCCGCTCGGCCCGAGGATGACGACGAACTCACCCCGGTCGAGGTCGAGATCCACGCCCGCGAGCGCCGCGACCTCCACCTCCCCCGTGCGGTAGACCCGCGTGAGACCCCGCGCGACGAAGGCTCGAGAGGACATGCAGGCAGGGCGCGGCCGTCATGGCCCCGGCGGCACGGGGAGCACGATCGTGGCATCCTCGGCGAACGTCGCCTCGCCGGGTCGGCCGTCGAGCGTATAGCGGATCATGAGCTTCTTCTCCTCGCCCGGCGCCGGGTCGCCGCCGAAGCTCGATTTGTAGGCGGGCGAGCCGAGGGCGATCACGGGCACGCCGGACACCCGCTTGCGCACCATGTCGGTGACGTCCTTCTGCTTGTCCTTCGAGCCGTACGTGGCCTGCACGATCTCCACCTTCGCCCGCTGGAGGCCGAGCTTGCCCGCCAAGTCCCAGGCCTCGGGCGTGGGCTGCCCCATTTTCTGGAGGATGGCCGCGCCGGTGGCCCGGGCATCGTCCCGCACCTCGTCGGCGGCGGCCTCGGCCGCGAGCCGCAGGCCGTCGGCCGTGGCCACGAGCCGCAGTGCCTCGAGCACCTGCCGGCGGTCGTCGGCGCCGCGGGCGAGCCCCAGCGCCTCGCGGCACATCGCGAGCCGCCCGGCGTCGTCCTTGACGAGCTGCCGCGCGACCCGCAGGTAGCCCCGGAAGGCGCGCGTGCGGAACTTGCCGTCGGGCAGCGCCTTCGCGAGCTTCACGAGCGGATCGGCCGCGTCGGGCGTCATCCAACCGCCGAGCAGCCGCGTGCCGGCGTCCTGCAGCGCGGGGCTCGATCCCCCGGCCGCCTCCGCGACGGCGGCGAGCGCCCGCGCGCCCCCCATCTCGCCGAGGATGTCGAGCACGGCCACGCGCGAGGCGTCGTCGCCGGCGGTGAGCGACTTCGCGAGCGTCGCGGCACAGGCCTCGCGGTCGGTCATGCGCACCGCGGCAGCCCGCAGCGCGGCGAGCGCCGCGGCGCCCCGCGCCGGACTCCGGGGGGTGAGCACCTCGCCGACGAGCACCTTGACGCCCTCGAGGTCGGCGGTCGCCCCCAGCGCCTCGAGCGCGGCGAGGCTCACGTCCTCGTCCTTGCCGACGACCAGCCCGGTGATTTGCGGTGCCGCCTTCACGATCCGGCGCCGGCCGACCACCTTGAGCAGCGCCGCGAGCGTCGGGCCCTTCAGCTCCCCGAGGCGGCCCACGAGCGCCTCATCGACGGCCGCACCAGGGATCTCGGCGAGCGCGGTCGATGCCGCGGCAACCCCGGCGGCATCGCCGCCGGCGAGCAGGGGCAAAAGCGCGGCCACGCTCGACGCGTCACCCACGCGACCGAGGCCGCGCACGGCGGCCAGCCGCACCGCCACCGGCGTGGCCGGCGCGGCCACCGCCGCGGCGAGCGCCGTGCGGGCCTGCGGGCCGCCGCGGTCCGCGAGCACCTCGGCGAGCAGCACGGCCAGGGGCTCGCGGGCGGCCGCAAACTCGCGGGCCAGCGCCTCGTCGGCGGCCGCACCGCGGAGCTCCCGGGCCACCGACAGTCCGATGTTCATGCGGCGGCGTTCCGGCGAGCGCACCTGCTCGAGGAGCAGCGGCACGCCCGCGTCGCCGCGGGCCAGGATCGCGCCCCGCGTGGCCTCGATGATCCGCGGGGCGGGCACGTCGGCCGCCCGCACGAGGTCGTACAGGGCCGCGGCCTCGGCGCCCTGGCCCTCTGCGAGCAGCCGTTCGGCGACGAGCACGAGCCCCTCGGCCACCGCCGGACGGGCGGTCGCCTCCGCCAAGGCCGTGCGGAGCACCGCCGTCGCGGCTGGATCGCCGATCCGACCGAGCGCCCCGGCGGCCGCGGCCGCCACGGAGGCGTCGGCGGCGTTCAGCCGGCCGACCAGCAGATCGACCGCCGCAGGATCGCGCCGCACGCCGATCGAGTTGATCGCGCCCACGAGCAGTCGGCCCGACAGGCCACCGCCACGGAGCGCGTCGCGGAGCGCCGCGTCGCAGGCCGGGTCGGGGATCGCCTCGATCGCGATGCGGGCCCACGACGCGAGGTGCTCGTCGGCGATGAGCGGCGCGAGCGCCGGGACCGCCGCACCGGAGCCCCGGATGGCGAGTTCCTTGCAGGCCATGGCCTTGTCGGCCTCGGGCGCGTCCGATCGCAGGACGGCGACGAGCGCAGCCTCGTCGCGCAGCGCGGCGGCGGTGTCGGCTCCCATGCCGACCGCCGGGCAGGCGAGGGTGGCCACGACGGCGCACCACGCGGGCAGGAATCGAATCCTCATGATCGGCGTGCTCCGTTCAGAATCGCCAGGGCTCGCGGAGCGCCTCCGACCGCAGCCGGTTGGCGTCGGCGTCGTCCACGAATTCGTTCAAGGCCGTGTCGTAGCGGACCGTCCGCCCGAGAAAGATCGCGATGTTGGCCGCGTGGCAGGCGATGTGGGCGTTGCAGGCGGCGTCGGCGTTGCCCTTCGGGCGTCCGCGGGTCTTCACGCAGTCGAGGAAGTCGCGGACGTGGAACGTCGCCGGGTAGCCGCCGATCTCGGCCACCTGGCGGCCCGCCAGGAGGTCGGGCGAACTGAGCACGAGCTTGCCGCTGTCGCCCGCCTCGACCCAGCCCGTCTCCCCCTCGAACCGCACCGGGCACGAGCCGAGCGGCAGCCAGCCCTGCTCGCGGAACACGAGTTCGGTGCCGTCGCCGTAGCGGCAGACGATCTGCCCGTCCCGCGGCGGGTCGTACTCGGCCGGCGGCGGCCGGTCGTCCACCGCCCACTGGCAGAGATCGACGCAGTGCGAGCCCCACTCGAGCACGCCGCCGCCGACGAGGCCGCCCCCCTTCTCGAAGTTGAACCCGTCGAGGAGCCGGGCGTTGAACGGCCGCCACGCGGCGGGGCCGAGGTAGGTGTCCCAGTCCACGACCGCCGGGTCGGGCGCCGCCTCGGGCTGCGGCCAGCCGCTCATCGTGGACTTCATCCCGGCGGGGTGGGCGTAGACCCGCTTCACGCGGCCCAGCCGGCCGGTGCGCGCAAGCTCGCAGGCGAACGCGAAGTGGGGCAGGTTGCGGCGCTGCGTGCCGGCCTGGAACACCACGCCCGCGCGGCGGATGCCGTCGCGCAGCTGAAGGCTCTGCGCGATGTTCTTCGTGCAGGGCTTCTCGACGTACATGTCCTTGCCGGCACGCGCGGCCTCCATGGCCATCGTGCCGTGCCAGTTGGGGCCGGTGGCGATGAGCACCACGTCGATGTCGGGGCGGTCGAGCACCTCGCGGAAGTCGCGGTGCATCGTGCAGGCGCCGTCGCCGTACTTCCCGTCGGCCATCTTCTTGACGGCCACCCGCCGCGTCTCCTTGACGTCGCAGACGGCGGCGAACCGCACGTCCGCCTGCTCGAGGAAGCAGCCGAGGTCGTAGGTGCCGCGGTTCCCGATGCCGATGCCCCCGACGATGATCCGCTCGCTCGGCGGCACCGCGCCGTCGAGGCCGAGGGCCGACGAGGGAACGATCGTGGGCGCCGCGACGGCGGCACCGGCCGCCGCCTGCAGGAATCCGCGCCGACCGATCCGCACGCGCCGCGTCGTTGCGCTCATGGAACTCTCCTCGCCGGGTGTCGTACACGCCCCGGGCCGGACCCGGGGCGGGGGAAGAATACCACTCCCCGGCAGACGGTTACCCCGCCGGGGATCCCTGCCACCGGGTGGCTCCCGCGCCCGATTCGCCCCCGCCCCTGCCGCGCTCGGCACTTGTGGGCCCCGCGGCCGGCGGTCGAGGCGGGTGTCGGGAAAGGCCCGGGCCATCGGCCACTCGGGGCCCGTCGCCGGTTCGGATCCATGTGGACATCGGGAGCGGCCGGCGGGCAGGATCCTCGGCATGCACCATCCCGGCTACGTTCTGCTGCTCGCCGCGGCCGGTGCCATCGGCACGCTCCTGCGGGCCGGTTGCACCCTGCTGACGGACCGGCTTTTGGGCCATGCCTTTCCCTGGGGCACGCTGGCCGTCAACGTGCTCGGCTCGTTCGCGTTCGGCGCGATCTACGCCCTGACCCGGTCGCGGGGCTGGCTCACGGGCCCGCAGGAGGTGATCGTGCTCGTCGGCCTGCTCGGCGGGTTCACGACCTGTTCGAGCTTCGCGTTCCAGGCGGTCGAGATGCTGGCCCACGACCGGGTCGCCGCGGGGCTCGCCTACGTCGCCGCCACGAACATCGCGGCGCTCGCCGCCGCGTGGGCCGGCCTGAGGATGTTCGGCCAACCGTGATCGCCGCGGCGGCAAAACCGGAGGCCGAGGCGACCGACCGTCCAGCACCCCGGACGGCACGCCGCCGGGTCTGCCGAATCGGGGCGGAGAGATTCGAACTCTCGACCTCCTGGTCCCAAACCAGGCGCGCTAACCAGACTGCGCTACGCCCCGTGCGGGGATGAGTGTACCCGGAATCGGGCCACCGTCATCCATCGCTCTGCGCATCGCGAGCGTCACGCCGCGGCCCGAGGCTTCTCCCCGGTCATGTGCTCGAGCAGCCGCTGGAACTCGTCGAGATCGCCGAACGGGATCACGATCCGGCCGGCGCCCTTGCCGTTGGCGTGCACCACGACCTTCGCGCCGAGCGCGCGGCGCAATTGCCCCTCGACCGCCGCCACCTGGCTCGACCGCCGCGTCGCGGGCCGGCCCGGCTTCCGCCTCGCCGTCGGCGACACCGTCACGTCGCCCGGCACCGCGTCGCCACCCGCGGTGGCGGGTGCCACGACCTCGACGTCGGAGTCGGCGGCCTCCTCGCGGCGGATGATCTCCTGCACCTCCGCCTCGACGGCCCGCACCGAGAGCCCGTCGGCCGCGACGCGATTCGCGAGCCGCACCTGCTCGGCCTCGTCGCCGAGCGGAAGGAGGGCACGGGCATGGCCCATCGAGAGCGCACCGGCCCGGAGCTTCTCCTGCACGGCGGCCGGCAGGTCGAGGAGCCGGATCAGGTTCGCGACGTGCGAGCGGTCGATCGAGAGCCGCTTCGCGAGCTCGTCCTGCGTGCAGTGCCACGTGGCGAGATACTGCCTGAAGCTCGCCGCCTTCTCGAGCGCGTCGAGGTCGCGGCGCTGGAGGTTCTCGACGATCGCGATCTCCGACATCTGCCGGTCGTCCACGTCGAGCACGCGGGCCGGCACCTTCTCCCAGCCGAGCGTGCGGGCGGCCGCCAGCCGCCGCTGGCCGGCGATGAGCTGGTAGCGATCGCCGCGGGCCCGCACCACGATCGGCTGCACGAGGCCGTGCTCGCGGAGGCTGTCGGCGAGCTCCGCGAGGTCGGCGTCGGCCACCACCGTCCGCGGCTGCCACGGATTCGGATCGACGACGGCGACGGCGAGTTCGCTCGACGGCAGCGACGCGGCGGCCTGCTCCACCTCCTCGGCGGCATGGAGGATGAGCCGTGCGGCGCCCGAGCCGAGTCCCGTGTGGCCGGCCGGTGAGACGGTTCCGGCCGCGGGCACGGGGGCGACCGGATCCAGCCCGGCCCGTCCCAGGAGAGCCTCGAGTCCACGCCCCAAGCGTCGTTCCTTATTCACAGTCCCGAACCTCCATGCAGAGTTCCACGTAGGCCCGCGCTCCCGGCGAGCGCGGTGCGTGATCGATCACCGACCGGCCGTGGCTCGGCGCCTCGGCAACGGCCACGTCGCGGGGCACGACCGTCTCGAAGACGATCTCCCCGAAGAAGTCGCGGACCTCGGCCTCGACCTCGGTGGTGAGGTCGAGCGCCGCGTCGTGCATCGTGAGCACGATGCCGCTGAACGAGAGCCGGCCCGGCCGCTCCTGCATCACGTCGCGGATGACCTCGATCATCTGCGTGAGCCCCTCGAGCGCGAAGTACTCGCACTGGATCGGCATCAGCACCTCGGTGCTGCCGGCGAGCGCCGTCCGCGTGAGCTCGCCCGCCGACGGGGGGCAGTCGATGAGGCAGTAGTCCCAGGCGGAGAGGCCGTGCGCGAGATGC
>JBJTJO010000038.1:0-9115 GCA_046095965.1 Planctomycetaceae bacterium
CCCCCGCGCCGCTCGTGCTGCCGTCCCGGCCGTGACACCGGGACCGCTCGTCAGGCCCGCCGCGCCCCGCCGCGGGCGAGCCGCACGATGGCGTCGAACTGGCCCTTCGTCACGGGCTGCACCGAGAGCCGGCTGCCGCGCCGCAACAGTTCCATGCCCGCGAGCGCCTCGAGGCCACGGAGTTCGTCGAGCGGAATCTGGCGTGGAAAAATCTCGACGAGCCGGACATCGACCATCGACCACACCGGATTCGCGGGCGACGCCTTCGGGTCGTGGGAATCGCTCGTCGTGTCCCAGGCCGTGGGGTCCGGGTAGGCCTCGCGGACGATCTCGACCGTGCCGGCGACGGCGGAAGGGGCGGCATTCGAGTGGTAAAAGAGAGCGCGGTCGCCCTTTTTCATCGCCCGGAGGAAGTTCCGGGCCTGGTAGTTCCGCACGCCCTCCCAGTGCGTCGATGTGCCCTTCGCCTTCGCGAGGTCGTGGATCGAGAAGACGTCGGGCTCGCTCTTGATGAGCCAGTGGGTCATGGGGGGAGTGTACTCCGGCTCCCGGGCACGATCGTGGTGAAGACGTCCTGTGGTGGCTCGGGGCTGCCCATGCCCTCTCGCCCGGACGTTCGCTCCGGGCATCCATGCCCTCCGCTCACTCGGAGGTGTCTGCGCTCCCGCCCTCCGGGCTTCGCTGGCCACCTACGCCGGCTCGAGGGCACGGGCAACCCCTCGCAGGATCGTGTTTCGGTATTCACTATCGTCGTTCAGTGCCCGCGATCATCTCCGCCTTGCGGACGAGGTCGAGGAACTCGGCGCGGTAGCCGCCCTCGTCCGGGCCGAGGGCGGTGGCGGCGAGTTGTGCGACCGTCGCGAACGTGGCGTCGCCCGTGAATGCACTGTCGCGGAGGAGCATTCCGAAGGCGGCGACGGCGGCGGCGAAGCGGGTGTCGGCCGAGGCAGCGGCGAACGAGCCGCCCTCGTCGGCAAGCGGGAACTCGCGGAGCACGCTCACGTCGCCCTCGGGCTGCTTGAAGCGGAGCTTCACGGTGAGGAGTTCGCCGCTCGCGGGGCCGGCGGCCGGGGCGGGCTCCACGGCGCGGGGCTGTTCAGGCTGGGGCTGGTACTTGAGCGGCTCGGCGCCAGCGCCCGGGCCGTCGCCGCCCGTGGTCGCGGCGCCGGCCGGGACGATCTCGTAGAGCGCGGTCACCGTGTGGCCCGCGCCGATTTCACCGGCGTCCTTCGTGTCGTCGCGGAAGTCCGTGTCGGCAAGGCGGCGGTTCTCGTAGCCCAGGAGCCGGTAGGAGGCGACCTCGGCGGGGTTGAACTCGACCTGGATCTTCACGTCCTTGGCGATCGTGATCGTCGAGCCCGTGAGCTGCTCGACCAAGACCTTGCGTGCCTCGCGGACGCCGTCCACGTAGGCGTAGACGCCGTTGCCCTTGTCGGCGATCGCCTCCATCTTGGCATCCTGGAGGTTGCCCTGGCCGAAGCCGAGCACGGTGAGGAACGTGCCGCCGCGGGCCTTTTCCTGCACGAGCGCGACGAGGGCGGCGTCGCTCGTCACGCCCACGTTGAGGTCGCCGTCGGTGCAGAGGATCACCCGGTTGGCGCCCCCCGCGATGAACCGCTCCTGCGCCTGGGCGTAGGCCAGTTCGATCCCGGCGCTGCCGTGCGTCGAGCCGCCGGCCGAGAGACCCTCGATGACGTCGAGGATTTTCTGCTTCTGGTCGCCGCTCGTCGGCGGGAGCTTCAGTCCCGCGTCGCCTGCGTAGGTCACGATCGAGACGCGGTCGTTCTCCGTGAGCTCCGCGACGAGCATCGCCAGGGCCTGCTTCACGAGCGGCAGCTTGTCGGGGTCGCCCATCGACCCCGAGACGTCGATGAGGAACACGAGGTTGCCGCTCGGCCGCTTCGTGCGGTCGATGTCACGGCCGGCGATGCCGATCCGCACGAGCCGGTGGCCGGGCCGCCACGGGCAGTCGGCCGCCTCGAGCGCCACGGCGAAGGGGTCGTCGCCGGCGGGCTGCGGATAGGCATAGCGGAAGTAATTCACGAACTCCTCGAGCCGCACGGCGTCGGCCGGCGGCCGACGGCCCGCGGCCAGGAACCGGCGGACGACCGCGTAGGAGGCGGTGTCCACGTCGATCGAGAACGTGGAGAGCGGCCGATCCGCCACGGTGAGGAACCGGTTCTCCTCGAACCGGGCGTAGCGCTCACGGTCGGTCGTGTCGCGCTCGCCGCCGAGGCGGCGCGATGAGGCTTCGTTCCGACGACGCAGTTCCTTGTCCGCGGGGGCCTCGGCGTCCGAGAAGGAGGGCTGGCCCTGGCCGAGCGCCGCGTCCCCGGGGGAGCGAGCGGGAGCTGCCCGGCCGCCGGAGCCGGACGATTTGCCGGCGATGACCGGCATGCTGACGATGAGGTCTTCGAGTGATTCTTCGGCGAACTGTTCGGTCTCGACTGCCACCGAGGCGGCGGGGGCAGCCGCTGCGCGCTTCGCCTGTGGACCGGCCGGCGTTGCCGCAGGGACCGGTGTCGCTCGCGCGAGCCGGTCCACCGGCTTGGCCAGCGTTGTGTCCGCCGTGACGTTTTGCTCATCCGCAACGACGATGCCAGCGGGGCCGACGTCGGGTTTGGCAGCAGGACGGGCAGCTCCTCCGGTGGCCATGGTCTGGCCAGCCTGCTCGGCCGGTCGCGGTTGCGTCGTGGCGAGCCGCCGCGCGACCTCATGGTTGGATCGCACGGATGGAATCATCGTGACCGCCACGAGCACCGTGGCGGCGAGCGCTCCGGCGAGCGCGAACCAGACCGGGAGCCTCGAGCGCTCGGGTCGCGGGGCAGGAGATGTGGCCGCAGGCGTGGCGGCGAGCGCCGCCACGACGGCCCGCCGCAGGTTCGGCGCGCGTGGCGGCACCTCCTCCGCGCGGCCCGTGCGCAGGGCGGCGGCGACCGCACGGGTCTCCGCGACGATCCGGCGGACGTCGTCCGCGGCGGGATCGGCGAGCAGCCGCTCGACGAACTCCCGCTCGGCCCCTTCGAGTTCGCCGAGGGCGTAGGCCGAGGCGAGTGCGTCGCGCTCCTCGTGGTCGAGCGAATCAAAACGGTGCGTGGCGTCGGTGGTCATGTCGTGCCTCCTCGGGTCGGGGCGGCCGCGGGCGGTGCGGCGGAGCGGGAGCGGTGTTCGGCGAGCAGGTGCTGCACCTGCGGATGTGAGCGGAGCGCCGTGAGGCCGCGGTGGGCGAGGACGCGGACGTGTCCCTCGGTGCGGCCCGTGACCTCGGCGATCTGCTTGGAGGACAGACCTTCGCACCACAGGTCGATCGTCTCGCGCTGCGGTGCGGGGAGGCCGGCGAGGAGCGCGGCGACGTGCCGCGCGAGAACGGCCCGCTCGGGGGGGCGGGCCGGATCGGCCTCTCGGCCGACCCGCGCCGCGGCGGGGCGCGCGCGGCCCGCGGCGGCGGCGGCGGCGGCGTCCCGCAGGCTGCGCTCGCGGCCGGCGTGGCGCAATTGATCCACGGCGCGGTTGCGGCAGACGCGGAACAGCCAGGGGGCGACATGGCCCTCGAGCGTGTCGTGCGATTCCTCGCAGAGCTTCACGAACGCGTGCTGCACCGCGTCGGCGGCGAGGTCGCAGTCGTCGAGGAGCCGCCGGGCGTAACGCAAGAGTGGCGCCTCGTAGCGGTCCACGGCCTCGAGCACCCAGCCCTGCGTGGCGTTCGCTGTCATGGTCGGTCCTTCGTGCGGGGTGGGGACGGCGTGACCGTACCGCGGCGGTGGTGGGACGATCCCGGGACGCGGCCGCCACCCGGGATGACGGCGCCGGCCGCGGAACGTTACAGCGGCGGTGCACAAACGCCCCCGAGACCGCCCTGGGGTGACGGATTGACCCCGATCCGCCGTGTTTCTACCCTCCCCGCCCCGATTCCCCGGATCGCCCCGCCATGCGTCTGCCCGTTGCCGGTGGATTTTCCGTGCAGGCCGCCGCCGTCGCCCTCGCGGCGGCCTTGGTGCTGCTCGCGAACCTGGGCGGCCCGCCCCTCTGGGACGAGGACGAGCCCAAGAACGCCGGCGCCAGCGCCGCCATGCTCGCCACCGGCGACTGGATCGTGCCCATGTTCAACGGCCGGCTCCGACCCGAGAAGCCGCCCCTCGTCAATTGGGTGCAGGTCGCGGGCTACGCCTGCCTCGGCGTCAACGAGGCCGGAGCCCGGATCGGGTCGGCGTTGCTCACCGTGGGCGCGGCCTTGCTGACGGCCGCGACCGCTGCCCGGCTGTTCCCGCACCTGCCGCTCGTCGGCCTCTGGGCCGGCCTCGCGCTCGGCACCTGCGTCTGGGGCGCGGTCGCCGGCCGCTCCGCCACGCCCGACGCGGTGCTCGGGTTCTGCACGACACTGGCGTTCGCGCTCGCCGCCGGCGGTCTCGTGCCGGGCCCCGGGCGCTCGGGAACGCTCACGCTCCGCCGGGCGGCTGCGGTCGGCGCCGCCTGCGGTGCCGCGGTGCTCGCCAAGGGCCCGGTGGGGGTCGTCCTGCCGCTGGCAGCCTTCGGGCTGGCGGCCTGGTGGCAGGACGTCGCCGGGAGCAGCGGGATCCGCGCGGCCTGCCATGCCGGGTTGACGGCGGCGCGGCGGCTGCGGCCGTTCGTGATCGTCGGGACGGCGCTCGCCGTGGCCGGCCCCTGGTACGCCCTCGTGACCTGGCGCACCGACGGGGCGTGGCTCCGCGAGTTCATCGGCGTGCACAACCTCGCGCGGGCGGTGCGGCCGCTCGAGGGGCACGGCGGCCCGGTCTGGTACTACCTCGTCGTCCTCGCGGTGGGCTTCTTCCCGTGGTCGATCGTGGCCGCCGTGACGGCCGTGCGCGCGGTCCGGGGCCTCGGCCGGCCGGACGAAGGACCGGCCCAGAGGCTCGTCCTTGCCTGGATCGCCGTCTGGGTCGGCGCGTTCTCCTGCGCCGGCACGAAACTGCCGGGCTACGTGTGGCCCGCGTACCCGGCGTTGGCGCTCGTCACGGCGGTGTTCCTCGAGGACTGGCGGGTCGCGCGGCCGCCGGCGCTCGAGCGCTGGATGCGGCTGGCCTGGGTGATTCTCGGCCTAGCCGGGGTCGGCCTCGGGGCGGGCCTCGTCGTGGCTGCCGTGATGGTCGTCCGCGGCGCGGAGTGGCTCGGTCTCGTCGGCCTCGTGCCGACCGCGGCGGCGGTGTTGGCCTGGCGGGCGCAGTCGCGGGCGCGGCCGGGCGCGGCGCTCGGCTGGCTCGCGGCAGCCGGCGCGTGCACCGTCGTGTTCCTGGCGGCCGTGGCCGCCTGGACGGTCGGCCGCGACGTCGGCGTGCGGCCGCTCGTGGCGTTCGGAGCGGGCGACGCGGCCCATGCCCGCGGCACCTGGGCCAGCTTCCGCTGCACCGTCCCGAGCCTCGTCTTCTACTCGGGCGCCGCCGCCCGCGGCGGATCGGTCGAGATGCTCTTCAGGGCCGAGGCGGCGCGGGACTTCGTCGCCGCGCACCCCGATGCGCGGATCGTCGTGCCGGCCGCGGCCGTGGACGATCTCGTGCGGGTCCTGCCGCCCGGCCACGGGGTGATCGCCCGGTCGCGGATGCTCTCCGGCTACCGCGAACTGTGTCTCGTGGGCGCACGGGTTCCAGTGTCCCGTGGCGCCCGCCTCCAGGCGTCCCGTGGCGCACGCCTCCAGGCGTGCGAATGCGGGTTGGGTTTTGAGGGCGGATTCGCACGCCTGGAGGCGTGCGCCACAGCATGCAACAGCCACAGCATGCAACAGCCTCGGGGGGCGTGCACCACGTGGGTTCGTGCCCCCGGCCCCCGTCCATGAAACGGTAACGGCGGGCCGGGCGCCCTGTACGCCCGACCCGCCGCCGTTGGCTTCCGCGTCAATCCGGCCCGCTTCGGGCCGGCGTACGCACGAGTGGACTACCGGCAGCCGCAGCCGTTGCCGCAACCGTTGCCGCAGCCGTGGCCATGGCCGTTGCCGCCGACGCCGTAGCCCGCGCCGTACGCCGGGACCTGCTCCTCGACGCACTTCCGCACCGGGACGCACACCTGCTTGGTGACCTTCGTCGGCACGCGGACGACGTAGGACTCCGTCTTCGTCTCCGGCACCAGGTCGCAGGCGCACACCATCTCGGTGGCCGTCCGCTGGTGCGGCACGAACACCGTGTAGTGCACCTCGCGGCTGCGGATCTCCCGCTCGCAGCGGTGCACCGTGAAGGTCCGCGTCCGCGTCTCGCAGTGCGACGTGCGCAGGCAGACCGTCTTCGTGCGGGTCTCCGGCACCAGCTTCGTCACGCAGTAGTTCCGCGTCCGCTCCTCGCAGTGCCACTTCTTCACGCACACGGTCCGGGTCCGGGTCTCGGCCCGGCACTTCCGCACGCAGTACGTGTAGGGCACCTGCTCGCACTGGGTCTGCCACGTGGTGACCTCGATCTCCTTGGTCTCACACGTGGGCACCCACGTCCGGCAGCAGACCACCGTCGGGCAACACGGGTTGCCGGCGGCGTCGTACCGACCGTTGGAGGAGACCTCCTTGGCCTCGGTCACCCAGTGGCCGCCGCGGCAGGTCACCGTCCGGGTGCTCTTGACGGGCACGCGACGGGCGACCGTGCGGTGACCGGTGAGCTCCTCGGTGTCTGGGAGCAACTCCGTGTAGGTCTGCTCGACCTGCTCGATGCTGGGCACGCGCACCGAGTAGGTGGCCGTCCGCTCCTCCTTGACCGGCACCATCACCGTGTAGGACCGCTCCACCTGCTCGACGGCCGGCACCCGCACCGTGTACTCGACGGTCTTCTGCTCGGGCACGCGCACGTTGACGGCGTACTCGACCGTCTTCGTCCGGTGCTCGGGCACCATCACGGTGTAGTTCCGGGACCGCTCCTCGATCCGCGGCACCTTCTTCATGACGGTGAAGGACCGCTCGCGGACCTCCGTCGTCCACTCGGTGGCCTCGACCTCGCGGATCTCGGGCACCATCTTCCAGCGCCGCACCGTGCGCAGGCACGGATCGGCGGCGTCGGCAGTCGCCACGGCGGCCTCGGGGGCCGGCGCGGCCGGGGTCGGATCCTGCCCGCGGGCGAGCGAGCCGCCGAGGCACACGCCGGCGGCCGCAGCCCAGGGCAGGAAGCTGAACGTCAACTTCTTCTTCACGGAAACCTCCAGGGGGATGGGAATGATCGTCGAACCGGTTCGCGAACGCTCGGACCGGGCACGCGCGGGCACGCCACCCGGAATTGGTGGCTGCTCCCGCCCGAGCACGCCCGGACAAGTCGCCGACGACGCGATTCCGGCGCGGATCCGGGATGCCGGATCCCCGCGACCGGAATGGTTTGCGCCGCCGGCAGGCTCCACCCAGAAGATCGATCTTCGCGGACCGAAAATCTCAGGCTGGCCGCGGATCGTCGGACGGTGACGGTTGTGGCGGTGACGCGGGCTCGGCCGCGGGTCCTCCCATCGGTCCGCCCTCGCAGCAGGTCTCGAGGATCATCCCGCAGCCCCGGCAGACGAGCTTGGCGCGGATCTCGAAGGTTTCGCCCCCGCAGACGGGGCAGCAGCATGCTGTCATCGCGTCATGGCGCCGGCCCGGTCAGCCGACGAGCAGCAGGAAAAGTTCCTTGGGGCCGTGGGCGCCGAGCACGAGGATCCGCTCGATGTCGCCGGTGCGGCTGGGGCCGGTGATGAACGAGAGCATGCTCGGCAGCCGTCCCGCGTGCCGCTCGCGGACGAGGTCGAAGGCGTCGGCGAGCGTGCCCACGACCTGATCGACGGTGGCCACCACGACGTGCACGTGGGGAAGGATCGACAGGGCCCGGCCGCCGCAGGTGGCACTCGACACGAGGATCGAACCGGTCTGCGCCACGAGCGCCTCGCAGGCGGTGACGCCCGCGTCGCAGGCGGCGAGCGCGTGCTTGTCGAAGGGTTTCGCCGCGTCGATGCGCATTGCCGTGTCGCCGAGCCCCGCGACGGCCGTGGCGACGAGGGGGTGGTCGTGGCAGGCCACGCGCGACCAGCCGCGGTCGTGGACGAGCCCGGCGAGCCAGGCCGCAGCGGCGGCCGCGTTGGCCACCCGCTCGACGCCGGCCCGCAGCTTGCCGAGGTTCTCCGTGAGGATCGCGAGCCGCTCCGGCCCGGTCGCGCCGCCGTCGGGCAACCACGGCCGCGCCGCCTCCACCGGGAGCACCGTGAGCGCGGCGTGGCCGGATGGCGCGGCCGGCCGCGCAGGCGCGGCCCCGTGCGGCGGTGGCGCGGGCAGCGTGAGGGCCTCGCGCACCCGGGCCAGGATCACGTCGCGGGCCGCGTCGGTCGCGTCGGGCCGGGTCATCGCCGGGCCCTCCACGCGGCCCGAAAGCTCCGTGGCGGCGCCGGCGGCAGGTCGCGGGTGGCGAGCCACGCCGAGAGGAGCGGTGGCTTCAGCCACTTCGCCAGCCCGAGGGTCCGCCGGGCAAGCGCGCCCCCGAACGCGAACAGCCGCGGCCGCCGGGCGACGAACACGAACAGCCGGTGTCCGAGCCGCTCGAGCCGCGAGGGCGCGGTGCGGGCGGCGTTGCGCCGGTTGTGGAGCAGGTGGTGGTGGATGTCGATCCGCACCGGGCAGGCGTCGGTGCAGGCGCCGCACAGCGAACTCGCCCCGGAAAGGTGGTTCCAGTCGGCCAGCCCGCGGAGGTGCGGCGTGATCACCGAGCCGATCGGTCCCTGGTAGGTGGTGCCGTAGGTGAATCCGCCGACGTTCTTGAAGATCGGGCAGACATTCAGGCACGCGCCGCAGCGGATGCAGTGCAGGCTGTCGCGCTGCTCCGGGTCGGCGAGGATCGCCGTGCGGCGGTTGTCGAGCAGGACGAGGTGCATCTCATCCGGGCCGTCGCACTCCCCCGGCTTCCGCGGCCCCGCGTAGAGCGTGTTGTAGCAGGTCATCGGCTGGCCGGCCCCGGCCGTCGCCAGCATCGGCAACAGCACGGACAGGTCGTCGAGGTTCTCGACCACCTTCTCGATCCCGGAGATCGAGATGTGCACACGCGGCAGGGCCGCGGTGAGCCGGGCGTTGCCCTCGTACACCGTGATCGAGATCTGGCCCGTCTCGGCCACCAGGAAGTAGGCCCCGGTGATCCCGACGTCGGCGTCGACGTACAGC
>JBJTJO010000039.1:0-3208 GCA_046095965.1 Planctomycetaceae bacterium
CCCGCCCCGCACACACCCCCCCCCCCCAGACGGCCCGCCCCCCCGCCCGGGGCCCCCCCCCGGGCCCGCGGCCATTTTCCCTCCTGCTGCCGAGCCTGCCCATGAACCTGTCGCGGCTCGTCTCGTGGATCCCGGCCCGCCTCTGGCGGCTCGTGATCACGCCCTACGGGCCCGACCCGACGGCGACCGGCTTCATGGACCGCGCGGTCGTCCAGGACGACCCGCACGCCCGCGTCACGGTCGCCGTGCCCTCGGCCCGCGAGAGCCGGGCGTTCTTCGGCGTCGATCTCGCCCGCCGCGGCATCCAGCCGGTGTTCCTGCGGATCGAGAACCGCTCGGCCGGCGGCGTGCGGCTCCAGATGGTGAACGTCGATCCCCGCTACTTCACGCCGCTCGAGGCCGCGGCCGCAACCCACTTCTCGATCGTCCGCCGGCTCACCGCGTTTGGCGCGATCGGCTGGGCGTTTCTGCCGCTCCTCCTGCTCGTGCCCCTGAAGCTCGTCACGGCCTGGCTCGCCAACGGCCGCATGGACGCCTTCTTCCGCGCCCACGGCTTCCGGCTCGGGCCGATCGCCCCGGGCGCCACCGCCGCGGGCTTCGCGTTCACGACGCTCGACCTGGGCACGAAGGTGGTCCACGTCCGCCTCGCCGCGGTGGGCGCGCTCGGGGCGGCGCTCGACGCCCTGTCGCCGGCGGCCGACGCGGGCCCGGCCGTGATCGCCGACTTCACGTTCACGATTCCCGTCCCGGGCATCGCGGCCGACTACCACGACCGCGACTTCGCGGCCATCCGCCCGCCCGCCTCGGTCGAGCCCTGCACTGCCGGGCTGCTCGTCACGCGGCTCGAGGGGATGCCGGCCGCCACGACGAACGCCGCCGCCTCCCGGACCGGCGACCCCGTGAACCTCGTCGTGATCGGTGACTTCGCCGCGCTCCTGGCCGCGTTCGCCGCGCGCTGGGACGAGAGCGAGACGATCACGCTGGCCACCTGCTGGAAGACGGTCCGGGCCTTCCTCCTCGGCACCGACTACCGCTACTCGCCGGTGAGCGGCCTGCATCTCTTCGGCCGCACGCAGGACTTCGCGCTCCAGCGGACCCGCGGCTCGATCAACGAGCGGCTGCACCTCCGGCTCTGGCTGACGCCGCTCGCCTTCCGCGACCAGCCGGTGTGGGTGGGCCAGGTGAGCCGCGACATCGGCGTGCGGTTCACGACCCATGCCTGGAACCTGACGACCCACCGCATCGACCCCGACGTGGACGAGTCGCGCGACTACGTGATCGAGGACCTCGTGCTCGCGGGCCGCGTGGCGGCGGCCGGCTACGTCGGCGGCGTCGGCGCCTGCACGCCCGCGGCCCCGCACCGCAACCTCACGGGCGACCCCTACTTCACCGACGGCAAGCGGGCCGTGATCGTGCTCGCCCCGGCCCACGCCGGCTGACGGGCGGAGGCACGACGCGGCATGGAACGCTTCGACGTCGTCGTGGCCGGCACGGGCGGAATGGGCGCCGCGGCGGCCCTGCATCTCGCCCGCCGGGGCGTCTCCGTGCTCGGCCTCGACCGGTTCCCGGTCGCGCACGACCGCGGCAGCTCGCACGGGCAGACGCGGCTGATCCGCCTCGCCTACTACGAGCATCCCGACTACGTGCCGCTCCTGCGGAGGGCGTACCAACTGTGGCACGAGCTCGAGCGCGGGAGCGGCGCCCCGTTGCTCACGGAATCAGGCGTCGTCATGGCCGGGCCGTGCGGGTGCGACCTCGTGGCGGGCGCGGAATTGGCGGCGCGGACGCATGGCCTCGACCTCGAACGCATCGCGCTGGCCGATGTCCGCCGCCGCTGGCCCGCCCTCTCGATCCCCGACGAGTGGCGCGTGGTTCACGAGGCATGCGGCGGCTATCTCTTCGTCGAGGCGTGCGTGCGTGCGCATGCCGAGGCGGCCGTGCGTGCCGGCGCCGAATTGAGGCATGGCGTCGAGGTCCGAGGCTGGCGTGCGGAGGGCGATTCCCTCGTCGTCGAGACGGACCGCGGCGCGGTCGCGGCGGGGCGGCTCGTCCTCTGCCCCGGCGCCTGGGCATCCGATCTCGTGCGTCTCCCGTCCCTCGCACTCCGCGTCCAGCGGAAGTCGCTGTTCTGGCACGAGCCTTTGGCCGCCCACCGTGCGGCCCACGCGGCCGGCGTGCTGCCCTGCTTCGCCTTCGACACGCCGGCCGGGTTCTTCTACGGCTTCCCGGCGCTCGACGAGCGGGGCGTGAAGGTGGCGGAGCATACGGGAGGTCGCGAGGTCGCCGACCCGCTCCGGGTGGACCGCGGCATCGAAGCCGCGGAGCGAGCCGCGGTCGAACACTTCCTGCGGGCACACCTGCCCGGCGCGTGCGGCCGCCTGACGGATCACGCGACGTGCCTCTACACGATGTCGCCCGACTCGCACTTCGTGCTCGGCCTGCATCCCGAGGAGCCACGGGTGGCGATCGCCGCCGGCTTTTCTGGCCACGGCTTCAAGTTCGCGAGCGTGATGGGCGAAGTGCTCGCCGACCTCGCCCTCGACGGCCGCACGCGGCACCCGATCGGCTTCCTGGCGCCCGAGCGGCCGCCGCCGGCATGACGTGGCGGGCCGGGCGCACGCGGCCCGCTTTCTCGGCCCGCACGGGTGCCCTATAATCGCCGCTTCAGGGCAGCGTAGCTCAGTTGGTTAGAGCACCGGCTTCATAAGCCGGGTGTCGCCGGTTCAAGTCCGGCCGCTGCTAGTGGATCGGAGCGAGGCAGTTCATGAAGGCCGAGTTCACTGCGATCATCGAATCGGCGCCCGAAGGTGGCCACTGGGCGGTCTGCCCCGAGATTCCCGGGGCCAGCGGTCAGGGCGACTCGATCGGCGAGGCGAAGGACAGCCTTCGCGCCGCCATCGAGTTGATCCTCGAGGACCGCTGGGAGGATGCTCTTCGCGGACTGCCGGCCGAGGCCATTCGAGGCACGGTCACGGTCGGATGAAGCGGCGCGACCTCGAGCGTCGTCCGCGGATCGCCGGCTGCGTCAACGCCAAGACGGGCGTGCTCGAAGCCGTCCCACGGCACACCGAGATCAAGGAGCCGCTCGCCCGAAAAATTCTCCGAAATCTGGCCGCCGATTGACAATCTGCGGCATCCGATCGTTGAGCACCCGCACGGTGCGGCCGTTCCACCGCACCCAAACCTCGCGACCGAGGTACTCCGGAGG
>JBJTJO010000040.1:0-4463 GCA_046095965.1 Planctomycetaceae bacterium
CATGGTGATGACCGGCGGCATGCTGTTCCAGCAGGCCGACGCCCACCGCATCATCGAGCTCTACGGCCGCGTGCCGCGGAAGCGGAGGCGTGGGTGGCGCGGAGGCGGAGGCGTGCGTGCGGGCCGGGTCGGTCGTGCGGACTGACGCGGCGCGTCACGGTCTCGCCGATCGGCACGACCCGACCCGGCGAGTCGGCGTGATCGTCAGGGGCTCGCCATCCTGCCCGACCTGGCAGCGCGATCGCGGGCATGTCCGTTCCCGGCGCGCTGTCCGCGGGGCGGGTGACGGGGCCACCCGCTGGTCGCCGGCAGGCCGACGCGATACAGTGCGGCGGGATCGATCCCGAGTCCGATTCACCACGCCGGGATGATTCAGCGATGATCAACCACGCCCCACAGCCCGCCGCCACCCGCGTACTCATGGTCTATCCGCGGTTCGCCGCGGAGTCGTTCTGGGCCTACCGGACGTCGTGCGAGGTCGTCGGGGCGCGGTATCCCACGGCGCCGCTCGGCCTGATCACGGTCGCGGCGCTGCTGCCCTCCGACTGGGACGTGCGGCTCGTCAACCGCAACACCGAGGAACTGACCGACGACGACATCACCTGGGCCGACATGGTGATGACCGGCGGCATGCTGTTCCAGCAGGCCGACGCCCACCGCATCATCGAGCGGGCCCACGCGCTCGGCAAGCCGGTCGTGGTCGGCGGGCCCGACGTCACGTCGCATCCCCACCAGTACGAGGCCGCCGACATCCGCGTGCTCGGCGAGGCGGAGGGGGTCATCGACGAGTTCGTCGCCGCGTGGAACGCCGGCACGCGGGAGGGCGTGTTCGAGGCGCCGAAGTTCCAGATCGACGTCACGAAGACCCCGATCCCGCGGTTCGACCTGCTCAAGTTCGAGCACTACATGTACGTCGGCGTGCAGTACTCCCGCGGCTGCCCGTTCACCTGCGAGTTCTGCGACATCATCGAGCTCTACGGCCGCGTGCCGCGGACCAAGACCAACGCCCAGATGCTCGCCGAGCTCGACGCCCTCCACGCGCTCGGCTACCGCGGCCACGTGGACTTCGTGGACGACAATCTGATCGGCAACAAGAAGGCGGTGAAGCAGTTCCTGCCGGAGCTCAAGGGATGGCTCGACGCCCACGGAAATCCCTTCGAGTTCTCGACCGAGGCCTCCCTCAACCTCGCCGATGACGACGAGCTCATGGAGATGATGCGGGCCGCCAACTTCTTCGCGGTGTTCGTGGGCATCGAGAGCCCGGACACCGAGACGCTCATCCAGATGAAGAAGAAGCAGAACACGCGGCGGAGCATCCCGGAGAGCATCCACCGGATCTACGAGTACGGGATGTTCGTCACGGCGGGTTTCATCGTCGGCTTCGACAGCGAGAAGGGTTCGGTCGCCGAGCCGATGATCGAGCTCATCGAGGACGCCGCGATCCCGATCTCCATGGTGGGCCTGCTCTACGCGCTGTCGGAGACCCAGCTCGGCCGCCGCCTGGCCAAGGAGGGGCGGCTGCACGCCGACCACGACCGCTACAAGACCGGCGACGGCGACCACTGCACGGCCGGGCTCAACTACGACACGCTCCGCCCGCGGGAGCAGATCCTCGACGACTACCACGCCATCCTCGACCGCATCTACGACCCGCAGGCCTTCGCGGCACGGCTCAGGCGGCTCTCCGACCTGCTCGACCGCTCGAAGTCGCTCGGCGAGGCGCCCGAGGGTGACATCAAGTTCAAGGACGGGGCGTACGACGCGGTGCAGCGGATCCTCGGCCAGTTGCCGGAGGCCCGCGACGCGCTGTGGGGCGCCCTCAAATACTGCGTGAAGACGAACCCGCGGGCCGTGCGGTTCATCGCCCTGATGATGGCGATCTACCTCCACCTCGGCCCCTACTCGCGGAAGGTCATGGGCGAGATCGACCGGCGGCGGACCGCGATCGGCAAGGCCCAGCCGGCCGTCCCGGTGGCGCCGCCCGCCGAGAGCCTCGTGCCCGCGGGCTGAGGAGCGGCCGGGCCGTGCGCCGCGGCCCACCGGGCGCGGCGGCGGACATGGGCGGTGCCGTTCAGTCGCGTGTGGCGCGGGTGCCGAGGGCGGCGTCGGCGGCGGCGTCGATCGACTCCTCGATCGGCCGCACGGAGCCGTCGCACATCAGGAACTGCGCGAGCCCGTGGTGCGACGACGACACGTCGCGGTCGTCGCTGTCGGCGTCGTTGGGGGTGTGCCCCGTCTGGAAGAGCACCATGTGGCCGTGGTCGTCGGTCGGGTCATCGGCATCCCGGACCGCGCCGACCCAGGCGGTCTCGTAGGCGAAGTGCACGCCGTGCACGCCGGCGCGGCGGAACGGTCCGTTCTGCCGCTCGCCCAGCATGAGGGTCCGGGACAGTCCGTCGGCGATCTCGGCGAGCCGCGTGCGGCTGTTGCGGCTGAACACGCCGTCCCGCTGCTCCTGCGTGTCGTCGAGGTCGGGCGGGCCGAAGTTGCCCACGTAGCAGCCCATCGCGTAGCGCTCGTCACCCATCTCCACGAACCCGCCCGGCGAGACCGGGTCGCTCGGGCAGAGGAAGGCGGCGATGTGGCGCTCGCGCGGGGCGGCGTTGACGGGGTCGTGGACGGGGCGGTCGAACCGGAGGTCGGCGAACAGCGCGACCTCCTCGAGGTAGGGCAGCACGAGCGCGCCCCAGGAGAAGCCGAGGCGGTTGCCCTCGGGGGCGGGGGCGTGGCGATAGCCCGGCGGCAGGTGCCGCGAGGCGGTCTCGAAGTTGTGGAGGGCCACGCCGAACTGGTGGAGGTTGTTCTTGCAGCCCGTCTGCCGCGCGGCCTCGCGGGCCGTCTGCACCGCCGGCAGGAGGAGCGCGACGAGCGTGCCGATGATCGCCACGACGACCAGCAGTTCCACCAGGCTAAAGCCGCGCCGCGGCGCGGACGGCGTTCGTCGGGGGTCAATGCCCAGAGTGTTCATGGGCGTGGGCTCCGGCGGGGAAGTCGGGATGGGTGTGGCCGTGGTCGAGTCCCGGTCCGTGGACGTGGCGGTGCGAGTGGGACCGCTCGACCATCACCGGGGCGGCCGCGGGGTCGTGCGGCACCGTGCCCGGGCCCCCCCCCGCCACGGCGCCCGCGCCCCGCGCGCCCGCGGCGGGGGCGGGCGGCCCGGGCCGCGTGCCGCACCCCGCCACGGCGGCGACGACGAGCGCGAGCGCGGCGGAGCGGGTCGGGAGCACGGGCGACATCCCGCCATGATACGCGGCCGACCGGGCCGGTCGCCGGCGACGCGGGCCCGGGCCCCTGTGTGCCTCGGGCGATCGCCCTTCACGCCGGGCCCTGCTCGTGCGACACTCCGCGCCCCCCTCCGCCCCAGGACGTGTCGCATGGGAATGCCCGCGCGAGCGCTCGCCTTCGCCACGCGACTCGACGCCGCGTTCGTGCTCGTCCTGCTGGCGGTGTACGCGCTTGCCGCGGTGTGCCCCGCCCCCGGACCGCTCGTGTCGCCGGCTCTCGGCGTGCGCACGGCACAGGTCGTGCTCGCCGTGCTGCTGTTCGTCGCCGGCCTGCGGACCGCGGTGCCGGCGGACCTGCGCGAGGTGGTGCGGAGGGCGGCGCTCGTGGCCGCGGGGGTGGCGGGCCGCATCGTCCCGCTGGCCGCGATGCTGGCCTGCCTCGCCCTCGTGCCCGGCGGCCCGGGCCAGTCGCTCGCGGGCGACATCGCCCTCGGCCTGACGCTGGTGGCGGCGATGCCGGCGGCGAACACGTCCACGGCCTGGACCCGGCGCTCGTCGGGCGACCTCACGGTCTGCGCGGGCATCATCGTGGCCACGACGTTGCTCTCGCCGGTCGTGATTCCGGCGACGCTCGTGCTGGCCCGCGGACCGGCCGGCACGCCGGCGGCGTCCACCTGCGCCTTCCTCGACCTCGCGGTCGGTGTCATCGCCTGGGTCGTGGTCCCGATCGCCGCCGGCATCCTCGTCGGTCGGACGGGTGGCATGGTCGCGGGCAAGCCGCTCGGCGTCGGGGGCTCGCTCGGCACCCTCGGCGCGCTCGTGCTGCTGAACTACCTGAATGCGTCGCAGGCGCTGCCGAACGTGCTCGACCGTGGCGGCCCCGCGGCCTTCGGCTGGGCCGCGTGCGGCGCCGCGGCGCTCGTGCCCCTCTGCTACGCCGCCGGCGCGGCCGCGGGGCGCGTCGCCCGTGCCTCGCCGGCGCAGGGCGCGGCGCTGTTCTACGCCGTGGGCATGGGCAACACGGGGCTGGCCGGCACGCTGGCGGCCGCCCTGTTTCCGGGGCGGCCGGCGACGCTCTACCCGATCGTGCTCTGCACGCTGCTGCAGCCCGTGGTCGCGGCGCTCGGGCACCAGCGCCGCCGCGGATGATTCAGGACCCGGAGGGGGGGCGGTGAGAGGCGGAACACACCTCCATGGCAGGCCGCCGGCAAAACCGGACACGGGTTTTCCCAGGCCCCC
>JBJTJO010000041.1:0-8552 GCA_046095965.1 Planctomycetaceae bacterium
GACAAATCGAAGATCCGCCCGCGGTCGAGTGGCTGGAAGCGTTCCTGGGCCGCTGGCGGGGCACGCTCCTCTTCGTCACCCACGACCGCACCTTTCTCCGCCACATGGCCGACCGGATCCTCGAGATCGACCGCGGGCGGATCTTCGACTGGTCGTGCGACTACGACACGTTTCTCGTCCGCAAGGAGGAGGCCCTGGCCGCGGAGGACCGGCAGAACGCCCTGTTCGACAAGAAGCTCGCCCAGGAGGAGGCCTGGATCCGCACCGGCATCAAGGCCCGCCGCACCCGCAACGAGGGCAGGGTGCGGGCCCTGGAGGCGATGCGCCGCGAGCGGGGCCGGCGCCGCGACGCCGTGGGCCGCGTGAGGCTCGAGATCCAGGAGGCCGATCGCAGCGGGATGCTCGTGGCGGCGCTCGAGGGGGTGTCGTTCATGCGCGGATCGCGGCCGATCATCCGGGATGTCTCGACATCCGTGATGCGGGGTGACCGCATCGGGATCATCGGCCCGAACGGGTCGGGCAAGACCACGCTCCTGCGGTTGATGCTCGGCCAGCTGGCCCCGTCGGCCGGCGCCGTGCGGATGGGCACCAACCTGCGGACCGCCTTCTTCGACCAGCTCCGCGACCAACTGGACGACGAGAAGACCGTGGCCGACAACGTCGCCGACGGCTACGAGACGGTGCAGATCGGCGGCCAGTCGCGGCACGTGATCGGCTACCTGCAGGACTTCCTGTTCACGCCCGACCGCACCCGCACGCCGGTGAAGTTCCTGTCGGGCGGAGAGCGAAACCGCGTGCTGCTGGCCCGGCTGTTCGCCAAGCCTGCCAACCTGATCGTGCTCGACGAGCCCACGAACGACCTCGACGCGGAGACGCTCGAGATGCTGGAGGCACGGCTCGTGGACTTCGCGGGCACCGTGCTCGTCGTGAGCCACGACCGGGCGTTTCTCGACAACGTGGTGACGAGCACGCTCGTGTTCGAGCCGGCGGGCGACGGCGGGGCGTGCGTGGTGAAGGAGTACGTCGGCGGCTACTCCGATTGGCTGCGGCAGCGGCAGCCCGCGCCGGCGCTCGCAAAGCCGGCTGCCCGCCCGCCGGCGGCTGCGTCACCGCAACCTTCCCCCGCACCGGACGCCGCACCGGACGCCGCAAGAAAGAAGCGGTCGTTCAAGGAGCAGCGGGAGCTCGAGGCCCTGCCGGCGACGATCGAGTCGCTCGAAACCGAGATCGCCGCCCTCCATGCCGCGATGGCGGAGCCCGGCTACTACCGCATGCCGGGCGACGTGCTTGCCGCCGACCAGGTCCGCCTCCGCGACCTCGAGAGCCGCCTCACCGCCGCGTTCTCGCGCTGGGAAAGCCTCGAAGGCGGCGGCTGATCCGGCAACACGGGAATGACGCCCGCCAAGTATCAGAAGCAGTTCAAACGGACCGTTGGCTCGCTTCAGCCGACAGCCAGTCCCGCGCAGGCGAGCAGGGCCGCCCCGGCGACGATCGCCGCATCGACGATGCCGCCCTGCGGCAATCGGGCGCGGGCGAACGCCACCCCGGCGAGGATCGCCGCCGCCACGGCTGACTCCACGGCCAGCACCCGCGGCGTGGCCTGCTGGGCCACGCGGATCGCGAGAAACGCCGCGGCCACGACTCCGCCCCCCGCGAGACCGACCCCCACGCCCCGCGTCGCGAGCCGGCACAGGGCGACGGCCGCGAGGTGCATCGCATACGGAAAAAAGAGTTCGCGATTGCCGGTGGCGATCGAGGCCCCCAGCCAACCCAGGCTCGGCGCCGCGAGCAGAACCGCCTCGATGCACGGGCCGGCAAATCCGAGCAGCACGAACGCGACCCCGCCCACGAGCGTCCACGGCAGGCCACCGACGAGCTGCGCCACGACGAGAAACACCACCTCACCGGCGAGGAACCCGTTCCGCTGCATGGGCCTGCCCCTGGATTCCTGTCCAATTGACATGAAAGTCTATTGACCGTTGAAAAGTCGGTTCATGCCGAGTCTTTGGAAGCCGGGAGCGGAAGCGACCGGAATGGAATGACCTGGTTCTTCAATGCTCACTAGTGCACCACGGGCAACGAGGCTTTCGATGCCGGCAGCCGCTCATGGCTCGATGCATGCCGGTGCCTCGATAACCGGCGGCTGGCCCGGCGCCGTCACGACGCCGCGACCCGGGGAAACCTGATCCGGAACGCGGCGTCGGCCACGACCCCGGAGAGCGTGTCGTGATCGCCGCCCGTCGCCGTCTCCAGGCCCAAGCGGGCCCGCAGCAGCAGGCAGCTCAGCGGCTGGTTGATCTCGTGGGCCACGGCGGCGGCGTTCAGGCTGGTCTTGAGCTTCGTCTCCAGTTCCTGCCGATGCGCCTCGTCGCGACGCCGCTCCTGTTCCCGGGCCGCCGCGAGCGCCTCGTCGGCCTGCACCTGCCGCGTGATGTCGATGTCAACGCCGATGTCGAGCGTGGGGCGTCCGCGGGCATCGCGGAGCACCTGCGACATGCCCTTCAGGTGGCGGACCGTGCCGTCCGGCCGGACGATCCGAAAGACGTACTCGCCGCGTCGCCCCTCGTCGATCGCGCGTTGGGCCTCGTCCCGGGCCCGCTCCCGGTCGTCGGGATGGAGGAACGGCTCCCACCGGCCGTCGAACGCCGCGCGGCTCACGCCGTAGATGCGGAGCATGTTGTCGTCCCACTCCTCGGTCTCCGCGACGAGGTCGCGGGTCCAGAATCCGATGTCGGCGGCAGCGGCGGCGAGATGCATGCGGTCCGTGGCGGCCTGCAGGCTGCGCTCCGTGAGCTTGTTGTGCTCCTCCGCCCGGATGCGCCGCTCGCTGACGGCGTCCACCACGCTGCTCACCGTCGCCCCGACCACGAGAAACCCGAGGATCACGAGCAGGGCGGGGATGATGAGCCCGTAGTCGAGCGCGTTCACCAGCGCGCCGAGCGGCTGCAGGACCGTGACGCGGGTCGGCGCGGCCCCTGGCATCGCGAACAGGAGGAAGCCGAGGGCGGCGTTGCACAGCCCCGAAACCGTCTCCTCGAGGCCGAGCGAGACCGCGGCGACAGTGCCGAGCCCGAACGCCAGCCTGAAGAACACGACCTCCATCCAGAATCGGAGCCGCAGCCAGGAGACGGCCGCCGCAGCCGCGGCGAGAACCGCGACGCACACGAATGTCACGAGGCGATCACGCCGCATGGGACGCCGTTTCGATGCGGGGCCGAGGGAGCGAAAAATTCCCCCTGACGAGTGTAGAAACATTTCCTCGTCGTTCGCAGCCCGAGTATCGGCTCGGCGGCCCGTGCGCGGGACTACCCGCTCACTCGGCGACGTTGACGAGCCGCAGGGCGCCCACGCCGCCGGGATTCCAGTTCGTGTAGATCACGTAGACCTGGCGCGTGTCGCCCTCACCGGTGACGTACCAGCAGGCGTCGTGGATGTGCTGGGCGTCCTCGTAGCCGAGGTCGGCCTTCGGCTTGAGCGTCGCCACGACCGCCCGCTTCTTCAGGTTCACGACCGCGATCGGCCCGGGCGACTTGTCGGGCCCGTCGAGGCACGGCGCGAGCGCGTAGTCGCCCCACAGGTCGGTGTCACACACCGTGCTCCCCTTGGGCAGCCCGTCCACCATGCGGACCTTGCGCTCGCCCGCATCCCAGGTCTTGATCAGCCCCTCCGGCCGCGCGGAAACGAGCAGCGAGTTCGTCTTCGGGTCGTAGGTGATGCCGTGCGGCGTTCCGGAGAAGCTCTTGCCCCCGAACGCGTGCCCCTCGAACGCGAGCGGCTCGACGGCGGCCGGCATGAACCAGGCCTTGCCGTAGCCGTCGGTGACCCAGAGCCGCTCGCCGCCGGCGAACGCGACGTCGGTCGGGGCGTAGCCCTTCCCGTCGGCGTACGGCTCGAGCGTCGGGATGCCGAGCACCTTGGGGCTCTCGAAACTCGTGTCGGAGAGGTAGACGCGGCCCTGGACGTTGTCGGCGACCGCCACCAGCGGCCGCGCTCCCGGCCGCGGCAGGATGTCGGCGCCGTGGAGGTTGCCGCTCTTGAAGACCGCGTCCTGGGCCACGACGGCCGACTTGGTGAGTCCCTCGGTGAACGCGATCCAGCCGACGCCCTGCAGCCCCCAGTAGACGGTGTCGCTGGCCGGATCGACGATGAGCGTGCCGTGCGCGCCCTTGAGTTTCGGCAGCGCCTCTTCGGGCACGGGCACCTTGTCGCGGGCGGCGACAAAGCGCCAGAAGCCCTGCCCGGTGACCGCGGTGCCGGCGGCGAGCGGGGCGGCCGGCGGGGGAGCCACCGGGCCCGCGGTCTCGGTGACGAACTCGAGCGGCACGGTGGCGGTCGCCTCGTGGGCGTGCGGGGCGTCGGCGTCATGGGCGCGGGCGACGGGCGCCGCGAGCGCCACGACGAGCCACAGGGCCGGGCCGGCGGATCGGGACTGCATGGGAATCGCTCCAGGAAAGGCTGCGCGGAAGGTGCCGAGGTCGGGAAGTTTAGTCCAGCGGCGCCCCATCCGCCAACGTCGGGGCGTCGCGCGAGTCCGCCGCCGTTGCCCGCGTCCGCCGGGCGGCCTATGCTCGCAGAGAGCGGGTTGAGAGAGCATGGCGGCGGCACGCCGGCGGACGCGACTGAAGGCGGCACAGCATGGTTCTCCAGAGCACGGGTCGCACGTTCGTCGGGGCCGCACTCGCGGTGACGAGCGCCCTGGCCCTCGCCGCCGCCCCGGGGGAGCGGCTGTCGTTCAACCGCGACGTGCGGCCGATCATGTCGGACACGTGCTTCCACTGTCATGGCTTCGACGCCAAGAAGCGCGAGGCGGGCCTCCGGCTCGATGTCCGCGAGGCCGCGCTCGCGGAGACCGAGGGGGGCGTGGTGCCGATCGTGCCCGGCGCGCCGGAGGCGAGCGCGATCATCCGGCGGATCTTCGACGCCGACGATCCCATGCCGCCGGAGGAGGCCCACAAGCCGCTCACGGACGCGCAGAAGAAGATCCTCGCGCGGTGGGTGGCCGAGGGGGCCGAGTATGAGCCACACTGGGCCTACGCGCCCCTCGTCCGCCCCGCGCTGCCGGCGGGCAGCGAGGGCAAGAACCCGATCGACGCCTTCATCGACGCGCGGCTGGCGGCCCGGGGCGTCGCGCCGGGGCAGGAGGCCGAGCCGCCCGTCCTCGCCCGCCGGACCGCGCTCGACCTCACGGGGCTGCCGCCGCAGGCCGCGCTCCCGGGCGGTGCGGCGCTGCCGCGCGATCACGAGGCCGCGGTGGACGCGCTCCTGGCGTCGCCGCACTTCGGCGAGCGGATGGCCGTGTGGTGGCTCGACATCGCCCGGTTCGCCGACACGGTCGGCTTTCACGGGGACCAGAACCAGCGGATCTTCCCGTACCGCGACTGGGTGATCGCGGCCTTCAACACCAACAAGCCGTTCGACGCGTTCACCCGCGAACAGCTCGCCGGCGACCTCGTGCCGAATCCCACGACCGACCAACTCGTGGCCACGGGCTACAACCGGCTCACGATGATGACCCGCGAGGGGGGCGCGCAGCCGAAGGAATACCTCGCCAAGTACGGCGCCGAGCGGGTGCGGGCCGTGGCCGCCGCCTGGTTCGGCAGCACGTTCGGCTGCGCCGAGTGCCACGACCACAAGTTCGACCCGATCAAGTCCCGCGACTTCTACGAGCTCCAGGCCTTCTTCGCCGACATCAGGCAATGGGGCGTCTACAGCTATTACGATTCATCGCCCGAGCCGGAACTGAAGGGCTTCAACAACGACCATCCGTTCCCGCCGGAGATCGAGGTCGAGAGCCCGTGGCTGGCGAAGGAACTGTCCCGCACGCGGCGGCGGATCGGCGAGACGCTCGCCAAGGCCGCGTCCGGCGTCCGGTCCGACGCGCAGGCTGGCGAAGCACTGGCCCGCTGGGAGGGGGAGGTCGCGGCGTTCCTCGCGACGCATCCCGACGGCTGGGCGGCTGCGCTCGAGCCTGACGCAGAACCCGAACCGACATCGACTGACGAAGGCGAGGCCCAGAAAGACAAGCCTGCCCAGTCGAAGCCCCCGGCGATCCAGGCGGTGTTCACTCGCGCCTGCCTGCCTGCCGTGGCGGCGCTGCGGCTCACGATCGAGGCGGATGCGGTCACGCCCGAGGCCCGCACCAAACTGGCCAATGGCAAGGTCGCGATCAAGGTCGAGGTGCATCCGGCGGAGGGCAAGCCGCGCGGCGTCACCCTCAAGGCCGGCCAGGCGACGGCGCGGCGACCGCACTACGTTTCGGGCGCCGAGATCCCGGGGATCGACGCCACGTGGCGGCTGCCCGTGGAGTTTCCGGCGGACGGACCGCTCACCGCCGTCTGGCTGCTCGATCCAACACGGCTCGCCGACGGCGACAGGCTCGTCGTCACGGTCACCGCAGACCGGGCGCTGCCGCTGGCCTGGGCCGCCAGTCCGCTGGCGGCGATCGAGCCGCTGGAGGTCATGCCGGCGGCCGATCTCGCGGCCCTGCGCGTGTCCGCGGAGGCCCGGTCACCGGAGCAGGCCGAGCGGGTCGCCACCGCGTTCCTGCTCGCGACCGCGCACGACCGCGCCGCCTTCGATGCGGTGCACGCCCTCGCCGCCCGGGAGCGGGACCTGTTCGGCGGGCGGACCTGGACGATGGTCACGCAGGCCCGACCCGAGCCGCTGCAGATCCGCGTGCTCCCGCGCGGCAACTGGCAGGACGAGAGCGGGCCGGTCGTCCTGCCCGCCACACCCTCGTTCCTGCCGGGCCGGATCGAAAGCACGCCCGAGCGGCGGCTCACGCGGCTCGACCTCGCCGACTGGATCACGTCCGACGCCAACCCGATCACGGCCCGCGCCGTCATGAACCGGCTCTGGGCGATGCTGTTCGGAACCGGCTTGAGCGTGGCCCTCGACGACCTCGGCTCACAGGGCGAGTTGCCGACGCATCCCGAGTTGCTCGACTGGCTGGCCTGCGAGTTCCGCGAGTCGGGCTGGGACGTGAAGCGGATGATGCGGCTCATCGTCACGAGCCGGGCCTATCGCCGGTCGAGTTCGCTGCGGCCCGACGCCCAGGCCGTCGATCCCTCCAACCGGCTCCTGGCCACGCAGAATCCCCGGCGGCTGGAGGCCGAGTTCGTCCGCGACAACGCGCTGGCGATCGCGGGCCTGCTCAACCTCGAGGACATCGGCGGCCCGAGCGTGAAGCCCTACCAGCCCGACGGCTACTACGAGGCGATCCAGTTCCCCGACCGGACGTACGAGGTGGACACCGACGCGCGGCAGTGGCGCCGCGGCGTCTATGTCCACTGGCAGCGGACCTTCCTCCACCCGATGCTCGCCAACTTCGACGCGCCGGCCCGCGACGAGTGCTGTGCCTGCCGGATCACGAGCAACACGCCGCAACAGGCGCTCACGCTCCTGAACGACCCCGAGTTCGTCGAGGCGGCGCGGGCCCTGGCCGCGCGGCTGCTCGCGGCCGACGCGGCCGACGACGCCGCGCGGCTCCGGCTGGCGTGGCGCGAGGCCCTCGACCGTGAGCCCCGCTCGCGGGAGCTGGAGTCGCTCGCCTCGTTCCTCGCCGCCCAGCGGGCCACCTTCGCCGCCGATCCGGCCGCCGCCAAGGCGGCGCTCGCGGTCGGGCTCGCGCCGCGTCCGCCGCTCGACCCGGTCGAGCACGCCGCCTGGATGCAGGTCTGCCGCGTGCTGCTCAACACGCAGGAAGTGATCACGAGGTATTGATCCTATGACCGTGCATCCCGACCCACTGGCGGTATCGCGCCGCAGTTTCGTCACCCACGGGGCCTACGGCCTCGGCGGGATGGCCCTCGCGCTCTTGGGCGGCGCGACCGTTCGGGCGTCACACGCCCCCGGCCTCGCGAAGCCCGACGACTGGCACGGCGCCCTCGAGCGGCCCCACCTTCCCGTGAAGGCCAAGCGGGTCATCTTCCTGTGCATGGCCGGCGGGCCGTCGCAATTCGAGACCTTCGACTGGAAACCCGCTCTCCAGAAGCTCGACGGGCAGGCGTTTCCCGAGTCGTACACGAAGGGGCAGCAGCTGGCGCAGCTGCAAAACCACGTGCTCACGGCCCGCGGGCCGGTCACGGGCTTCCGCAGGCATGGTGCGTCGGGCATCGAGGTCAGCGACCTGTTTCCGCACATCGCGATGCAGACCGAGCAGATCAACCACGACACGGCCCACGCCTTCATGAACACCGGCTCGATCATCAAGGGCCGGCCGAGCATGGGCTCGTGGCTCCTCTACGGCCTCGGCTCGGCCGCGGACAACCTCCCCGGCTTCATCGTGCTCACGTCGGCCGGCCGGTACGGCCAGCAGCCGATCTCGGCGCGGCAGTGGTCGAGCGGCGTCCTGCCGAGCCGCTTCCAGGGCATCCTCTTCCAGTCGAAGGGGGACGCGGTCCACTTCATCGGCAGCCCGCCGGGCGTCTGCCAGAGCACGCAGCGGCAGGTCGTCGAGGAGGTGGCGAGGCTCAACGGTTTCCTCGCCGAGGAGCGGAACGATCCCGAGATCGCCACGCGGATCGCGCAGTACGAGATGGCTTTCCGCATGC
>JBJTJO010000042.1:0-4886 GCA_046095965.1 Planctomycetaceae bacterium
ATCCTCGCGCTGTTCGTCGTGATCGGCACCCAACGCGGCTCCGCCACCGCGGCCCCGGTGGGCACGGCGAGCGCCCACGAGCACCCCGGCAGGTATTGCCGCCGTGACAACCCGGCTGCATCGGCCCCCGAGATCGAAAACACGGGCGACGCCGTGCCCCCCGTCAGCGTGAAACTTTGATTCAGGGGCGCCGGGCGACGAAAGACCACCGTCGTCATCCGCACCGTCGAACCGGACGTCGCGGGCAGCGGCGCCGGCGATGAAATCATACAGCCGTAGCACACGCCCCAAGCAGTGCCGGTGACGATGCCGGCCTGACTGGTTGACAGGTCGTCGGCCAGCCGGAAGCCGGTGGTGGGGATGTTGTTCGCGGTGTTCGCCGTGGCGACGGAGCTGTTGCTGACCGCCAAGCCCTCGCCGCACACGATCGCCCGCGTCGAAGGCGTCGTGCCCGTCGCCCCCTGCCACAGCGACGCCCGCAGAAAGCCCCGGGTGGCCAGGTCGGCCCGGGCGTTGGCGGCCATCGTGCCGGCGCGGTCGATGACGGTGGCCTCGCCCAGCCTCGTGCCGGCCGCCGGCAGGAAGGCCGCGATGCCCGCGAGGGCCGCCACGATCACCCCCAACGACACGAGCACCTCCAGGAGCGTGAACGCTCCGCGGGCGGCAGCCGGCCGGGCCGGCCCGACGACGGTGCGGAGGGTGAGGTTCATTGCCCGGCTCCGATGCCCTGGATCGCCTTGGCGCGGGCGGCCTGCAGCGAGGTCGAATCGCTCGCCGAAACGGGCACGTTGTCAGCCACGAAGACGCGGCCCGTCTGTGGCTCGAGCACCACCCAGAGCGAGTCGAGGCTGGCGAGGCTGGCGACCGCGTTGGCCGGGTTCGCCACGTCGTCGCGGAGGGCCACGAGGAAAAAGATCAGGCCCACCGGGATCGCGGGCTGGGCCGTGCCGGGCGATGCCGACGCGCCGGGATCGGGCACCTGCTGGATCACCTCGGCGACGCGGCCCACCCGGTCGAAGACGACGGCGATCGAACCCTTGCCGTTGAGGCTGCCGTAGGCTGTCGAAATGTCGTGGCCGATGCCGCTGTACCGCAGGTCGATGACGACGGCTTCATCGAGATCGACCTGCGTCGAGGACTTGGCGGGGTATTGGGCGAGCAGGGCGTTGAACGCGCCCCCACCGGGTGCCTTGGGCCAGACCGTGTTGTTGATCGTCTGGCCGAGCGAGGTGCGAAACGACACAGCCGAGGTGCTGCCGTTGAAGTCGAGCCACGCGGTCGGCGGCGCGACGCCCGGCGTGTCCTGTGTGCCGTTGAGCAGGATCTTGTAGGCCCGCTGCACGTCATCGCCGTTGGTCGGCGTCACCGACGCCGCGGCGGTCGTCGCCGACGGTGGCGTCGGCGGCACGCCCGTCACCGTGGCCTCGATGAGCGGCTGCATGACGGCGTCGAAGAGCGTCGTGCAGGCTCCGGCTTGGGTCGGGTCGGGGGTGAGGATCGCCGCGCCGCCCTCCGCGACGCCGAGCGCCCGGCCCTGCGCGGCCGACAGCACCGCCGCCACCATCTCGGCCCCCCCCTTCTGCGATTTTCGCCCGCGGAGCCCCGTCACCGCGAGGCCGAGGAGCGACGCGAGGATCCCCATCACGACGAGCAATTCGACGAGCGTCATCCCGCGGCGGGACGGGACGGCGACGGTGTTGGGGGAGCGGACGCTCATGGCTTTGCCTAAAATTCGACGTTCACGATGTTGTCTTCGCGGTAGCCACCGGCTCCCGTGGCGGGTCCGCCGGAGGTCTTGGTCGTCGCATCCTGGGGATTGCCGCAATCGCGTCCGACCGGACCCGCGCCACGACTGAGCGTCACGGCGTCGCCGTTTCGCTCGAGGCCATACTCCCGGTCCGGCCCGGCCGAGTAAATGAGCGGCCGCATGCCCAGACTCGGACGTACGGCGCCGGTGCCCGGAAACGCGGCATCGAGCCCGGTGAAGAACGCCGTCGTGTCGCCGCTGTTCTGAAAGGCAGGCGCCCAGAGGATGTAGTCGATCGGGTTGTTCCACTCGTCCCAGAACTCGAACGCGCCGTCGCCGTCCTTGTCGCCGATCTTGGCCTTCGCGAGCCCGTTGCAATCGATGCAATCGGCAAGCCCGCCCTGCATGATGATCATGAACAGGCACTCACCGCCGCCGTACTGGGCCGTCGGGCTGAGCCGCGTGTACGTGTCGGCGTAGGACCTCTGGGTCGCCGACTTGAACGTGGCGGGGTCCGCAGCCATGACCGCCACGTCGCTCCAGCGGTCAGGCATGTCGGCGGTGATCATGTTCCGCCGGACGTACCAGGCCCGGGCGGCCGAGGGGTTCGTGATCCCCAGCCCCGTGAGAAGCGAACGCGACACGCTCCGCGTCTCGTAGCGGCGAAACTGCGCGGAGATCACCTGATCGATCCGGGCGACCGTGCCCCTCGTGCCGTTGCCGGCCGCGCTACTGCGGGCCGCCGAGATCGCGCCCCCGAACAGCGTCATGAGAATGACGACGATCGCGATCGTCACCAGCACCTCGGTGAGGGTGAACCCGCGACGCGACGCGACGGGCGTGACGGTCCGGGGACTCGCCACGTAGACTGTCACTTTCTCGTGCCGGGTGTCGGCCACCGCGTCGGGTGCTCCGCGGAAACGGACGGCTTCCGCGCACGCGGCAATCGCGGTAGGATGAGTTCCGACTGATGTGCGACAAGGCTGGCCGCGAACCCGGGACGCCGAATGATGTCCACGCCGCATCCGAAGACCGCGCCGACCGCCGCCGGCAGCGACATCCCCACCCAGCCCGGTCCGAACGCCCACCGAACCCGGGCTTTCACGCTCGTCGAGTTGCTCGTGATCATCGCGATCCTCGGCCTGCTCATGGCGCTGCTCCTGCCGGCCGTGCAGGCGGCCCGCGAGGCGGCCCGCCGCACCGCCTGCCTCAACAACCAGCGGCAGATCGCCGTGGCGGGCGCCCAGTTCGCCGAAGCGAACGGTTTCGTGCCGGGCTGGCGGCATCGAATCGCAATCTCCAGCGGGACCATATTCCCTGCATGGCCCGTGGTGATCCTGCCGTTCGTCGAACGGGCACCGCTGCTCGCGAAAGTCACTGGCACGACGCCGACCGGATACGTCGGCCTGTCGGATCGCGTGGCGGTCTACGTCTGTCCGTCGAGCGTGGCCGTGGACAGCGGGTCGTCGTCGCTCGTCTACGCCGGCAACTGCGGCAGCGCCTCGAACCTGCGGCGATTCGACGGCGTCATGCTCGACACCACCGACATGTCCCTCGTGAGCGGCGCGAACCGGGGACGGCTGTCGTTGGCGAGCATAGCAGAACAGGACGGGGCGACGAACACGGTGCTCCTCTCGGAGAAGAGCGCGAACACGCTGCTCAACGCGACCGGCGGCGGCGCGGGCAATTGGAACACGACGACGGCAAGCGGCACGTCGTTCACGTTCACGCCGGGCACCGGGTCGGTGCCGGGGGTCGGGCTCACGTCCAATCCGCTCTCGAATCCGCTCAATCCGAGCGTCCTGGGAAGCGGCACGACCGACCCGGGGCTCGTCAACATGCCATCGTCGAACCATCCAGGCGGCGTCGTGGTGGCGTTGTGTGACGGCAACGTGCGGTTCATCGCCGACAGCGTTTCGGGAGCCGTGTACGCGCAACTCCTGTCGTGGGATCACGAGAACGCGAGGACGGACACCCCCTACTCGACCTGGAGCCCGCAGCCGCTGCTGTCGGGCGCTGACTACTGACGCGACCGCCGCCCGGCCCGTGCCGACAGACAGCCGTTCGTGACGCAACGCGGCGCGAGAGAGCCGGCAGATCACGCGATGCCTGGGTGATGCGTACGCGGACTTCGCTCGGGAAATGCCCGTCGCCAGTCGTCGCCGTCGGGGGGCACGAACGCGGAGCCGTACCGCGACATCAGGCACACGCTGCGGGCCACGACCAGCCGGAGGCAGCCCGAAAACCGCGACATGGCTCGGGAGCGGGGCGTTCATGACAGGTCGTTGATGAGCTTGATGAGCGGCAGGAACAGGGCGATCACGATGAAGCCCACGGCGCCGCCCAGGAACACGATGAGCAGCGGCTCCATGAGCGCCGTGAGGCTCTCCGTGAGCACCGCCACCTCCTCGTCGTAGGTGTCGGCCACCTTGTAGAGCATCGTGTCGAGTTCGCCCGACTCCTCGCCCACGTCCACCATGTTGACGACGAGGTCATCGACCACCGGCTTCCTGTAGCGCGTCAGGTACATGAGCGCGCCGACGATCGGCACGAACGTCGTCCAGAACAGCAGCGCCACGAAATTGAACGGCGGCACCGAATGGACCTTGAGCGGCTTCGCGATGGCGTCACCGTCGCGGATCGCGTCGGAGACCCGCGTGAACAGCCGCTCGAACATCATGTTGCCCGACGTCTCCTTCGTGATGTTGAGGGCCTCGAGGATCGGCACGCCGCTCGCCAGGAGCGTGCCCAGCGTGCGGGCGCCGCGGGCCATGATGTTCTTCTCGATGAGCTGGCCGAAGATCACGACCTTGAGCACGAACAGGTCCCAGCCGAACCGGCCGTAGGGGGCGAGCTTGATGAGGCGGATGAGGAGGTTGATGCCGATGGGGATCAATGGCAGCGTCCACCAGTAGCGCGAGATCCACGTGGACGTGTCGATGAGGAACTGCGTCATCGGCGGCAGCGTGCTGCCGAAGTCGTCGAAGATCTTCTTGAACTGCGGCACGATCTTCAGCATGATGAACGTGAGGATGCCGACGGCGACGAGCACGACCACGATCGGGTAGATCAGCGCTCCCTTCACCTTGCGCCTGAGCGACTCGCTCTTCTCCATGAACTCCGCGAGCCGCCGCAGGAT
>JBJTJO010000043.1:0-6153 GCA_046095965.1 Planctomycetaceae bacterium
CTCGAGGTATTCGAGCGCCGGCGTGTCGATCGGCGCGAAGCCGTAGGAGCGGTAGACGCGGCGGGCCACGTCGAGCACCCGCTCCCGCGCGAGCGCCTGCGCCGGCAGGTGGTCGCGGAAGCCCTTGAGCGTGCGGGGTTCAATCATGAGCAAAAGGTGCCAGCCACCAAATTAGGGCAATCTGGGCAAGGCACCTATCCATCTTCTCCAAATTTGGTGGCTGGCACCTTTTGCTTTCAGACGATGGGGAGCAGCGGCGGCTTCGGGCCGCGGATCGACTGCGTGCGGTTCTTCCGCTTACGGCCGTCGCCGACGGCCATGCCGCCGGGCCCGAGCACCGCGTCCATGTACTCCTCCACCTGCTCGGCGGTCTCGAAGTACTGGTCGTAGACCCAGTCATCCTCGTACTCGCACTCCTTCGTCGTGTACTCGCGGCAGATCTGCGGCCGGGTCTCGTAGATGCCGCAGCGGTGGTCGGCCTGGAGGTGCTTGCACTCGGTGTGGACGCAGACGTACCAGTCGCCCTCCTCGGTGAACACGGTGGCGTGGTCGTGGAGCAGGAACCAGCGGATGTACTCGAACTCCTCGCGCGTCGTCGGCGTCTCGAGCGGCAGCGCGAAGTAGCGGCAGCACTTCGCCGTGCAGTGCGCGCAGAGCACGGTGCCCTCGGGCACGTCCTCGCGCTTCGGCTTCTTCGCCAGCACGGGGAGCGGAACGTCGGCGATCGACATGCGGGCCTCCGGCGGAACGGGTCGGGCCGACACTATAGCCGGTTTCGGGGGCGCCGCGGCGCCCCCTATACTGTCCGCATCGCGCCGGCGGGGCATGAGCTCGCCGGGGCGAACAGAGGAGTTCCGGGCATGCCGAAGCGCTGGCGGATCCGCGCCCACGACCCCGCGGCGGTGGCGGCCCTCGAGCGGTCGGCCCGCGTGCCCGGCGTGATGGCCGCGCTCCTCGTGGCCCGCGGCGTCACCGACGCGGCCGCCGTGAAGGCCTTCCTTGCGGGGACGCTCGCCGACCTCCACGACCCGGAGACGCTGCCGGGCGTGCCCGAGGCTGCCGACCGGATCCTCGCGGCCGCGCGGGCCGGCCGGAAGATCGTCGTCCACGGCGACTACGACGCCGATGGCATGAGCGCCACCGCGATCCTCGTCGGCTGCCTCGAGGCGCTCGACGCGAAGCCCGCGTGGTACGTGCCCGACCGGTTCGAGGAAGGCTACGGGCTCAAGTCCGCGTCCCTCGAGGCCCTCGCCAAGGACGGGGCCGACCTCGTCGTCACCGTGGACTGCGGCATCCGCAGCCTGGCCGAGGCCGCGCGGGCCCGCGAGCTCGGCCTCGGGCTCATCGTCACCGACCACCACGAGTTCGGCGCGGAGTTGCCGGCGGCCGACGCCGTCGTCCACCCGCGGCTGCCCGGCGGGGCGTATCCCTTCGGCGACCTCTGCGGCGCGGCCGTGGCCTTCAAGCTCGCCTGGGCGATCGCCACGCGGGCCGCCGGCTCCAAGCAGGTCACGCCGCGGCTGCGGGAGATGCTCCTCCGGTCGATCGGACTCGCCGCCCTCGGCACCGTCACCGACGTCATGCCGCTCGTGGGCGAGAACCGGATCCTCGTGCGGCACGGCCTGGCGTGCCTTCGGCAGAAGGGCGGCCCGGGGATCGAGGCGCTCGTCGAGCTCTGCAAGATCGCCGACAAGAAGTCTCTCGACAGCGAGGACGTGGCCTACAAGATCGGCCCGCGGCTCAACGCGGCCGGCCGCATGGGACACGCGGGGCACGGCGTCGAGCTGCTCGTCACGGCCGACACCGGCCGGGCCGCGAGCCTCGCCGAGTGGCTCCACGAGCGCAACGCCGAGCGCGAGACCGTCGAGCGTTCGCTCCAGCTCGCCGCGACGAAGCAGGCCCGCGAGCAATTCGACCCCGACGCCGACGCGGCCCTCGTCCTCGCCGACCGCGGCTGGCACAAGGGGGTGATCGGCATCGTCGCGGGCCGGCTCGTGGAGCGCTGGCACAAGCCGGTCGTGATGATCGCCCGGGGCACCCACGAGGGCTGCCCCGCGACGGGCAGCGTCCGCGGCGTGCCGGGCGTGGATGTCCACGCGGTGGTCGAGTCGTGCCGCCACCTGCTCGTCACCTGCGGCGGCCACGAGGCGGCCGCGGGCCTCACGATCGAGGACGGCCGGATCGACGAGTTCCGCGCGGCGTTCGTGGCCGAGGTGGACCGCAGGCTCCCGCCGGAGGCCCGCCGGCCGCAGCTCACGCTCGACGGCGAGACCTCGCTCGCGGGCCTCTCGCGCGAGGCGGTCGAGCAGCTCGAGCAGCTCGCCCCCTTCGGCCAGGGGAATCGACGGCCGCTCCTCTGCGCGTCGGGCGTGACGCTCGCCGAGCCGGCCCGCACGATCGGCGCAAGCGGCAAGACGCTCGCCCTGCAGGTCGTGCAGCACGGCGCGAGGATGCGGGGCGTGGCCTTCAACTCGGCCGAGTGGCTGCCCCACCTGCCGCCACCGGGGCAGCCGTTCCACCTCGCCTTCCGGCCGAAGATCAACGAGTTCAAGGGCCGACGGACGGCCGAGCTCGAGATCGTGGACTGGCGGCCCGAGGGCGTGCCCGTGGACGCCGACCTGCCCGACCTCGCCGTGGCCGCGGAGGCCTGACCGATGACGCGCTTCACCCTGCTCGTGCTCTGCCTGACCGGCTGCAGCGCCGCCGTCCCCTGCCGCGGCGACGACTGGCCGCAGTGGCTCGGCCCCCGCCGCGACGCGATCTGGCGCGAGCGCCGCATCGTGACGGCGCTCCCCGAACGGGGGCTGCCGGTGAAGTGGCGCGTGCCCGTGAAGGGCGGCTACTCGGGCCCCGCCGTCGCCGCCGGACGCGTCTACCTCGCCGACTACGACCGCCGCGCGGGCGAGGTCGCCAACGCCCCCAACGACCGCACCGTGCTCGAGGGCAGCGAGCGGCTCCTCTGCCTCGACGCCGCGACCGGCGACCTTGTCTGGAAGCACGAGCAGGACTGCCCCTACTCGATCTCCTACGCGGCGGGCCCGCGCTGCACGCCCACGGTCGCCGACGGGAAGGTCTCCATGCTCGGCGCCGAGGGCAACCTCACCTGCCTCGACGCGCGGACGGGCGCCGTCCTCTGGCGGAAGGACTTCAAGACGGACTACGGCGCCCCGACGCCGATCTGGGGGTTCTGCGGCCACCCGCTCGTCGAGGGCGACCTGCTCATCTGCCTCGCGGGCGGCACGGGCAGCGTGGCGGTCGCCTTCGACCGGCACACGGGTGCCGAGCGCTGGCGGGCGCTCACGGCGAGCGAGAGCGGCTATTGTCCGCCGACGATCATCGAGGCGGGCGGCCGGCGGCAACTCCTGATCTGGGATGCCGACAACCTGAACGCCCTCGACCCGCAGACGGGCGCCGCGCTCTGGTCGCAGCCGCTCAAGCCGATGTACGGCATGTCGATCATGGCGCCGCAGGTGGCCGACACGCCGCGGGGCCGGGTGCTGTACGCGAGCGGCATCGGCCGCGTGGGCGCGCTCTACGGGCTCGCCGACACCGAGCCCGCCGCCAAACCGATCTGGCGGGGCGAGCCCAAGTCGGCGGTCTACTGCGCGAACTCCACGCCGTTCATCGCCGGCGACACGCTCTACGGCTGCGACTGCGAGACGGGCGCGCTCACCGCCGTGGCCCTCGACGACGGCCGGCGGCTGTGGGAATCGCGCGCGGCCACGACCGGCGGCGACCGCCGCGCCCCGCACGGCACGGCGTTCCTCGTGCGACAGGCGGAGCCGGTGGCGGGCGACCCGCCGGGGGCGACCCGCGTCTGGATCTTCAGCGAGACGGGGGATCTCATCCTCGCCCGGCTCTCGCTGGAGACGTACGACGAGCTCGGCCGCATGCACCTCCTGGATCCCACGAACGAGTGCTTCGGCCGCGACGTGGTCTGGAGCCATCCCGCCTTCGCGGGCGGCTGCATCTATGCCCGCAACGACCGCGAGCTGGTGTGCGTGTCGGCGACGGAGCCGTGACGGAGGGGCATCGTGTGCAGACTACCAGTCTGCACCTACGCGCTTCGCGGAAGCGTTGCGAATCACGCACTGCCTGGAGTAGCCGCAGAGTGGCACTCTGCGGAATGTGGCTGGTCCCCGCTCCGGCCACCGTCAAGCCGTGATGATCGCATTCCCGCCCTTCACTTCCGACTCGAGGCGAACACCGCCTCCATCATCCGGCGATAGGCGACCGTGAGCGGCACGCCGCGGCGGGCCATCATCCGCTCCATGTCCACGAGCGCCTTGTCGAGCCGGTAGTCCACGACCGCCCCGGGCTGCACCCACTTGAACGACGGGATCGCGCGGGCCGGGAACCCCGCCCCGACCACGATCGAGCTCACGCCGCACACCGTGCCCGTGTTGAGCATCGTGTTGATGCCGGTCTTGCAGTGGTCGCCCATGATCGTGCCGATGAACTGCTCGCCGGAGTCCACCTCGAGCCCCGTGGGCCAGTCGAGGAGCTTCACGGTGCCGTAGGTCATCTTCAGGTTCGAGGCCGTCGTGTCGGCGCCGAGGTTCACCCACTGGCCGAACGCGGAGTTGCCCACGTAGCCCTCGTGGGCCTTGTTCGAGTAGGAGTGGAAGACGACGTTCGCCACCTCGCCCCCCACCTTGCAGTGCGGCCCGATGCAGGTCGCGCCGTAGATCCTGGCCCCCATGCGGACCGTCGCATGGGCACCGATCGCGAGCGGCCCCCGCAGCAGCGCCCCGGCCATCACGCGGGCCCCCTCGTCGAGCACGATCGGCCCCTCCTCGGCCACGAGGATCGCGCCCGGCTCGACGACGGCCGACGGGTGCATGAAGAGTTGATCGGGACGGTCCACGTGGGCCGCCGCGCTCCAGCCCGGCCCGGCGCCCGCCTTCCAGCCGAGGCTTGCCGCGTCGGCGGCGATCTCGGTGCCCGCGCGGAGGAACACATCCCACGCGAATCGCAGTCGGTGCAGGCCGCGACCGGGCACCGGCCGACCGGACCCGCGCGGCTGCGGTCCGCCCGCCGCGAGCCAGGCCCGCGTCTGTTCGGCCGTGGCCCACGCGGCCACGACGTCGTCCTCGTGCCGCACGTGGCCTGTGGCCCGCCGCGTGAGCGCCGCCACGAGCGCCCGTGACGGCAGGTACCGCGCGTTGATCCAGAGTGTCTCCGTGCGGCCCGGCCTGCAGGCCGGAAACACGCCCGCGAGGTGCGGCCGCAGCGGCCCCGACGCATGCGGGGTGTGCAGGGCCGTCATCCACTTCTCACGAATCGTGAGCAGGCCCACTCGCAGGTCGTGGGTCGGCCGCGTGAGCGTGAGGGGCTGCAGGTGGTCGGCGGCTGCGTCTTCGAAGAGAACGAGGCGGGCGTTCATGGGCGGAGGCCCCGTGGATCGCGACCCGGCCGCCGGACGGTCCTCGGCCGTCGGCGTCCGCTACACTGCATGCTACCTCGGCGGCCGGAGGCTGTCGGTCAGGGGGTTTCAGCACCACGGAGCGACCTCATGTGCGGCATCGTCGGCTACATCGGTCACCGGGACTGCCGGGAGGTGCTCCTCAAGGGCCTCGCGCGGCTCGAATACCGCGGCTACGACTCGGCCGGCGTCGCGATCCTCAACGGCGACCTCGCGGTGGCGAAGTGCGCCGGCAAGGTCCGTGACCTCGAGGCCCGGCTCGCGGCCGTCCCGCCCTGCGGCACCGTGGGCATCGGCCACACCCGCTGGGCCACGCACGGCGCCCCGAACGACACGAACGCCCACCCGCACGTCGGGTCCGGCGGCACCGTCGCGCTCGTGCACAACGGCATCATCGAAAACTACGCGGCGCTCAAGGCCACGCTCCAGGCGAAGGGCCGCGTCTTCCGGAGCCAGACCGACTCCGAGGTCGTCGTGCAGCTGATCGAGGAGATCCTCGCCGCCGACGCCGGCCTGCCCTTCGAGGCCGCGGTGCGGCTGGCCCTCGCGCAGGTGACCGGCACCTATGGCCTGGCGATCGTCAACCGCGACGAGCCCGACCGCCTCTACGTGGCCCGCAAGGGCTCGCCGTTGGTGATCGGCGTGGGGGCCGGGGAGGTCTTCGTCGCGTCCGACGCCGCCCCGATCGTCGAATACACGAACAAGGTCGTCTACCTCGAGGACGGCGA
>JBJTJO010000044.1:0-16735 GCA_046095965.1 Planctomycetaceae bacterium
CGTCCTTGAACGGTCGCCCCGGGGTGCGTAGTCTTGCGCCGCTTCGGCCCGGGCGCCGTCGCCCGACGCGCCTGGAGGGGCCGATGACCCCCGCCGAACTCACCCCGCAGCTCGAGCAGCTCCTCGACACGGCCGCGCGGCTGGTCGCGGCCACCGACGCCGAGGCGATCCTCTTGCTCGCCGAGCAGCCGCTCGACTGGGCGCGGGTGCGGCACGTGGCCGGCACGGCCGCCGTGCTCGTGGCCGCCGACCAGGAAGGCGACCTCGAGGGAGCGGGCGACCACGGCCTCCAGAAGGTGCCGCTCGACGTTCCCGGGCTCCCCGTGCAGGAGCGGATCGCGCAGGCGCTCCTCGAGTGCGTGGCCGCCGAGCGGATCGCCCCCGAGGCCCGCGTGGTGGCCCTCTACAGCGGCTTCGAGGCGGGCACGATCGACTCCGTGAGCCTGCTCCGCCTCGAGGAGCATCTCGGCCAACTCACCGTCCGCGATTTGCGGAACCTCGAGACGAAGGTGCCGCTCGAGACCCTCAAGCTCGTGGTCGATCTCGCCGTCGAGATCGGCCGCGAGGGGCGCGAGGGCAAGCCCGTGGGCACGCTGTTCGTGGTGGGCGACGCCCGCAAGGTCCTGCAGTCGAGCCATTCGGCGGGCTTCGATCCCGTCCGGGGCTACAGTCGCGGCGAGCGCCGGCTCGTCGATGGCCGTGTCCGCGAGGGGATCAAGGAGATCGCACAGCTCGACGGCGCCTTCGTGGTCAGCGCCGACGGCACGGTCGAGGCCGCGGCCCGCTACATCGACGCCTCGGCGGAGAGCGTGTCGGTGGCCAAGGGCCTCGGCGCCCGCCACTGGGCCGCCGCGGCGATCACGCGGCGCACGAAGAGCGTGGCCGTGGCGGTGAGCGAGACGAGCGGCACGGTCCGCATCTTCCAGAACGGCGAGGTCGTCCTGCGGATCGAGCCCTTCCGCCGCGCCATGAAGTGGAAGGACTTCGAGTACGAGCCCCCCGCGGGCGACTGACGGCCGCCTGCGTCGGTGCCAGGGCTGGGAGCGCGGTCATGGACGGGCAGACCGAGGTCATTTTCTGGATCGTCGCGACGCTCTGCCTCGTGGGGCCGATCGCCGGCTGGGTCCGCTTCCGTTCCGCGCCGCCCGGCTGGCTCGTGGTGTGGGCGGGGATCCTCACGGTGGCCGTGGCCGGTCGGCTGCTCGGCAGCGGGCCGGTGGTCATGGCGGCGGCGGCGCTGTGGGTCCTGCTCGTGCTGGCCCCGATGATGCTCTTGAACCTCGGCTGGCGGCTCGCCATGCGGCGGCGCCATGCCGCCGCCCGTCGATTCCTCCGCCTCGCGGCGCTCCTGCATCCTGCCGACGGATTGCCTGACGGACCGGCGGTGGTCACCGCGCAGGAATCCGCGCATCGAGGCGACCTGGACGGGGCCGATGCGGCGCTCGAACGACTGCGGCACTCGAAGTCGCCAATGGCCGCGGTGGCATTCATGATGCTCTGCGCGCTGCGGCAGCGCTGGGACGACATGGCCGCCTGGGCCGGCGAGCATCCCGCCGCGGTGGCCCGTGACCCGAATCTGCTCGTCTTCGCGCTCCGGGCCCTGGGCGAGACCGGCGACGTGGCGGGAATGATCGACCGCTCCGAGCGCGAGCAGGAGAGGATCGATCGGCTGCCCCCCGTGTTCCGCGATACGTACCGCCTCATGGTCTGCGCCTTCGGCGGCCGCCCGGACATCGTCGATCGGATCCTCGCCAAGGGCTACTTCGCCGCCGCGCCCGCCGATCAAAACCGGTTCTGGAAGGTCACTGCCCGCTGGGCGGCCGGCGAGGTCGAGACCGCCCGACGGGAATTCGAGGAACTTCTGCCCACGGTGGATCCGGCCAACGCGCTCGCGATCCGTCGGCGGCTCGCGCTTCTCGACACGCCGCCCGCTCCGCTCGACGAGCGCCGTCGCGGATTGCTCGACGCGCTCGCCGCCCGCCTCGAGCAGGAATCGCGGTTCGCGCCGGCGGTATCGCCGTTCACGGCGCGGGCGACGCAGGTGCTGATCGCGATCAACGTCGCCGTCTTCGCCGCGGAGTGGTTTTTCGGCTGCGTGGGAGACGGGAAACGGCTGCACGACGCGGGGGCGATGTGCAGCGGGTGCGTCGGCCGCGGCGAGTGGTGGCGGCTCGCGAGTTCGACCGTTCTCCACTTCAACCTCGCCCACCTGGCGATGAACATGGTCGCCCTGGGAGCGCTCGGCCCCGCGGCGGAGAAGGCGCTCGGCGCGGCCCGCTACCTCGGCGTGTATCTGTTCGCGGGTTTCGGCTCGATGGCGGCCGTGGTCGCGGTGGCCTGGCTGAGGGGCCAACCCTGCGTGTGCGTCGGCGCCTCGGGCGCCGTGATGGGAATCATCGGCGCCACGGCGGCGATGATGCTGCGGGGCTGGCTGCGGGAGCGGGCGGCGGTGGCCCGCGGCCGTGCGCTGCTGATGATCGGTTTCGTGATCACGCAGGCCGCCTTGGACGCGCTGGTCCCGCAGATGAGTTCCACGGGGCATCTGGCCGGCGCGGCCCTCGGCTTCGTGGCCGCGCTCATCCTCGGCGACCGGCTCCGCCGCTGACGCGGCACCGCGGGTATGCTGGCCCGCGCATGAGCGACGAAGCCGCCACGATCGCGCCCGACCTGCACGGCAAGACCGTGCTCGCGGTGGACACGCTGTCGCGGATCTACCAGCTCTTCCACGCGCTGCCCGAGATGACGGCGCCCGACGGCACGCCGGTGTCGGCCGTGTTCGGGTTCTCCCGCGACCTGCTCGACATGGTCGAAAAGAAGAAGCCCGACTATCTCTTCTGTGCGATGGACCCGCCCGGGCCCACGTTCCGCCACGAGCGGTTCGCCGACTACAAGGCCACGCGCGCGGAGATGCCGGCCGACCTCGTGCCGCAGATCCCGCTCGTGCGGCGGCTGCTCGGGATCATGGGCGTGCCCTGCGTCGAGGTGCCGGGCTGGGAGGCCGACGACGTGCTGGCGACGCTCGCGGCCCGCACGCTCGAGGCCGGGGGCACGTGCACGATCGCCACCGCCGACAAGGATGCGCGGCAGCTGCTCGGCGACCGGGTGCGGCTGCTCAACCTCAGGTCGAACGCCGTGCTCGGCCCCGCCGAGCTCGCGGCCGAGTGGGGCATCCGGCCCGACCAGGTGGTGGATTTCCTCGCGCTCGTCGGCGACGCGGTGGACAATGTGCCGGGCGTGCCGGGCATCGGCCCGAAGACGGCGACCGAGCTCCTGCAGCGGTTCGGCACGCTCGACGACCTGCTCGCGCGGGCGAGCGAGGTCACGCAGGCGAAGCGGCGCGAGAACCTCCTCGCGCACGGCGACACCGCCCGCGCCGGCCGCGAGCTCATCCGGCTCGACGCGGCCGTGCCCGTGGCGATTCCGTGGGACGTGGGCCGGCTCCACGACCCCGACTACGACCGGCTCGCCGCCTTCTTCGGTGAACTCGGGTTTCGGGGCCTGCTCGCTCAGGCCCGCGGGAAGGCGGGCCGCGGGGCGGAGCCCGTCGCGGCGGCCGCCGCGGCCCCGGCACGGGCGGCGCCGCGCACCCTCTTCGACCTCGACGATGTCTATTCCGAAGGGCCGCCCGCCGGAGCACAGCCCGCGCCGGCCGCGCCTGTGCGGGTCGTCGTGCCGGCCGACGACGGTGAGGTCGCCGCCACGGTCGCGCGGCTGCGGGGGGCCGGGCCGCTCACCATCTGCGTCGCGCGGCAGCCCGGTGGCACGATCCTCGCGCCGCCCCTCGGCCTGGCGCTCGCCGCCGGCGACGTCGTCACCTGGCTCGATCGCGAGCGGCTCGCCTCCCCGGCCGTGCGGGAGCTCCTCGCCGACGCGTCCGTGCCGAAGCGGGGGCACGACCTCAAGCGGCAGGACGTCGCCCTGCGGGCGATCGGGGTGTCGCTCGCCGGCGCCGCGTTCGACACGCTCCTGGCCGCCTACCTCCTCGAGGCGGGCGAGCGGAACCTCGGCCTCGTGGAGACCGCGCGGCGGCACGGCGTGGCCGTCGCGGCGGTCGTGCCCGCCGACATGGCCGACGTCGCCGTCGAGGGGCCCGTCGATGCACCGCAGGCGGCGGTCCACTGCGGGCTGGTCGCCGTGCTCTCTGCCGCCCTGCCGCCGGCGCTCGCCGCCGCCGGGCTCGAGGCGCTCTTCCGCGACGTCGAGATGCCGCTGGCGGCCGTGCTTGCCGAGATGGAGTTCCGCGGCGTGCGGATCGACAGCGCCGTGCTCGCGGCCCTCTCGGCCGACTATGCCGCGCGGCTGGCCGCGCTCGAGGCGGAGATCCACGCCCTCGCCGGCCGCGAGTTCTCGATCGCCTCGCCGCTCCAGCTGCGGGCCGTGCTCTTCGACGAATTGAAGCTTCCGGTCGTGAAGCGGACGAAGACTGGTCCCAGCACCGACGCGGAGGTGCTCGAGGAGCTCGCGCCGCTCCACGAGCTGCCCGCCAGGCTTCTCGAGCACCGGCGCTACGCGAAGCTCAAGAGCACCTACGTCGATGCGTTGCCGGTGCTCGTCGATCCCGGCGACGGCCGCGTCCACACGTCGTTCAACCAGACGGTCACGGCCACCGGCCGCCTGAGCTCGAGCGACCCCAACCTCCAGAACATCCCCATTCGCACGGCCGAGGGGCGGCAGATCCGGGCCGCGTTCCTGCCGCGCGAGGCGGGCTGGCGGTTCGTGAGCGCCGACTATTCGCAGATCGAGCTGCGGATCCTCGCCCACCTCTCGGGCGACGCGGCCATGCGGGCGGCGTTCGCGGCGGGGGAGGACATCCACGCCCGCACCGCCGCCGCCGTCCGCGGCGTCGATCCCGGTGCGGTCACGCCCGCGGACCGCCGCGTCGCCAAGGCGGTCAACTTCGGCATCCTCTACGGACAGAGCGCCTTCGGCCTCGCGAAGGCCCTCGGCATCCCGCAGGCCGAGGCCGCGGAGTTCATCGCGGCCTACTTCCGCGCGTTCGCGGGCGCCGCGGCCTTCATGGACGAGGTGCTCGACCGCTGCCGCCGCGACGGCCACGTGACCACGATCCTCGGACGGCGCCGCGCGATCGCCGGCGTCCGAGACCGGGCCGGCCGGCGGAACGCCACCGGCGTCTTCGCGCTGTCGCTGCCCGAGCGGACGGCCGTCAACACGGTCGTGCAGGGCTCGGCCGCCGACCTCATCAAGCTGGCGATGCTCCGCGTGCACGGCCGGCTGCGGGCGGAGCGGCCGGAGGCGGCGCTCGTGCTGCAGATCCACGACGAGTTGCTCCTCGAGTGCCCGTCCGCCGAGGTGGCCGCGGTGGAACGGCTCGTCGTCGAGGAGATGCGGTCGGCCATGACCCTCGACGTGCCGCTCGACGTGTCGGTGCACGCGGGCGAGACCTGGGCCGCGTGCGAGAAGTGAGGGGCGAAGCCATGATCGTGGTGGGGCTCGTGGGGCGGATGGCGGCTGGGAAGTCCACCGTGGCGCGGATGTTCGCGACGCTCGGCGCGCACGTGATCGACGCCGACGCGCTGGCCCACGAGGTGCTCGACGAGCCGGAGGTCCGGCGGGCCGTCGCGTCACGCTTCGGCGCCGGGACGCTCGCGGCGGACGGCCGGGTGAGCCGGCGGGCACTCGCGGACGTCGTGTTCGGCGCCGGGCCGCATGCCGCCGCCGCCCTGGCCGACCTCGAGGCGATCGTCCACCCGCGGGTGCGGGCCCGCATGGAGGCCGCGCTCGCCGCGCACCGGCAGGCCGAGGCGGCGGGAGAGGGTCCGCGGGTGGTCGTGCTCGACGTGCCGCTGCTCGTGCAGGCCGGGTGGGTGGCCGCCTGCGACCGGATCGTCGTCGTGGAGTGCGACGAGGCGGTTCGGGGCCGCCGGCTCGAGGCGCGGGGCGTCCCCCCGGGGCAGCGGGCCGCCCGCGACCGGGCATGGGACCGCGGCGGCGACCCGCGGGCCGCGGCGCCCGGGAAAACCGCGGTGGTGGATGCGTCGCGTGACGAGGCGTATACTTCTCGTCAGGTCGGGTCGATCTGGTCGGGTTTGCGGCATTAGGGCCGCGGCCACCGTTTCTCCCGGCTCCCGCCTGGGGTTCCCTTCGCTCGTGCCGCGGGCTCGCGGTCGGCCGCCATCGGCGTCCGTCCGCGGTGGCGCGGGTTCCGTCCCGCCGTCGTCATCCCTCCCGCCTTCGCGCCCAACGGTGCCCCATGTCCACCGCCGACCACGATGCCGCCGCCGACGGCAGCGAGCCGATCTCGCTGGCCGAGGAGATCGCCGCCGAGGTCCAGAACGGCATCGACATCGGCGACCGCTACGAGGCGCTCAAGAAGGGCGACGCCCAGATCGCGGAGCTCCAGAAGCTCTCCATGCAGGAGCTCGTCGAGCTCGCGCGGAAGGAGAACCTCGGCGACGTCTCGGGGGCCCGCAAGCAGGACCTCGTGTTCCGCATCCTCAAGGAGCGGATCAAGCTCAACGGGCTGATGTTCGGCGAGGGCACGCTCGAGATCCTGCCGGACGGATTTGGCTTCCTCCGCAGCCCCGACCACCACTACCTCTCGTGTCCCGACGACATCTACGTCTCCCCGAGCCAGGTCCGCCGCTTCGGCCTCCGCAACGGCATGAGCGTGGCGGGCCAGATCCGGCCGCCGAAGGAGAGCGAGCGCTACTTCGCCCTCCTGCGGGTCGAGGCGATCAACGGCGAGGATCCGGCCAAGCTCTCCACGCGGCGGTTTTTCGACGACCTCACGCCGCTGCACCCCGACGAGCGGATCGTCATGGAGACCACGCCCGAGGAGCTCGCCACGCGGGTCGTGGACCTCGTCGTGCCCATCGGGTTCGGGCAGCGCGGCCTGATCGTGAGCCCGCCGCGGGCCGGCAAGACGATCCTCCTGCAGAAGATGGCCAAGTCGGTGCTCGCCAACTACCCGGAGGCCTACGTCTTCATGCTGCTCATCGACGAGCGGCCGGAGGAGGTCACCGACATGGAGCGGCAGGTCAAGGGGCCGTCGTGCGAGGTGATCAGCTCGACCTTCGACGAGAACGCCAGCCGCCACGTGCAGGTGGCCGACATGGTGATCGAGAAGGCGAAGCGGCTCGTGGAATACGGCCGCGACGTGGTGATCTTCCTCGACTCGATCACGCGGCTGGCCCGGGCCTGGAACTCCGAGGTGCCCAACTCCGGCAAGATCCTCTCCGGCGGCGTGGACTCGGGCGCCCTGCAGCGGCCGAAGCGGTTCTTCGGCAGCGCCCGCAAGGTGGAGCAGGGGGGCTCGCTCACGATCCTCGCCACCGCGCTCGTGGACACCGGCAGCCGGATGGACGACGTGATCTTCGAGGAGTTCAAGGGCACCGGCAACCTCGAGATCGTGCTCGACCGCCGGCTCGTGGACAAGCGTGTCTATCCTGCGATCGACATCAACCGGTCGGGCACGCGCCGCGAGGAGATGCTGCTGGAGCCCGACGAGTACCGCCGGATCTGCGTGCTGCGACGCGTGCTCGGCGAGATGAACCCGACCGACGCGATGGAACTGCTCCTCAACCGGCTCGGCAAGACGAAGACCAACGCCGAGTTCCTGGCGGCGCTGAAGACGTGAGGGGTGGGGCCAGGCTGCGATGATGAAGACGCCCCCGTCCGCTTCCCCAGGCCGACCGCCGGCCGGCACCCGCGTGGCGGTCGTGGCGGCGCGTTGGAATGCCGAGGCCACAGACGGCCTGCTCGCCGGGGCGCTCGCGCGGCTCGACGCCGCGGGACTCGGCGGCTCCGCGATCGACGTCGTGCGCGTGCCCGGGGCTTTCGAGCTGCCGCTCGCCGCCGACCGGCTGGCGACCACGGGCCGCTACGGGGCGGTGCTCTGCCTCGGGGCGATCATCCGCGGCGAAACGAGCCACGACCGTCACATCGCGGCGGCCGTCGCCCACGGCATCGAGCAGGCCGGCCGCGAGCGGGGCGTGCCGATCCTGTTCGGCGTCCTGACCTGCGACACCGCCGCCCAGGCCCTGGCCCGCGCGGCGGTGCCGGTCGCCGGCGCCACGTGGGACGAAGCCGCCTTCGGACGCAACAAGGGGGCGGAGTGCGCCGCGGCAGCGCTCGAGATGATGGACGTGCTCGCCCGCATTCCCTCCCCCGCCCGCTGAACCACCCGCATGCCGCGCCGCAGCCGTGCCCGCGAAGCCGCCCTCCAGGTGCTCCACGAGATGGAGTTCAATCCCGGCTCGGCGGCCGCGGACCACGGCCGGTTCCGCCCGTTCATCAAGGGGCGGCTGCATTCCGGCCCGCTCGTGGCCTTCGCGGAATCGCTCGTCGAGGGCGTGAGCCGCGACCGCGAGGCGCTCGACGCGCGGCTCGACGCGCAGTCGGCCAACTGGCGGGTGTCGCGGATGGCGGCGACGGACCGCACCGTGCTGCGGATCGCCCTCCACGAGCTGCTCCACACCGACACACCCGGCCCCGTCGTCGTGGACGAGGCGATCGACCTGGCCCGCCGCTACGGGAGCGAGGCGTCGGCCCGGTTCGTGGCCGGCATCCTCGGCGGCATCCTCGCGGCGCGGCGGGCGGCCGCCGCGAGCGACGCCTGAGATCCCGACGCACCCCGAGGAGTCTCGCACATGGCATTGTTCCGGTTCGGCGGCGGCGCGAAGAAGCAGCCGGAGGCGGCCGGCGACCGGCCCGGCGCGGAGGCGGCGGCTGACGCTGTGCCCGCGGCCGCCGCGGCGCCGAAGCGGGGCCTGCTCGACCGGCTCAAGGCCGGCCTCGCGAAGACCGCGCGGGTGCTCGGCACCGACGTCCGCGACCTCTTCAAGCGGGAGGGGCGGCTCGTCGATGACGGCTTCCTCGACGAGCTCCGCGCGGCGCTCGTGAAGACCGACATGGGTCCCGCCGCGGCCGAGTCGATCGTGGCCGACGTCCGCGAGCGGCTCCGGGCGCGGGTCGTCGAGCCCGACGTCGTGATCGACTCGATCCGCCGGCAGCTCCTCGCGCGGCTCGCGCCGCCGGCCGGCGCCGGGCCGGGGGGGCTGGTCATGGCCGCGACGGGGCCGACGGTGATCCTCGTCACGGGCGTCAACGGCTCGGGCAAGACCACGTCGATCGCCAAGCTCGCGCGGCTCTTCGCCCGCGACGGGAAGCGGGTGGTGCTCGGCGCCGGCGACACGTTCCGCGCGGCCGCCGTCGAGCAGCTCGCGATGTGGGCCGGCCGCATCGGCGCCGAGCTGGTCCGCGGCGAGCCGGGCTCCGATCCGGCGAGCGTGGCCCACCGCGTGGTCGCGAAGGCGGTGGCGGAGGGGTTCGACGTCTGCATCATCGACACGGCCGGCCGGCTCCAGACGCAGTCGAACCTGATGCAGGAGCTCGGGAAGATCCGGCGCGTGATCGCCAAGCAGGTGCCGGAGGCGCCCCACGAGACGCTGCTCGTGATCGACGCCACGGCGGGGCAGAACGCCCTCTCCCAGGCCAGGGGTTTCACCGAGGCGGCCTCCTGCACCGGGATCGTGCTCGCGAAGCTCGATGGCTCGGCCCGCGGCGGCGTGATCGTGCCGGTGGCCGAGCAGTTCGGCCTGCCGGTGCGGTTCGTGGGGCTCGGCGAGTCGGCCGACGACCTCGAGCCGTTCGTGCCGGAGCGGTTCCTCGACGCGCTCCTCGAGGGCGCCCTCGCGCCGGCGGGCTGACGCCGGCTCGGCGGCCCGGTTTCGCAGTCAACCCAGCCGGCACAGGTTCCCGGCGGCGCGCCCGGTCGTCGAAACCTTGCGGTCCCCGGCTCCCGGGACGGCAATTTTCGCGGGTCCTCGTCGATAGCGAATTCGGGGGGTGGTGGGCAGGTCGCGGTTTTGGCGGACCGCGACCGGTCGGGCGTCCACTCTCCGTGTTTGTCGCGTGGGGCCGCTCGGACGCGTCCCCGGCCCGGAACCATCACAGTCTCGGAGTTTCAACCCATGCCATCCGCCAAGCCGCGGCTGCCCCAGATCGTCGTGGGCGGCCTGCTGTCAACGATCCTGTCCCTTGCAGCCACGGGCATCGCCCGCGGCCAGGACGCGCCCGTCGTGCCGAACGTGCCGCAGGAGGACGCCTACCAGTACCGGGCCCTGCCGCCGCAGGAGGCCGCCCAGGAGGCCGCGCCGGCCGAGGAGGAGGGTCCGGAGCGCTACCTGGAGACCGAGTTCCTCAAGAAGCGCAACATCTCGACCTACGGCTGGATCGACGCGGGCATCGGCGCCAACTCCTGGGGCGCTCCGTTCAACGGGCCGATCACGTTCGACGACCGGGCGTGGCAGGGCATGATGAACCAGCTCTACCTCGTGAACGAGCGCACGCTCGACACCGAGAAGCGGACATGGGACTGGGGCGGTCGCGTCGACCTGCTCTACGGCACCGACTTCATCTACACGACCGCCCGCGGTCTCGATGCCTACCAGGCCGGCGACCCGATCGGCCTGGGCGCGCCGCGCTGGAATTCCTCGCGGTACTACGGCCTCGCGATGCCGCAGCTCTACGGTGAACTCGGCTACAACGACTTCGCCGTGAAGTTCGGCCACTTCTACACGATCATCGGGTACGAGGTGGTGCCGGCGATCGGCAACTTCTTCTACACGCACGCCTACTGCATGCAGTACGGCGAGCCGTTCACCCACACCGGCATCCTCACCACCTGGACGCCCAACGACCAGGTCACGTTCTACAACGGTATCACGAACGGCTGGGACAACTGGGACGACGGCACGGGCACCTTCGGTCCGGTCGTCAATCCCTACCCGGCCGCCGGCTCGAACGCGGCCTACCTCGGCGGCGTCACGTTCAAGGACGAGGAGGGGGACCAGTCGCTGTCGATCACCACGTCGTCGGGCAACGAGAATCCGCAGTTCGGCCTGCCGTACGTGGGCAACCGGTCGATCCTCAGCACGGTGTACTCGAACAAGCTGTCCGACAAGCTCACCTACGTGTTCCAGAACGACAACGGCTGGCAGTTCAACGCGTCCGGCCCGCCGAACGCGTTCCAGACGGCCCAGTGGTACGGCGTGAACCAGTACCTGTTCTGGAACTTCACCGACACGCTGGTCGGTGGCATGCGGTTCGAGTGGTTCCGCGACAACGACGGCTACCGGGTCGTGACGCCGCTGCGGAACTACGTGTTCGGCCAGACGCCGTATGCCTACGGCTTCGCCGGGAATTTCTGGGCCGCCACGTGGGGCGTGAACTGGAAGCCGACGAAGAACTGGATCATCCGGCCCGAGCTCCGGTATGACTGGTATTCGGGGCAGCCGGGCGTGGCCACGGGCGGCAACCCGGCCCTGCCGTTCGGCAACGGCGATCGGTCCGGCCAGTTCTACGGCGGCTGCGACGCGATCTGGCAGTTCTGATTTTCCCGCGGACGGCGGCATCCGGCCGCCGTCCGCTCCGGTCAGGCACGGACCTGTCCGTGCCTGACAAGCGCTCCCGAGAGCCTCCTGCTCTCGAGAACCCCGCCGGCTCCGCCAGCCTGGGGCTCCGCGGAGCGAGTAGGTGCAGACTGGCAGTCTGCACACGGTGGCCGGCCACCCGGCTTCGCGATGGCCAAGCGACGTCGCGGACCGCTGCCAATCGGCCCCAGCCGTGCTGGCCGCCCCGCCCCGGACTCCTCGCCGGCGATCCTCGAAAACCACCCGCCGCGCGCAAGTCCAAAGCCATCGGTAAAGATGGGTGGTTTGCGTTGGCAAAGGAATCTGCACAATTGGCACAACTTTACAGCCGATGGTTCCCGACCCTAGCCTTTCGGCTCGGATTGGGCTTCGGGCCCTCGCGGACGGCCGCGGATCGGCCCGATGACTCTCTCCGGGTTCAGGGAGGCAGGTGCTATGACGCGACGTGAACGGCAGCAGGCCCGTGGTGGTCTGCGGGGACTTTACGGTGTTTCGCTGGCCGTGCGGGCCGCCCTGGCATGGGCGTGCCTCCTGCTCGGCTCCGCGGTGGCCGGGCAGGGCTGGCTGACCAGCTACGAGGAGGCCATGGAGGCCGCCCGCGAGCAGGGCAAGCCGGTGTTGATCCTGTTCACGGGCAGCGACTGGTGCACCTACTGCAAGCTGCTGGAGGAGAAGGTCCTCCACACCGAAACCTTCCGGAATTGGGCCCAGGACCGGCTCATCCTCGTCATGATCGACCTCCCCAAGGAGGGCATTTCGGCCGAGGAGCGGGCCATCCGGTCACGGGTCTGCATCAAGTACGGGGTCCGGACGTTCCCCAGCGTCGTCCTGGTCGGGGCGGACGGGGCCAAGATCACGACCCAGTCGGGCTACATGGGGCAGGCGGCCGACTCCTGGGTGGCTGCCATGGACGGGCACATGCCGGCCCGGGAAGCCGCCACCGGCCCCGCGGTCGCGTCGCTCGACGCCGCCGTCGAGACGGCCCGGGAGGAGCGGCGGCCTGTGCTGGTCGTGGTCTCCAAGGCGGGCGACTCCGCCTCGAAGATGCGGGTGGCGTCGCTCATCAAGGACCCGGAATTCGGGGCTTTCGCCCGGGAAAACTTCGTGGTCGCGGAAGCGCCGGCTCCCGGGGAGGCCACCGGCAGCCCCGCCGGGGCCCCGCAGAGCCTCCTGGGCGAGGACGGCGTGGCGGCCGAGGGAATCCGGGTGATCGTCACCGACGACGGCCAGACGCCCCTTCACAGCGAGTCGGGCAGCCAGCCCCCGCAGCGGATCGTGAGCGGCCTGCGGCGGTTCCTCGCCGGCCGCGAGGCCGTGCGGCGGTGAGCGTCACGTCCGGAAGCGGGCGGCCTCGGCGTTGAGTTCGCCGATCGAACGGCGGAGCTCGTCGAGCGAGGCCGCGAAGGCGGCCAGGGACGCCGACGACTCGCCCGCGTCGTCCCGCAGCTTCTCCATGGCGTCGCGGATCTGGCGGGCGCCGTGCGACTGGGTCTCCATGCCGTCGTGAACCTGGTCGAGCGACCGGGTCACCGCCTGCACCGGCTCGATGATCCGGCCGAGCTTCTCGCTGACGTCGGACACCTCGCCGATCCGCGCGCTCACCTGGTTGCGGAACCGGTCCATCTCCATGGTGCCGCTGGCCACGGCCGCCTGCATGTCGCGGACCATGCGTTCGATGTCCTTCGTGGCCAGCGCCGTCTGGTCGGCCAGCCGACGGATCTCCTGGGCCACGATGCGGAAGCCCCGGCCGCTCTCGCCCGCCTTCTCGGCCTCGATCGTGGCGTTCACCGACAAGAGGTTCGTCTGCTCGGCCACCTTCGAGATCGTCGTCACGACCGCGGTGATGCCGCCGGCCCGCTGGCTGATCGTGGCCAGCTTGCGGGTGAACGCGTTCATCGCCGCATCGAGCTGTTCCATCGAGGCCGTCATGCTCTCGAGGCCGCCGCGCCCCTCCTCCGCGACGCTCGCCGCCTCACGGGCCACGTCCTTGACGCTCGCCGTCGCCTCGAGCAGGTGCTCGCTCGTCGTGGAGATCTCCGTCACCGCGGCCGAGATCTCGTGGGCCGATCCGCCGAAGCCGCGGACCGCGCGCTCCTGCCGGGCGAGGGCCGCGGCCGCGTCGGCCTCGACGGTCGCGAGCCGCTCGCCGGCCGTCTTGATGCGGCCGATGAGCCCGCCGAGCGACCGGGCCATGCCGCCGAAGGCCCCGAGCAGGCGGCCCAACTCGTGGCGGTCGTCGCCCGTGACGCTCGTCGTGAGGTCGCCGCCGGCGATCGACACGGCGGCGGCGAGCGCCCGCCGCACGGGATTCGCGATCGACCGCGCCAGCCAGACCGCGGCGAGGATGCCGGGAATGCCCACGAGCGCCGCGGCGGCGGCCGCGGCCGCCGCCTGCCACCAGAGCACGGCGCGGCTCGCGGCGGTCGAGAGCGTCACGAGCACGGCCCCGGCGGGCCGGCCGTCGGGCCGCCGGACGGCGGCGGCCACGCGGCACGTCGCCACGTCGAACGCGCTCGTGGGCCGGCCGCCGGCGATCGCGTCACGGGCAAGCGCGGCCTCGCGCGGCCCGACACCCGCCGCGGCGCCGGGATCCGCGCGCCGTTCGGCGATCGTCGCGAGCTGCGGGTCGAGGATGCGGACCTCGCGGACGTCGCCCCCCACGAGCTCGGCGAGGAGTCGTTGCAGGCCGGCGCTGCGGGTCAGTCGCGTCGGGTCGTCGGTGTTCTCCGGCACGAGCTCGACGAAGGCGACCGCGCGGGCCAGCACCTCGGCGATGCTCTCGCCCCCCGCGCGGACCTGTTCGAGCACGGCGCGCCGCGCGGCGAGCGTCTGGAGCAGCGAGCTCACGAGGATGGCGGCCGCCACGAGGAGGGCGGCCACGCCCGCAATCCGGGATCGAAGCGACATTCGGTTCTCCGCAGGGGCGACGCGCCCGCTACGGGAACACTAGTGCGCCGTCCGCACCGATGCCATCGCCGGGACGACCGCCGTCACGACCGTCATGACCGGCGCCGCCGGCACCAGGGCCGTGACGGTCGCCGCCGGGGCCTGGGCGGCCGCGGGCCGGAGCCCGCCGGCGAGGCCGCAGCCGCCGATCGGGAGCAGTGCGAACAGCGGCGCCGCCAGCCACGGTGCCCAGACGGCGACACAGGAGGAGGTGGTCGAGGGATTCGGCTGCATAGGGGCGGGAGATACAGCTTGTTCACGGCGGGAGCAAGGCCGCCTCGGTGCGTGAAGCGGAGAAGGTGGCCAGGGCGGGGATCGAACCCGCACGGAGATCACTCTCCCCGGGATTTTAAGTCCCGTGCGTCTGCCAGTTTCGCCACCCGGCCCGGGCTGCGTCTCCCCCGAGCATACCCCCCGTCGCCGCCATGGTCGCCCACGCGGGGTGAACTACAATCCGACCTCGCGTCCTCCTCCCGCCTGCCGTCGCCCATGCCATCGTCCCCGCCAGCCGAGCAGCCCGTGGCGGAAGTCGGTGGCCGGCATGCGGGAATCGACGGGTTTCTCGGCACCCGGGCCTCGGCCGGCATGGACCTCGTGCTCGTGGGGCTGCTCGCCCTCATGCCCGTGCTGGCCTGGAGCATCGCGCTCGTCCGCCGCGGCCGCTACGCCGCGCACAAGGCGCTGCAGGTGTTCATCGTGGCGGCGCTGGCCGTCGCGATCGTCGTCTTCGAGATCGACATCCGCCTCATGAGCGACTGGAAGGCCCGTGCGGCGGCGAGCCCGTGGTGGCCGGCCGGCGTGCTGGCGGCCCTCGGCATCCACCTCGTGTTCGCCACGACGACGTTCGGGCTCTTGGCCTGGGTGACGTGGGGGGCGTTCACGCGGTTTCCCCGGCCGCCGGTTCCGGGCCCGCACGGCCCGCGGCACCGGCGCCTCGGCTGGCTGGCCGCGATCGACCTGGCCTGCACGGCGGTGACCGGTTGCATCTTCTACTGGCTGGCCTTCGTCGCCGGCTGAAGGCCGCGGGACCCGGCCGCGGCGTTGCGCCGGCACAGCGCGATGCCGCCGAAGTAGAGCAGGCACAGGGGCACGGCGAGGAACAGCATGCTGTAGGGGTCGGCGGGCGTGAGCAGGGCCGAGACCACGGCGATCGCCAGGATCGCGCCCCGCCACTGCTTCGCGTAGGTCTCGGCGTCGAACACGCCGATGCGTTCGAGGACCAGCATCACCAGCGGCAACTGGAACCCGACGCCGAAGCCGATCGGCAGGATGAGCACGAACGACATCCATTCGCTGATGCGCGGATCCGGGTCGAGGCCCAGCCAGGCGTTGAAGGCGAGCAGGTAGTCGAGCACGAAATCGAACACGAAGAAGAACGCGAGGAGGACGCCCGCCAGGAACAGCCCGACGCTGACCGGCAGGAAGGTCCACACCCAACGCCGCTCATGGGCGTAGAGGCCGGCGGCCACGAACGTCCAGAGCTGGTGGAAGATCCACGGGCTCGCGAGCACGACACCCACGAGCAGGGCCGCCTTCACGTAGATCCCGAAGGCCTCCTGCGCGGAGAGCGTGGTGATGCTCACCCGCGGGTCGCGGGCCAGCGGCTGCCAGAGGAGGAGCGGCACGAGCGTGCCCGTGTCGAAGCCGGCGGTGCCCGAGACGGCGGGCGCGGCCGATCCGGAGAGGACACGGGCGAGGCGGTCGGCGTGCACCTCGCGGAGCTCGAACGACATGCCCTGCCGCTCGACGGCGTCCACCACTTCCGACCGGCCGTAGGGCAGGGCGGGGCCGCCGGGCTGCCGGGGCCGCCACTCGTCGAAGGATTCGAGGGCGCGGCCCGTGTAGTAGGTGCCGAGGGCCCGCCGCAGCGGCTGCTCGATGAGGTGCACGACCGGCCGGGCGACGAAGAAGCCGACGAGCACCGCGACCGCCAGCCCCGCGGAGGCGCGGATCAGGCAGGTGCGCAACTCCTCGAGGTGCTCGCCGAACGTCATCGTCGAGCTTTGGAACAGGTCGTCGTCGCTGGTGCGGGGCATGATCAAACTGTACTTTGTGACCGGGAGGCCTGCCGACGGGCCGGCTCGGGGGGCGGTTATTCCCGCCAGCAAGCCCGAATCATCAGCGGGTGGCCTGCGTTTGGCCACGTCAGTCGGCCACCGGGGAGTCGTTCGGCCTGCCACCGCGTGCAGACTGCCAGTCTGCACCTACGCGCTGCGCGGAGGCGCTGTCGTTCGGCCTGTCCGAAAGTAGCCGCAGATTGGCAATCTGCGGAATGCGGATCGTGCCGTCGTTCTGCCATCGCTGCGTTGTTCGGCCTGCCACCGTGTGCAGACTGCCAGTCTGCACCAACGCGCTCCGCGGAGCGGCTGCTCGCGTGCCCTTCACGCCCCGTATTT
>JBJTJO010000045.1:0-7257 GCA_046095965.1 Planctomycetaceae bacterium
GCCCTGCCCCCAGTTGCCCGCTGGATCCGCGACGCGGTGCGGCCCGATCTCGGCGTGGACGAGGGTGTTGGGGCGACGATCGCGGCGCACTGGGGCCGCGGGATAGTCTATATGGCCGCGGTGCTGGCGGTGCTCTCGGCCCACGAGGCGGGCCACTGGGTCGCCGCCAGAATCCACGGCATCGGGTCCACGCTGCCGTTCTTTATCCCGATGCCGCTCTTGCTCACCGGCACGCTCGGCGCCGTGATCGGCATGGAGGGCTCGCGGGCCAACCGCCGGCAGCTCTTCGACATCGCGATCGCCGGGCCGGTGGCCGGCCTCGTGGTGGCGCTCCCGCTGCTCGCGGCCGGGCTGCTCGTGGGAGGGCCTGCCGACACCAACCCGTTCGCCCTGCCCCCAGTTGCCCGCTGGATCCGCGACGCGGTGCGGCCCGATCTCGGCGTGGCGGCCGTCGCGCCCAACGCCTTGTTCATGGCGGGCTGGGTCGGCCTGCTGGTCACCGGCCTCAACATGGTCCCACTGTCGCAGCTCGACGGCGGGCACCTCTGCCGGGCCGTCTTCGGCACGCGGGGCGACTGGGTGGCCCGCGGCGTCCTGCTCGCGGCGATGGCCGCGATCGTCGTGTGGGGCAAGTACGACTGGCTGGTGATGGTCGTCGCGGTCACGCTCATCGGGGCCGACCATCCGCCGATCCGCGAGGACGGCCGGCCGCTCGGGGCGGTGCGCACCGTGCTCGGACTACTCGCGTTCCTGATCCCGGTCGTGACGTTCATGCCCGAGCCCCTGTCCCTGCCGTGACCGGCGGACCCCGTGGAAAAAGCCTCACTGCCGGAAAAATTGCCCCGGTCCGAACCGTGAGGTATCCATGACCGTACAAGGTGTCGTACCCGGAGAACGTCCCATGGCCCGCCGCCGTCGCCTGTCGCAGGTCCGCTCCCGTCGCCGGTCACGGGAGTTCGGCATCGAGGGGCTCGAGGGACGCCAGTTGCTCGCGGGCAACGTCGCGGTCGCCAGCGACGTGGGACCCACGAGCACGCCGCTCGTGCGAATCGTGGACGCGGAAACCGGCGTGCAGCAGGCGTCGGTGATGGCGTTCGAGGCGGGCTTCAAGGGGGGCGTGCGGCTGGCGATGGGCCGCGTCACCGGCAACGCGGCGGCCGACGTCGTGGCGACGTGCGGCTCGGGCCGCGTGGCCGAGGTGAAGGTCTTCAAGCCGAACGGCGCGACGCTGACCGAGGTGCTCTCCTTCCGGCCGTTCGGCGACTCCTACAAGGGCGGCTGCGAGGTCGCCGTGGGCAACGTTGATGGCGTCGGTGCCGAGGACATCATCGTCTCGAAGTCCCGCGAGGGGGGCGACATCAAGGTGTTCCGCGTGACGAACGCCGGCGGCACGACCTCGGTCGCGCTGCATGCGACGATCGCGAAGCCCTTCGGTGCGAGCTACAACGGCGGGTCGAGCGTGGGCGTGGCCGACGTGGGCGAGTTCACGAACGGCGCGCTCGTGAAGCGCATCGCCGACAACAAAGTGGAGATCCTCGTGGGGTCGGGGTCGGGCATCCCCGCACAGGTGAAGGTCTACGACCTCTCGCGACCCGGAACGCCGCGCGTGGCCGACACGATCACGCCCGTCTTCAATGGGGCCTACGGGCTGCCCTTCGTGGGCGGCGTGACGGTGACGAGCGGCAGCTACGCTGCCACCGGCGTGGCCGATTCCATCGAAGAGATCGTCATCTCGGCAGGGCGTGGCGGCAGCGGTGCGGCGCAGACGCTCGTCTACGACGGCACGGTCTCCGCCGCCGCGAACACGATCCTCCGGGGATTCACCGCGTTCGGGGCGAACCAACGGCCGAACGCCTCCGTGTTCGCCGCCGCGGTGGATGCCGACGGCAACGGCCAGGTGGACCGGTTCCTCGTCACGCAGGGGGATCCGGGCGGCCCGGTCGGCATCTCGAACGTTTCGGTCGCGGGCGTGCGGTCAGCCACGCCGGTCACGAATCTCGTCGGTCCACTGCGGATCGCCACGCCCCGCACGGTGTTCGCGACGCAGACCATCAACGGCACCGTGGCGACGCCGTCACCGACGGCGGGCGTTGCGGCGGGCGCGAGCCGCCCCATGCAGACCCGCGACATCGTCACCGGCGCGGGCACCACGGCCGCCACGGGACAGTCGGTCGTCGTGAAGTTCACCGGCATGTTGCCCGACGGCACCGTCTTCGACTCGGCGCAGACCTCCACCTTCACGCTCGGCAGCGGCTCGGCCATCAGCGGCTGGCAGGCCGGCATCCTGGGCATGAAGGTCGGTGGTCGCCGGCTGCTCGAGATCCTGCCGGAACTCGCCTTCGGCGACGCGGGCCGCACGGGAGTTCCGGGCAAGTCGAAGGTCATCTACGACATGGAACTCGTGTCGGCGACGTCCCCGGCCACGATCGGTGGCACGGCGACCGGCGCCGTGACCGCCGGTGTGGGGGCGATGAACACCGGCGACACGCTCACGGTGACCGACCCCGACGCCGGGCAGGCAAAGTTCGCGACCCCCGCGACCGCCGCGCTCACCGGCACCTACGGCACGTTCACGTTCAACGCCACCACCGGGGCCTGGGGCTACGCTCTCGACACGAGCCGCCCGGCCACGCTCCTGCTGCGGGCCCCGGCCACGGTGACGGATTCGCTCACCGTCACGAGCCTCGACGGCACGGCGACCAAGACGATCACGGTGACGATCACCGGATTCACGCTGCAGACGATGTCTGGCCTCACGACGAGAGTACCGGCGAACTCCGGCACGATCCCCGCCGGATCGACCAGCAGTCTGCAGTACGCTGACATGGTCACTGGAACGGGAGCCACCGCGACGACGGGCAAGACTTTGAACGTCAACTACCTCGGCATGCTCACCGACGGCACCGTGTTCAACTCGTGGCGGAACTTCAGCCCGCTCGTCCTCGGCACGACCCCCTTGATCGCGGGCTGGGATTACGGGCTCGTCGGCATGAAGGTCGGCGGCCAGCGGCTGCTCGTGATTCCGCCGGAGCTCGCCTACGGAGACCCGGGTAGCCAGACGGGTGACTTCAAGAACACGACGCTCATCTTCAAGATCGAACTCCTGAGCGCGACCTGATTTCCTTCCAGGAATACGGGGAGCCGGGCCCGGACGGTAATCCCGCGAGGGGTTGCCCGTGCCTACCGTGCCTCTCCCTCTGGGAGAGGCCGGCCGAAGGCCGGGTGAGGGTGCTTGTGAATCTGCCCGGATTCCCTGCACCCTCACCCCGGCCCTCTCCCAGAGGGAGAGGGAGATACCGCGATCTCGCACCGAACAGGATTGCCCGGCGTCGCGCGCGTGTCCCCGCTACCACCGGCCCTCGAGGCCGAGCGTGACGCCGTTGATCCAGAACGTGCCGCTGTTGGCGACGGTGGTGCCGGCGGTCTCGGCGTTCGAGAAGTCGAACTGGTTCGTGGCCAGGGCCACGCCCGTGAGCCAGATCGAGTTCCAGCCGACGCGGATGGCCCAGTGCTCGGCAATCCGTCGCGACACGGCCACGTCGATGTCGAAGATGCCGCCGAGGTCGGCGGTGCGGGCGGAGCGGCCGGGGTAGACGTCACCGGTGTAGTCCACGATCGGCGCCTGCGCCTGGGAGATCGCCGTGCCCGCCAGGCCCGCCTTGAGCCAGCCGTCGAGCGCCCACAGGCCCCAGTCGGCCCGGGCCTTGAAGCCGAGTTGGCCGGCGAAGAGGTTGTTGCTCGTGCGCGTGGCGTAGGTGTCGGACAACAGGCCACCGGGCTGCGTCAGCGTGAGCGCGGCCGCCTCGGTCAGGCCCGCCCAGCGGAAGCCGGCGAGCCAGTCCCAGGTGATGACCCGCGTCACGTCCTCGTGCGGATACGAGGAGACCCGCGCCGGTCGCCAGTTCTGCTGCGTCAGCAGGAGGTTGGCCTCCACGCTGTCGAACGAGGACGTGTACTTTGCGAAGGCGGCAGCCGCGTTTCGCAGGCCGGCCAACTCGTCGGACAATTGCGGCGGCACGGCGAGATTGTTCGAGCCGCTCGCCAACTGGTCGGCGACCATGCCATACACGCCGACGTAGCCCACCTCCCAGCCGAGCGCGCAGGGACCGTGGCGGCCGTAGACGGCGCGGATGCCCGGTGCCATCGCGGACTGGAGGGAGTCGCCGGTGATCACCGGCAGGTCGGTGGTGGTGTCGAGCACGAGGGGCCCGCCCCCGCCCGGCGCCCGCTGCATCGCCAGCGCCTCGACGAGCGCGTAGGGCTCGCAGGCCTCGGCTGGAAGACCCAGGCCGTCCACGAACCATTCGCCAGCCGCCCGTGCCGGCGGCACGAACGCCACGCTCGCGGCGCACCACGCGGCCGCGACGCATCCTGCCAGGAACCTGTTGCGCCCCCCCATCGATCCCTCCCCGGAAAGAACCCCGCGACCGGCGCCTCCGCGCCCGGTCCTCACGACAGGGTTTTTCGACACGACAGGGACGAGCGATGAGGTTTCCCCGAACGGAACCGTCCCGCGGCGGGTCGGCGCAGGCTGCGCGGACCCTGCGGGCGCGGTGCCGGCGGCCGGGGCAAGCGGGGCAAGACCCGCCGCGGGGGCGGCGGCGCCGGCCGGGTTCGTTGACGGTGCTCCGGCCGCCTCCCACAATCGAGATTCCGCGGACGTCCGACCGCCCCGTCTTCTTGCAGGAGCACCGCCCTTGAACGGCACGCCCAATTTCGTGGAGCTCGAGGATCCGGAGGTCTGGTCGGCCATCGCCGCCGAGCAGGTCCGTCAGCAGGACGGCCTCGAGATGATCGCCAGCGAGAACTTCACGAGCCCGGCCGTGATGCAGGCCGTGGGCAGCGTGCTCACGAACAAGTACGCCGAGGGCTACCCCGGCCACCGCTACTACGGCGGCTGCGAGTTCGTGGACAAGGTCGAGGACCTGGCCCGCGACCGGCTCAAGGCCCTGTTCGGGGCCGAGCACGTCAACGTCCAGCCCCACTCGGGGAGCCAGGCCAACGCCGCGGTCTACATGACGGCGATCGCCCCGGGAGACACGGTGCTCGCCTTCGACCTCGCCCATGGCGGCCACCTCACGCACGGCATGAAGCTCAACGCCTCGGGCGTGCTCTACAAGTTCGTCCACTACGGCGTCCGCCGCGAGGATCACCGGCTCGACTTCGACCAGGTGGCCCGGCTCGCCCGCGAGCACAAGCCGAAGCTCATCGTGGCCGGCGCGAGCGCCTACCCGCGGGAGATCCCGCACGGCCGCTTCGCCGAGATCGCCCGCGAGGTGGGCGCGAAGCTGATGGTGGACATGGCCCACTACGCGGGCCTCGTCGCCGCGGGCCTCCACGACAACCCCGTGCCCGTGGCCGACTTCGTCACGAGCACGACCCACAAGACCCTCCGCGGCCCGCGCGGGGGCATCGCCATGTGCCGCGTGGCCGACGCGAAAGTGCTCGACCGGTCGGTGTTTCCCGGGCAGCAGGGGGGGCCGCTCATGCACGTGATCGCCGGCAAGGCCGTGGCTTTCGCCGAGGCGCTGCGTCCCGAGTTCAAGGCCTACGGCAGGCAGGTGATCGCCAACGCCAAGGCGCTCGCCGAGGCCCTCGCCTTGGGCGGCGTGCGGCTCGTGAGCGGCGGTACCGACAACCACTTGATGCTGGTGGACGTCACGCCGCTGGGCATCGGCGGCAAGATCGCCGAGGAGACGCTCGACCGCTGCGGGATCACCTGCAACAAGAACATGATCCCCTTCGACGAGCGGAAGCCGATGGACCCCTCGGGCATCCGCCTGGGCACGCCCGCGCTCACGACGCGCGGCATGGGCCCCGACGAGATGAAGCGGATCGCCGCCTGGATCCTGCGGGCGCTCAGGAACGCCGGCGACGCCGGCGTGGTCGAGAGCACCCGCCGCGAGGTGGCCGAGCTCGCCGAGCAGTTCCCCGTGCCCGCCGCGCGGCTCTTGCCGGCGGTGACGGGATGAGCCCGCGGCCGCGCGGGCCGGCTGGGGACGCCGCCGGGGAGCGGGCCGAGGGACCGGTCGTGCGGCTGGGACTCGTGCAATCGGTCTGCACATCCGACCGGGAGGCGAACGTCGCGCAGGCGCTCGCGGGGATCGCGGAGGCGGCGAACCGGGGCGCCCAGGGCGGTTGCCTCCCCGAACCCATCGCCCGCGCCTAGCCCTGCCCGAGTGAAGACCACGGAAAATTCGCCGCGGCCGAGGGGGTACCCGGGCCGCTCACGGAGCGGCTCGGGGCGGCCGCGCGGGAGCACGGCGTCGTGCTCGTGGGGAGCGTGTTCGAACGCCGCTCGGCGGGCCTGTTCCACAACACGGCCGTGGTCTTCGACGCCGACGGCTCGACCGCGGGCGTGTATCGCAAGATGCACATCCCCGACGATCCGCACTACTACGAGAAGTTCTATTTCGCGCCCGGCGACACGGGCTTCATGAGCGTGCCCACGAGCCGGCTCGCCGTGGGGCCGCTCGTCTGCTGGGACCAGTGGTATCCCGAGGCCGCGCGGCTCACGGCCATGGCCGGGGCGGAGGTGCTCTTCTACCCCACCGCGATCGGCTGGCTCGACGGCGAGGAGACCCTGCACCGCGAGCAGTACGAGTCGTGGGACACGATGCTCCGCAGTCATGCCATCGCCAACGGCGTGTTCGTGGCGGCGGTGAACCGGACCGGCCGCGAGGGGGACCTGCGGTTCTGGGGCGCGAGCGTGGTCTACGCGCCCAATGGCGAGCGGCTGGCGCTCGCGGGCCACCACGCGCCCGATGTGATCGTGTGCGAGTGCGACCTGGCCCGCATCGAATGGTCGCGGACGCGGTGGCCCTTCTTCCGCGACCGGCGCATCGACGCGTATGGCGGCCTCGGCGATCGGTGGGGGACGTGACGAACATGACCCCCGCGGAACTCGGCTACCGGCTGCCCGCGGAGTGGGAGCCGCACGCGGCGCGAGCCACACCGGCCCCGTGTCGCGGAGCCAGGAGTCGTTCGTCGGAATCTCCTCGAAGCCGACGTTCGCGACGTCGGCGAGCGCGCTCCGCGCCTCGGCGAGCGGTCCGCCGGCCGCCACGATCCGCACGGGCTCGTGGCGGGCCAGCAGCCGCGCGATGCCGGCGAACACGGGCGGAATCACGGCGAAGTCGCCGAGGAAGGTGGCCCGCCGGTGCGGCCAGGCGAGCCACACGGCCGCGTGCGGCTCCCACTCCGCGGGCAGCCGGTAGCCGAGTTCCGCGGGGGTCATGTCGGTCACGTCCCCCACCG
>JBJTJO010000046.1:0-4120 GCA_046095965.1 Planctomycetaceae bacterium
CGCGACACCTGCGGCCAGGCCACGGTCTATTGCTTCGCCCAGCAGCTCCACGACGAGCCGGTCCACGAGGCCGATCGAAAGGTGGCCGCCACGGAACTTGGCTACGGCGCCTACGGCGACAAGCCCGACGCGTGGACCAAGATCTGGACCTACCGGCGGATCCGGGGCCGCGCGGCGACGCCCACAGCGGGCGATATCTGCCTGCAGAACTGGGGCTATTCGGCGAAGCATCGCGAAGGAGGCAACGACTATCCGTTCGCCTACCTGTTCCTCCCCCGCCCCGCAGCGGCCGCCGAACGAGCCGACTGGCGCGGCGGCCTCGACCTCGCTGCCCTGCGTGGTGCGGAGGACCGGGCGTTCGGCTGGCACCAGTGGTTCCGGGACCACGCCGGCGACGGCGGCGTAGACCCCGCCCGAATCAGCCTCTGCCCGGCGGTGCTCGGCACCGGCCACGGGCTCGCGAAACTGCCCTACATCCGCGACACCCGCCGCGCGATCGGGCTCGACGGGTTCGTGCTGAAGTACGCCGACCTCACGGGCCCGGCACGCCAGCGGACCGGCACCGTGTTTCCCGACCGCGTGGCCCTCGGCGCCTATCCGGCCGACATCCACCCGATTGCCGGCTGCGACATGCCCGCCTACTGCGAGGCGGCCCACGACACGCTCCCCTTCTGCATCCCGTTCCGGGCCCTGACGCACCGCGACCTGGGCAACCTGCTGGTCGTGGGCAAGACGATGGCCCAGTCGTTCCTGGCCAACTCGGCCACGCGGCTGCACCCGATCGAGTGGTCGACGGGCACGGCCGGCGGCGTGGCGGCGGCCCACATGGCCCGGACGGGCCGGTCGAGCCGCGAGGCCCTCGCCGCCATCGATGAGCTGCAGTCTGAAATCCGCCAGCAGACCCCGATCGACTGGACGCTTCCGACGGGACGGTGAGGCGAAGGCGACCGTCGTGGGCCGTACGCCGTCACGCGTCAGCCTCCGGAAGCCCGACCGTGTGAGCGACGGGGGGCAGGAGGGCTGTGAACCTTTCGGTGGAGCGAGCCGTAGACCCGGTTTAGAGTGAAGTCATAGGTTATTCGCCGCCATCCGCGGCCCCGGGCACGGAAGAGTTTCGCATGCAGCGCCCCACGTCACTCCCCGGCCTCGTCGCGGTGCTGGCGATCCCGGCGATCCTGGCGGGGTCGATGGGCCGGGATGCGGCCGCCGCGGCCCCGGAGATCCGGGCCACGTGGCTGACCACCACGAGCTCCGACGACTGGTCCGTCGCCAACCTCCAGACCACGATGAACTCGCTCAAGCAGACGGGCTTCAACACCGTCTACGTCGAGGCCTGGAAGAACGGCTACACCAACTTCACGTCGTCGACGCTCACGGCCTTCACCGGCAGCCCGTCGCTCAATCCGAGCGTCTCCGGCCGCAACCTTCTCAACGAGACGCGAACCGCCGCGGCCAACGCCGGGCTGATCCACGGCGCCTGGTTCGAGTATGGCCTGATGGCCGAGTACGGCAGCCCCTCCAATCCGCTGGCCCTGAAGTGCCAGAACGCGACCTGGACGGTCGGCACCACCAGCGGCACCGGCTGGCTCCTCGAGGACTCGACGGGGAGTTACACCAACGGTTCCAACAACTTCGTGTGGATGAACCCGCTCGTGCCCGAGGTGCGAAATCTGATCAAGGGGATCGTGGTCGACGCGATCAACCAGTTCGACCTCCAGATCGTGCAGTTCGACGACCATCTCGCCTGGCCGATCCAGTTCGGCTGGGACGACTACACCAAGGCCGTCTACAAGCAGGAGACCAACCGCAACCTGCCGTCGAGCAGCACGGACGCCAACTTCAAGGCCTGGCGGCAGGGGAAGACCGAGGCCTTCTTCGCCGAGATCGCCGCGGCGGCCAAGGCCGCCAAGCCGTCGGTGATCGTGTCGCTCTCCCCGTCCACGGCGAGTTTCAGCGCGTCGAACTACTGCGCCGACTGGTCGAAGTGGCTGGGAAGCACCGACGAGGTGCTGCCGCAGGTGTACCGCTCGACCTATTCGAGCTTTGCCACCGAGTGGCCGCTGCAGATCACCGCCTCGGGCACGAGCCGGCCCGAACTCGCCGCCGGCCTGCGGCTGCTGGGCACGGGCTCGGCCACGCCGTGGACCGACCTCCAGCAGCAGATCGACCGCACCCGCGCCGACAACGCCCTGGGGCACTCGATCTGGTACAGCGAGGGCGTGAGCGTGTCGGGCACCCTCAATCCCTCGAACTACAACACGCAACTCAAGGCCTACTACGACGTGCCCACGAATGGCCCCGCGGCCAATCCGCACTTCACCAGCGTCCGCTGGTCGGGCACCGGGGGGCTCTCGGGCAGCGGCACGTGGAGCTTGCTCGCGCCGGCCTGGCGGGACCGCTCCACGATCTGGGTGCAGGACGCCCTCGGGATCTTCGACGGCCCCGGCGGGACCGTGACGGTGTCGGGCACGGTGGGCGTGGCCGGCGGCCTCGACTTCCGCACCGGGGGGTATGCGGTGACCGGCGGCACGATGGCCCTCCGCGGCTCCACCCGGGCCGCCAACGCGATCGCCGTCGCGGCCGGTGGCACGGCCACGCTCGCCACCACGCTCACCGGCTCGACGGGCCTGACGAAGTCGGGCACGGGCGTGCTCTCCCTGGCCGGCACGGGAACCGGGCTCACCGGCGGCGTGGACGTGCAAGCCGGGATGCTCACGATCGGCGGCGGCGGCACCACCGGGGCCCTGGCGGTCTCGAACACGTTCACCCTCGCGGCCGGCGGCACGCTCGGCTTCAACCGCACCGACGGCTACGGCGGTGCGTTCACCAGTGCCGTCACCGGCTCGGGGGCGATCCGGCTGCTCTCGGGCTCGCTCGGGCTGACGGGTCCCACGGCCCACTCCGGCGCCACGGTCGTCTCCGCCGGCACCCTCTCGGCGGCGGCCGTGCTGCAGAGCACCTCCGCGATCGCCGTCGACGGCGGCGTGTTCTCCGCCACGTCGTACAACGCCGCGGCGCCGCTCACGGTGGCGGCCAGCGGATCGGCCGTGATCAGCGGCACCGGGCTGTCGCTCGCGGCGGTCACCAACAACGCCGCGGCCGGACGGGGCGTGGGCTTTACGGCGGCCACCGGCACGATCACGCTCGCGGGTCTGTCGGGGACGGGATCGACCCGGTTCGCCAGCCATGCCCGGGTCACCGGGGGCGTGTCGGGCGGAACCGTGTCGGTGACGGGCGGCCTCGACGCCGACATCGCCGGCGGCAGCGTGACCGCGGGCAGCCTGACGAGCGGCACCGTGTCGGCCGGCACCGTCACCGTGACGGGCTCCGCCACCATCACCCGGATCGGCGGCGGCACGACGACGCTCGGCGGGCCGGCGACGATCGGCACGCTCGCCGCGGGGAGCGTCATGCTCTCGGGCTCCTCGGCCTCGATCGGCACGCTCTCGGGAGGCGGGGTGACCCTCGGCGGAGCCGTCGTAACGGTTTCCGGGGGCACGTTCACGGGCACCCTGAGTGGATCGACGGGAAGCTTGCGGAAGTCGGGGGGCGGGACGCTGGTCTTCTCGGGCTCCAGCAGCCTTTCGGCACCGACCTCGGTGCTCGGCGGCACGCTGCGGCTCGACGCGGCCAACGCCCTTCCCTCGAGCACCGTCACCGTGCTCGCCGGCGGCACGCTCGCGCTCGCCCCGCGGATGGAGGCCACGCTGGGGGGCCTGGCCCCGCGCGCCGGCGGGCTCACCGACGTGGGGAATGGACGGATCACGGTCGCGTCGGGGCTGTCGGCCTCGGACCTGGTGGCGGCCATCGCCACCGGCCAGGGAGACGGCACCTGGAACGGCACGCAGGGCGTCACGTCGAGCACGGCCGCCAGCGCCGCCGGGCAGTCGATCCTGCGGGGGGTGGGCTGGCTCGACCATGGCGACGGCTCGATGACCATCGCCTACGCGGCCCCGGGGGACACGAACCTCGACTGGATCGTCGACGTGCTCGACGCGGCGAACTTCGTCGCCAGCGGGATCTACAACCAAGGGCAGGCGGCGGGCTGGGCGGAGGGCGATTTCAACTACGACGGGCTCGCCGACGTGCTCGACGCCGCCAGTTTCGCGAGCGCCGGCCT
>JBJTJO010000047.1:0-2830 GCA_046095965.1 Planctomycetaceae bacterium
GGCGAGGACGGGGCCGGCGAACCTCCACCGCCGCCGCCACCGCCACCACCTTCACCGCAGCGGCCGCGGCCACGACGACGGCGGCGTCGACGGCGTCCGCCGCCCTCGCCACCTTCACTGCCTTCGCCGCCGCCATCACCACGCGGCTGGTTGTTCGTTTCACCACGTTCGCGGGGCGGATTCGCGGCCTGCGGTTGGCCTCCGCCGGACGACGAGGCTTCTCCGCCGCCACCTTCGCCGCCCTCGCCACGACCGCGTCCGCGGCCGCGGCGCCGCCGGCGCCGACGTCGACCTCCGCCGCCCTCGTCCGCCTCACCCTTGTGGCCCTCGTCGTCGGGCTCCTCCGATGAATCGGGCCCGGGCTCCGGCTCGGGCGGCGTGAACCACGAGCGCACGAGATCGACCTGCTCGCCGGTGAGCTTGGTCATGTGGCTCTTCGCCTCGAAGGCGCCGCTTTCCGCGATGCGGCCGAGGAGATCCTTGCTCGTGAGGCCAAGGTCCTTCGCGAGGACGTGCAGCGCCATCGGCTCGCTCGGCGGCGGTGGAGGCGGAGGCGGTGCCGCCTCGGCCGGAGCCATCGCCCCGTCGGCGCCCGCCTGTCCCTCGCCCCCGCGGCCGCGGCCGCGCCGCCGGCGTCGCCGACGTCGACCGCCGCCCTCGCCGGGTTCGCCGCCTTCGCCCGCGGCGGCCTGCGGCTGGCCCCTCGACTGGCCCTGCGTCGCCGCCTGCTGCTGCCGCTGGGCTTCCTTGCGGGCCGCTTCCTTCGCCGCGGCTTCCGCCCGGGCCGCCACCTTCTCGCGCTCGATCGCCTGCGCGACGGTGATCCCGCCGCCCGACTCGTCGACCGCGGGCAGGTCGTCGAAGCTCCCGCCCATGATCATCGCGGTGGTGTCGGCCGGACCGTGGCGACGGCGGCGGCGGCGACGGCGCCGCCCGCCTTCCTCGACGATCTCGAAATCGTCGTCGTCCTCGTCCTGGTGCGACTCGGGCACCTCGGTCGGCAGCGACGCGACGTCGGGCCGCTGCGGCCGGGGAAGCCGCGGGATCTCGAGGTCGGCGCCGTGCCCGTCGTAGGCATAGAGGTCGACGCGGTCGATCGCGATCGCCTCGCTGATCCGCACGTCGACCCGCTTGCCGGTGGTGCGCTCGAGCCGCGTGAGGGCGCTCCGCCGCGTCGACAGCAGCACCGTCGCGACCTTCACCGAGCAGACGAGCTCGACCCGCTTCACCTGGCCGTTCGAGCAGAGCCACTCGATCTCGCGGAGGGCGTCGCCGGCCACCACGTCGGGCTGCTTGATCTCGCCGATCCCGTGGCAGTGCGGGCAGTCCATGAAGTGCGTCTTCCGCACGCTCGGCCGCATCCGCTGCCGGGTCATCTCGAGCACGCCGAAGTCCGAGATCGGCGCGGTGGTGGTCTTCGCCCGGTCGCGACGCAGCGCGGCCGCGAACCTCGCCTCGATCTCGCGACGGTGCTTGTGGCTCCGCATGTCGATGAGGTCGTTCACGATCACGCCGCCGAGGTCGCGCAGCCGCAGCTGCCGGGCGATCTCCTCGACCGCCTCGAGGTTGTTCTGGTACGCGTTCGTCTCGGAGTCGCGGGCGGAACGGCTGCGTCCGCTGTTCACGTCGATCGCGACCATCGCCTCGGTCTGGTCGATCACGAGGGCCCCGCCCGACGGCAGCGGCACCTCGCGGCTGTGCAGCATCGCGACTTGCCGCTCGGCGTCGAAGGCGTGGAAGAGCGGCGTCTCCTTGTCCCAGAAGAGGAGCCGCGGGGCCGAGGTCGGCGCGACGACCTCGAGGAACGCCTTCGCCTTGCGGAACGCGGGCTCGCTGTCGATCACCACCGTCGAGACGTGCTCGTCGGCGAGGTCGCGCAGGGTCCGGATGAGGAGGTCGCCCTCGGAATAGAGGAGGCACGGGGCGCCGGTCGAGTCCATGCGCTTCCGCATCACGTCCCAGAGCCGCTTCAGGTAGGCGACGTCGCGGTTGAGCTCGCCGAGCGTGCGGTCGAAGCCCGCGGTCCGCAGGATGAAGCCGAAGCCCTCGGGCAGCTCGAGCTGGTCGAGGATCTTCCGCATCGCGCGGCGCTGTTCCTCGTCCTCGACCTTCCGGCTCACGCCGACCTTGCCCATCTCGGGCATCATGACCATCAGGCGTCCGGGGATGCTCAGGTAGCTCGTGACGGTCGGGCCCTTGCTGCCGAGGCCTTCCTTGAGCACCTGCACGAGGATCTCCTGGCCGCGCTTGAGCGCCTGCTGCATGAGCGGCCGCTCGCGGCGGGGGATCTTCTTCCCGACCTTCTCGACCTTGTCGCCGCCGGGGAAGTAGCGGGGGTGGAGGTCGGAGATGTGGAGGAAGCCGCTCGCCCCCTCGCCGAAGTCAATGAACGCGGCCTGGATCGCCGGCTCGATGTTCGTGACGCGGCCCTTGTAGATGTTGCCGACGTTCGTCGCCGAGCTCTCGCGCTCGATGAAGAGGGCCTCGAGCCGGTTGCTCTCGAGGATCGCCACGCGGCACTCCTCGCCGGGGCGGTCGTTCACGAGCATCACGCTCTGCCCGGGCTTGCGGGCCGGGACGGTGACGGTCGCGGCGCCCGGTTCGGGGCGGGCGCCGTCCTCGCGGCGCCTTCCGCGGCCGCGACGGCGGCGCCGCCCGCGGCCGCCGCCTTCCTCGCCCGCGGCGTCGGCCGCGGTCTCGCCGGCTTCGGCGCCGGTCTCGGCCTCGCCGTCCCCTTCCTCACCCGGCTCGGCGGATTCCTCGTCGCCGTCCGCTTCCTCGTCGTCCTCGAGCAGGTCGACGTCGCCGTCTTCCCCGTGCTCGCGCTCGA
>JBJTJO010000048.1:0-20316 GCA_046095965.1 Planctomycetaceae bacterium
AGCATCGTCGCCTGGATGCGGCTGTCCTCGGCGAGGACCACGTCCACGCCCGACGGCGTGGCGGCCGATGAGGCTTCCACGGTGCGGCCCGCCGTCACGTGAAGGTCGCCAGGGCGGTCGGCGCATCCTTGTGGATGCTGAAGAGCTTGTCGAGGCTCGTGATCTTGAAGACCTGCATGATCTCCGGGCGGATGCCGCACATCTTCAGCCGGCCGTGCCCCGCCGAGATCTTGCGGTGCAACTGGCCCAGCAGGCCGAGCATGGCACTCGACATGAACTCGACGTTCGCGAAGTCGAGGAGCAGGTCGGGACCGGACGACTTGCCCAACAGCGTGGCGATTTCCTTCTTGATCTCGTCGAGCGTCACGTCGTCGAGGATCTTCGTGTCCTTGAAGGCGACCATGTGGATGTCGCCCTTCTTGCCGGTCTGGATCCTGCGAAATGCGTCCATCGATCGACGGCCCCTGGAGGTGGGGGCGACCGCGACACACGCGATCGCCTGAGCACGGATCGTATCGCGGCCCACGGCCGGCCGCCAGCGGCCGCCCCTCCCCGGCAACGCGTGTGTCACCCGTCCCGCGGCCGCCGGCCGACGAGGACCTCGAGCGTGAGCCGCTCTCCGGCCCGCACGATCTCGAGCGGCCGCTTGATCCCGACGGTCGCCCGGGTCACGAGCAGCACGAACTCCGCCGGCCCGCCCACCTCGTCGCCGTCGAACGCCACGATCACGTCACCCGCCTGGACGCCCGCCAGCGCCGCCGGCGAGCCGGGCTCGACCGCCACGACCTGCGCCCCGTCGGGTCCGGGCTCCGCCGGCCGCGGCTTCAGCGACAGGCCAAGGTAGCCACGGTCCGGGGCGCCCGACGCGAGGATCGCCTCGCTGACGCGCCGAGCCTCGTTGCTCGGGATCGCGAACCCGATGCCCGAGTAGTCCTGCCCCACGATCGCCGTCGTGATGCCCATCACGTGGCCGTGCACGTCCACGAGCGGCCCGCCCGAGTTGCCCGGGTTGATTGCCGCATCGGTCTGCAGGAACTCCTGGTAGGGGCTCTCGAGAACGCCCCGACGCCCCACCGCGCTGACGATGCCGTAGGTCAGCGTGCGATCGAGGCCGAACGGGTTGCCGAGCGCCCAGACCATCTCGCCCACCTCGACCGTGTCACTGTCACCCCACACCGCGGTCGGCAGTCCGGTCGCGTCGATCCGCAGCACGGCGAGGTCGGTGGCGGCATCGGCCCCGACGAGCTCCGCCGGGAACCGCCGTCCGTCCGCCAGCGCGACCACGATCGTCTCGCTGCGAGCCACGACGTGGTAGTTCGTCACGATCACGCCGTCCTCGCGGACGACGAGGCCGGAGCCGACCGTTTCGCCGACGACACCGGCTTGCTCGAACCCGCGGAGCGAGGCGATCTCGTCGGCGAGCGTCGTCACCCGCCGGGCGCCCGTCACGTTCACGACCGTCGGCCCGATGATCCGTGCGAGCGTCGTGAACAACTTTCCGACCGTGCTCAGTTCGGCCACCGTGGCCGCGTCGCGGATCGCGCGCAATTCGGCCCGCGTGCGGGCGTACTGCAATCGCCCCGCGAGCGGCGGCAGCGCGACGAGCGACACGAGCAGGACGAGGCCCACGAAGAGCACGAGCGTCCGCCGGTTCGCCGCCGTGCCGCCGTCTGGTCCGCTCATCGTCGCTCGGTCTCCGTCCGGCCGGCCGCCCCCGCAGCCGACAGCGACCGCCGCACGAGGTCGATCGCCGCCTTGGCAGCGCGGGATCGGGCCAGGTCCCGGGCACCCCCGAGGGTATGCTCGATGCGCGTCGGGCCCAAAGGCCCCACGAACGCGAGGTCCAGAACCGTGCGGCCGTCGGGCCCGCGACGGGGCCCACCCACGCCCAGGCCGAGCGGGGCATCGAACTCCCGCCGGGCCCGGGCGGCCAGCGTGACCGCCGTCTCGGGTCCGGTGGCGGCCTCCGTTGCGGGCAGCACGAGTCCGCCGGCTACCACCCGGGCGTTCTCCGACGCGCGGCCGCCGGCCTGCGCGAGCAACGCGGCCACGAGCCCCTCCGTGCCGATCTCGGCCGACGCGATGACCAGACCGGCCGCCGCGACCGCCCGCACCGTGGCATCCTCGATCTCGTCGTCCTCGACGCCGTACACGAGGTCGCCGAGGCAGCCGCGGATCGCCGCCAGACACTCTCCCGCGGTGCGGCCCCGCGCCGCGATCCGCAGCGTGATCGTCGCCTCATGGGCGGTGATCCCCACGAGCGGCTCGCGGCCACGGCGAACGAGGTCGGGCAGCAGCGCCTCGATCGCGCTCTCGCCGGCACCGAAGCACTTGATCCGTCGCTGCACGATCGTCGCCCCACCCGGCACGAGCCGCGCGAGCGCCGGCCCCACCGTCTCACGCCACATGGCCTTCATTTCGGACGGCACGCCGGGCAGTGCGATCGCGCGGCAGCGGCGGCCGTCGGGGGCCGTCACGTCGAGGTCGATGCCGGGCGCCGTGCCCTCGGGGTTGGGAACGATCCGGGCGCCGCGCGGAAACAGCGCCTGCCGGCGGTTCGACTCCGCCATCGGTGCACCCCGACGCGCGAACCGGCTCTCGATCGCGACGAGCGACGCCGCGTCGGGCAGGAGCGGCTCATCGGCGACCGCGGCGAGCACGTCGCGGGTCAGGTCGTCGGCCGTGGGGCCGAGCCCCCCGGTCGCGACGACGAGGTCGGCCCGTCCCGTGGCGATCCGGAAAGCCTCGATGCCGGCGGCGAGCGCGTCGGGGGCCGTGGTGTGAAAGGCCGTGGGAATGCCGAGGACGGCCAGTTCGGCCGAAATCCAGCGGCTGTTCGTGTCGAGGCGCGCGCCGGTCGTGAGCTCGTCGCCGATCGCGATCACCTCGGCGATCGGGCCGCGTGGGGCATCCATAGACCGATCTCTATACCGTTTCCCGGCGGACCGCGCACAGCCGGTCGGGCCGCCACTGGCCGGTTCGCCTCCCGCAGGGAACAATGCAGCGATGACAGGACTCACGGCTCCAGGCGCAGGCGACGGCTCCGGCACGCTCACGCTCGGCCAGCTGGGGGACGACCCGCGAACCGCGGCAGTCGTCGCCGCAGCCCGGAGCCGAGGTTGGGGCGTGGTCCCGGCGGCCGATTCGGCCGCCGACGTGCCCGCGGGCCGCGTGCCGTGGACGGCCCTCCTCGAAGACGCGACGTGCGACGCGGTGGTCGTGGGTTCCGACGGCTGGAACCCGGGCCGGGCGGAGGCGGTGCGGACGCTGGTGCAGGCCGGACGCACGCTCGTGCTCGCGCAGCCGCTCGACCCGTCGATGCTCTGGGCGTTCGAACTCGACATGATCGCCCGCGACTCGGGCGCGCGGCTCCTGCCTTTGCTCACGGACCGGCTCCACCCGTCGATCGCCGATCTGAAGTCCGCCATCGAGGCCGCGCTGGCCGGGGCCGGGCCGCTCGGCCCGCTCGAGTCGAGCCGCCTCGAGCGAACGATGACCGATCGCTCCCGCGACACCGTGCTCGCCGCGCTGGCCCGCGACGTCGATGTCGTGCGGGTGCTCGTGGGCGACCCCGGGCGCGTGGCGACTCTCGGCGCCGGCGACGCCGACGCGGCCTGGGCGACCCTCGAGGTCGGCTTCACCGGTGCGGAGCAGCCCCCCGTGCGCTGGCAGGTGGCCGCCGGCGTTGCGCCCGGGTTGCGGATCTCGCTGCAGCACGCCACCGGATCGGTCGGTGTGTTTGCACCTGATGGCCCAGGAACGTGGACCGCGTCGCCTCCGCTGCCGACACCGGGACCGTTCGACCGTGGGGCGGTGATCCTCGACCGCCTCGCGGCCGCGCTCGTCGCGAGGCCTGCCGCCCCGGCCGCCGTGCCACCGGCCACGTGGCCCGATGCCGCCCGGGCCCTCGAGATCGCTGAGACGGTGCCCCGCAGCCTCGCGCGCGGCCGCGCGATCGACCTCCATCGGGAGGAATTCTCGGAACTCGCCACCTTTCGCGGCACGATGGCATCGCTCGGCTGCGGCATCGTGTTCCTGGCCCTCGTGCTCGTGGTGCTGGCCACGCTCGTGGCGGGCGTCTCCCGGGAACTCGACTGGAACGCCGGCAAGGCCGTCGCCGGCGCCTGGCCCGCCATCGTGCTGGCGGCCCTGCTTATGTTCCTGGCCCTCCAGTTTCTGCCGCTCCTGCTCGGCCCCGACCACCGCCAGCCGCCGGACAGCACCGCCTGACCCGCCGCTGGCCCGCGGGCAAGCCAGGCAGACTTGGCCACCCCTGCGGGCCGCACGCCCCGCCCGCCCGCGGGATGGAGTCTGGGCAAGGTGTGCCGCCGAGCGATCTCCGCCTGCGGATCAGCCCCCCGGGTCGACCGATCTTCCCCGGAGTGTGGAGGCCGCGCGAGCAGCGTGCGCCCGTCCGCGGTGTTCGCCGGGGGAGCCAGTCCGCCATGCGGATCGTGTCGGCCGTCGCGTCGGTGGCTCTGGTCTGCGCCGCCACGATCGCCCCCGTGCCCGCGAACGAGATGCGGCGCTCCGCGATCGTCCTCGCGATCGAGTCAACGCGGGACGCCGTCGTCAACATCCACGGCCAGAAGGTCGTGGGCGAGGACGACGCCGGCGGCGAGGCCCGGCGCGTCAACGGGATGGGAACCGGTCTGATCGTTGACCCGCGCGGCTACGTGGTCACCAACTACCACGTCGTCGAGGGTGTGCGGCGGATCGAGGTCACGCTCTCCGACGGCCGGACCACCTCGGCCACGCTCGTGTCGCACGATCCGCGGACCGATCTGGCCGTGATCAAGATCCCCACGGATCGGCCGCTCCAGGTCGCCACGATTGGCACGTCGAGCGACCTCATGATCGGCGAGACCGTGCTGGCCCTGGGCAACGCCTACGGCTACGAGCACACGGTCACCCGCGGGATCATCTCGGCCCTGCACCGCGACGTCGAGGTGAGCCGCACGCAGCGCTACGACGACCTCATCCAGACCGACGCCAGCATCAATCCCGGCAACTCGGGCGGGCCGCTGCTCAACGTCAACGGCGAAGTGATCGGAATCAACGTGGCGGTGCGGGCCGGCGCGCAGGGAATCGGTTTCGCGATCCCGATCGACCACGTGCTCGACGTGGCGACGCGGCTGATGTCCGTGGAGCGCGTGGACCAGACGTGGCACGGCATCGTGGCCCGGCCCGACGGATCCCGCGGCGCGGTGGTCGAGGCCGTGCATGGCGAAAGCCCCGCCGCGAGCGTGGGCGTGCGCGCCGGCGACCTGATCACGCGGATCGGCGACGTGCGCGTCGCCCGGCCGTTCGACATCGAGCGGGCGCTCCTCGGCCACAAGGCAGGTGACGCGGTGCCGGTGACCGTGGTTCGGGCGGGGGCCGAGGAACGGATCTCGCTCTCTCTCGCCGCGATGCGCCGCGATGCCGTGCCGGTGGACGAGCGCTGCTGGCGCGAACTCGGCGTGCGTGTGCAGGCGATTCCCGCCGCGAAGGTACAGAAGCTCCAGTCGCGCTACCGCGGCGGTCTCGCCGTCACCGAGCTGCGGCCCGGCGGCCCGGCCGCCGAGCAGGGCATCCGCGAGGGGGACATCCTCGTGGGCCTCCACATCTGGGAGACGATCGCGCTCGACAACGTCACCTACATCCTCGACAAGGCGGCCGAGGAGCACCTCAACCCGATCAAGTTCTACGTGCTCCGTGGCCCCGAGACGCTGTTCGGCCACATCGTGTCCGATACGGTCCTGCGGTAGGCGGGCGCGGGTTCATGTCGCGCGAAGGCCGAAGTGGCCCGTGTGTGCGGGTCCGCCAGAACACGCGGTGGTGGCTTTCTGCGGAGTGGGTTCGGTCACCCCGCTTGGCCACCGCTGCGCTGTTTGGTTCGCCACCGTGTGCAGACTGCCAGTCTGCACCTACTTCGCTGCGCGGAGACGCACGTTGCGGGTCGTCGTTCGTCCGGTGGTAGCCGCGGAGTGGCACTCTGCGGAGTGTGCTCGGCCACCTCGTCTGGCCGCTGCGGTGTCATTCGGCCTGCGACCGGGTGCAGACTGCCAGTCTGCACCTACTTCGCTGCGCGGAGACGGCGTGTGCGCATGAGCGGATTGCGGCAGCGTCCCGGCGAGGGTTCGTCGATGGTACAGTGCGGGGGTCCCTGGACGCTCCCATGGAAACCGATCTTCTCGACTGGCTGCTCCCGCGCATTCCGGCCGATCCGCGGCTCGAGGTGCCTCCGGGAGACGACGCGGCGGTGCTGCGGCCGCCCGCGGGCCGGCGGACGGTCGTCACGGTGGACATGCTCATGGAGGGCACCGACTTCGTGTTTGGCCCCGACTGCCGGCCGCTGGCCGTGGGGCACAAGGCGCTCGCCGTGAGCCTGAGCGACCTGGCGGCGATGGCGGCCCGCCCGGAGGCGGTCGTCGTGGCGGTCGCCCTGCCGCGCCACGGCGGCGATTGCGTGGCCCGCGGAGTCCATGATGGCATCGCCAGGCTCGCCGCCGCCCACGGCGTCGCCCTGGCCGGCGGCGACACGAACGCCTGGGACGGGCCCCTCGTCGTCAGCGTCACGGCGCTCGGCAGCGTGGCCCCCGGCCGGGCCTGGCGGCGCGCCGGCGCGAAACCCGGCGACCTGCTCGTCGTCACCGGCCCCTGCGGCGGCAGCCTCCTCGGCCGCCACCTCGCCGTCGCCCCCCGCTGCCGCGAGGCGCTCGCCATCGCCGACCGCCATGTCGTCCATGCCGCGATCGACGTCAGCGACGGCCTCTCGCTCGACCTTTCCCGGATGATGGCCGCGAGCGGAACGGCCGCGGTGGTCGATCTCGCCGCCGTGCCGATCCACGCGGATGCGGAACGGATGGCCGCCCGCCCCGGCGACGGCCGCAGCCCGCTCGATCACGCGCTCGCCGATGGCGAGGATTTCGAACTCCTGCTCGCGCTGCCCGAGGCCGACGCGCGGACGCTCGTCGCCGACCCGCCGGCCGGCCTCACACCCGCGATCATCGGCCTCGTCGAGGCGGGTTCGGGCCTCGTGGCCCGCGACGCCTCCGGTGCCCGCCGGCCGCTCGAGCCGCGGGGCTTCGTCCACGACTTCGACGGGTGAAGCGGTGCGCACGCTCACGATCGACGTGCCGGACGAGGCCGCGCTCGCCCCGCTGGCCCGGGCGCTCATGGCCGCCCTGCCCCGCGGCGCATTCGTGGCCCTCACCGGCGACCTCGGGGCGGGCAAGACGACGTTCGTGAAGGCCTGTGCCGCGGCGGCCGGCATCGACCCGGCCGAGGTCGTGAGTCCGACGTTCGGCCTGATCCACGTGCATGCCGGTCCGCGGGGCCGGCTCATCCATGCCGACGTCTACCGCCTGCCCGACGTGAACGACCTGCACGAGACCGGCTGGGACGACACGGTCGCCACGGCCGATTGCACGTTCCTCGAGTGGCCGGAGCGGATCGCGGCGGCCCTGCCGGAGGACCGGCTCGACGTCGCGATCGCAATCACCGGCCCGACCTCGCGCGCGTTCACGCTCACGAGCCGCGGCCCGGTGCACGACCGCGTGGTTGCGGCCGTGGCCGAGACGCGCTGACCCGCTCGGAGAAGCCGGGGCACCCTCTAACGGCCTGCGGCCGGCCTCTGCCCGAGGGAGAGGCGAGGAACCGGCCCGTGCCTCTCCCTCAGGAAGTGGGCCGTGGTGAGACGCGCCGGCTGCCAACGGCACCACTCCCTCTCCCTCGGGGTGAGGGCTGGGGTGAGGGTGCCCGTGCCCCGTATGCTGCTGCCATGCGGCTCGACCCCTCCACCTCGCTCCTCGCGGTCATCGATGTCCAGGAGCGGCTCCTGGCCGCGATGCCCGACGCGGAGCGCGTCGTGGCCCGCTGCACGCGGCTCGCCGAGGCGGCGGCGCTGCTGGACGTGCGGGCCGTGCTCACCGAGCAGTATCCCCAGGGCCTCGGGCCGACGCGACCCGCCCTCGCCGCGAAACTCCCGGCCGCCGCGGCCAAGACGACGTTCAGCTGCTGCGGATGCAGCGCGTTCGACTCGGCCCTCGTGCCCGACGTCACGAGCGTCGTCCTTGCGGGCCTCGAGACCCACGTCTGCGTGACGCAGACCGCGCTCGACCTGCTCGCCCGCGGACTCGCCGTGTTCGTCGCCGTCGATGCCGTGGCCTCGCGGCACGCCATCGACCACGAGGTCGCGCTGCGTCGGCTCGAGGGCGCGGGCGCGGTGCCCACGACCACGGAGGCCGTGCTTTTCGAGTGGTGCCGCTCGGCCGACCACCCCCGGTTCAGGGACGTGCGGACCCTGGTGCTGGATCGCCCCCGTTGACCGGCACGGGCGGCTCCGTCGGCGCGACCGTGAGGTCGAGCGTCGCGGGCGCGTTCTCCCGCCCGGCCACCTCGCGGAGCCGCACGAGCTTCGCGGCCGCCGCCGGCTCGCCCGGCCGCTCCCGGTCCGGCGCGGAGCCGAAACGGATCGTGCGATCGCCGTCCCCCACGAGGTCCCACGTCACGCCACCGGGCACGGCCCCCGGCCGCAGGTCGCGGAGCCCCAGCCGGGGCCACTCGGGACCAATCGCCGCCGCCAGCGCGGCCCCCTCCGCGACCAGCGGGTCGCCCCAGCGGGTGCCGGCCGCGCCGACCGGCGTCGATTTGATCGCCGCGATCGTCGGGTAGGTGGCCGCGGTCTCGGCCGTGAAATCCTCGCTCGGCAGCAGGATGCCCTCGGCATCGACGGCGTAGAGCCCGTCCTTCACGCGCACCATCGCCACCGGCTCGCGGCAGCGGACCTCGACGACCGCGGCCGCCGGCGTCGCGAGCGTGACGCCCGTGACCTCGCGGACCCAGGGATGCCGCGCGAAGGCACGCCGCAGGCGCTCCGGGAGATCGGGGTCGTCGAGCGGCAGGCCACCGTCGAGGCTCGAGTCGCGAAGCGCCTCGGTGCGGATGTCGGCACGCACCCACGGCGCCGCGCCCCGCACCTCGACCCGCTCCGGAAACAGCACGGCATCGGGGTGGGCCCGCACGTCGGCGGCATGCCGCTGCCACAGGTACCAGCCGCCGGCCGCGGCCGCCGCGACCACCGCGACCGCGCCGAGCCCCGCACGCCGCGCCGCGAGAAAGGCGGCCACGCGCGACTCGCTCGGCGGTTCGACCGCCGGACGGCGGCGCTGGGGGACGTTCATCACGCGGCAGCCGGCGGGGTCACCAGACCTCGATCTGCGGGGTGAGTTCCACGCCGAGCGCCTCGCGGACGCGGGTCCGCACCTGCTCGACGAGGGCCCGCACGTCGTCGCTCGTGCAGGTGGCATCGGCGACGACGTAGTTGGCCCGTGGCGAATGGACCGATGCGCCGCCGACGCGCACATCGCGGGCCCCGGCCTGCGCGATCAGCGATTCGGCCGTCGTCCCGAGCGGATCCTTGAACATCATCGCCACCGCCCGCGTCCCGCCGGGCTGCTCCGCGCGTCCGACGATCCACTGCTTCTGCATCCGCTTCGTGAGCAGGACGGGATTCTCCTCGTCGAGCTCGAACCGGCACGAGGTGACGATGCAGTCGTCGAGGTTGCTCCAGCGGGCCTCGAACGCGAGCCGGGCGCGGTCGCGGGTCTCGACCGTTCCATCCGGCAGCATGACGGTCACCTCGCGGACCCGCTCGCCGATGTCGCCGGCATGGCCGCCGGCGTTGCCCCCCCCCGCACCGCCGACCGTGCCGGGCACGTCCACGAGCGTCTCGAGGCCCGCGAGCCCGGCCTGCACCGCCGCCGAGACGACGTGCACGAGCTTGGCCCCCGCCCCCGCGACGAGTGCGGGCTTGTGCACCTCGATCCCGCAGAAGGCCGGCGCCGAGAGCCGCAGCACCATTCCGGCGAACCCGCCATGCGGCACGAGCACGTTCGAGCCGCCGCCGATGACGCGAAACGGGATGCCCCGCTCGTGGCAGCGCTTCACCACCCGGCACAGCGCCTCGATGTCAACGGGCTCGCAGAAGCACGCCGCCTCGCCGCCGAGACCGAGCCACGTGTGCCGGGCCAGCGGCTCGCGCCTCGCCACCGCCACGCCGAGGTCGTCGAACGGGGTCCCCTCCGCTTCGGCCGCCATCGCGTCCGCTGTCTTGCTGCCCGCCTTCATCGCCGTCGTCCTCGGGTCCGCAGCCTCGTGTGCGAAAGTGCCGCCGACACCACGGCCGGCTGACGCGAAAGCCCGATCCGGCACACCCGCGTCGGTGGCATTGTGGCCCACGGGCACCGCGCACGTCCATGCCGGCCGTGGCGCGACAGACCCACGCCGCCTCACGCGGCCCGGCGCCGACCGGCCACCGCGGGACGCGGCGGATGCGCGAGCCGCAGCCACCCGTCCACGAGCGTCGCGAGCGGCACGCCGCCGTCGCGCCGCGGGCCGCCCGGCAGGCCCGTCCCGCCGAGCACGACGAGGCAGTCCCCCGAGCCCAACCGCCCGAGCAGCCGGTCCACGCGGGCGTAGGCCGCCACCGCGGCAGCGTCGGCCTCGTCGTCGAGCACGTCCGACGGCACCACTACAACGTGGTCGCACCGCCGCCGCACCGGGCCGGCGAAGGCCTCCGCCCCCATGGCGTCCACGAGCCGCTGTTCCGCGACGACGGCGAGCCGGCCGGACGTGAGCCGGCGCAGGCTCCTGAGCGTGGAGGCAAGCGCGTGCCGGGTCCGCGGCGCGTCGAGGAAGGCGGCGAAGTCCTGGCCGCGATCGAGACGCTCCACGCGGCCGGCCACGGAGCCGGCCGCCTCGATGCCGCGGGCCGCGAGGTCGAGCGGCACGCCGTGGCACAGGCCCACCGCGGCGGCGCACAACGCATTGCGAACGAACGACGCCACCGGCACGTCGATCGCCAGCGGCACCACCTGCCCGGCCGCCGCGGCGAGCACGGTCTGGCCGTGCAGGCCGCGCTCGACGGGCCGCGCGGTGACGTCGCTCGCCCTGTCGAGGCCCGCCGTGAGACAGGAGAGACCGCCGCGGCGGGCGGCCGCCGCGAGGAGGCGGTCGTTGCCGCGGCCGTGCCCCGCGACGAGGCACCCGTCGGGCGCGAGCGCGTCGAGGCTTCGTCGCGTCAGGACGCCGTGGGACGGCCCCGTGCCTCGACGCTCGCGAGCCAAACCCGTGACCACGAGCGCGGCGCACGAACCGCGTGGCAGCGCACCGGCCTCGAGCCAATCGGCCGACACCTCGACGACCGCGTGCGTGCAGCCGCCGACCGCCAGGCGGGCGACCCAGGCGTCCAGAGCCTCCGGACGACGCGGGCCGAGCGGCTCGGCGAGCGTGCCGTCGGCGTCGATGCAGCCGAGGTCCGAGGCCACGCCCACGCGGAATCCGGCCTCGGCGAGCACCGACGCCGTGAGCCACGCCGTCGTCGTCTTGCCGGCGGTACCGGTCACCGCGACGAGCCGCAACCGCGTCCGGCGATCGCGGGATGAGATCCTGGGAGCAGACATATCGGCCTCCTGCCGGGGGCCGCGGTCCACCCGGGGGCGGAACCGAGGCCGGAACTGACGCGGTCGCTCGCGGCCATCCATGGACGCGACGAGCACGAATTCTCCGAGCGACGAAAAACCGGTCAAGCCCGCAATGGCCCGCGACCCGCGACGCCACACCATGCGTTCCGCAGCCTGCCTGCCTTGCCTCGTTCGCCGCCGTGCCGTGAGCATCGACGCCGGGAATCCCGAATTGCCGCCCCGTTCGGCCACGTCGGAACCCACCGGCCTGCCACCGTGTGCAGACTGCCAGTCTGCACCTACTCGCTGCGCGGAGGCGGTCCGGGCCGTCGAGGCCGGGTTGCTGCGCGGACGCGGTCCGGTCTGCTGTGCCATGGAGTCGCAGAGTGATAGTCTGTAGAGAACAGACTTCAACACCATGACTCATTCCGTCGCCTGGATCGGCCCTGCATCCGGACCCGAACTCGCCTGGACGCGCGGGGCGGTGGCCGAGTTGGCGGACGTCCACGAGTTTCCGGACACCGAGGCGGCGTGCGCCGCCGCGGCGGGGCCGCCCTGGCCGGCCGTCGTGCTCCTCGCCGGGGACATGTCGGGCCGCTGGGGGCTCGCGGACCTCACGGCCCTGGCCCGCCGCTGGCCGCTCGCGCCGCTTGTGTCCGTGGCGACGAGCATCGTCGATGGCCGGCGGCGCAGTGGCCCGCCGCTGCCCGCCACCGAGGAGGTGCCGTGGAGCGAGGTGCCCGCGCGGCTGGCATGGTGGCTCGCCGACCGCGCCGCCGGCCGGCCAGGCACGCTCGGCCTGCCCACCACCGCGCGGCGCGAAGAGCGTGCCCTCGAGGCCGCCGCGGCCCTGCGGCCGGCGCCGCGGCCCGCCGCCGCCCGCGTGTCGGTGGCGGCTGAACGGCCCATCGACCTGGAAGGCCTCGCGGACGTCGTGACCGCGTCGGGCCGCGACGTGCTGCGGCGCACCTGCGGCAGACCGCCGCTCGACGAGCCGGCCGAGATCCTCGTCTGGGACTGCGAGTGCCTCGGTGCCGCCCACCTCGCCTGGCTGCGGCTCCTGGCCGCCAACCGGCCCGAGCTCCGCGTGGTCGTCATCGACTCGTTCCCCCGGCCGGAGACGGCGCTCGCGGCACTGGGGGTGGGTGCCGCCGCGGTCCTCGGCCGCCCGCTGGCGCCCGAGGCCCTGGCCGGCGCGTTCTCGCGGCTGGAATCCGGGCCCTCTGCTGGCCTTGGACGGACTGACGAGCACCGGTAGCATTCCGCCCCCGTGGTCGCTGGTGCGTCCCGGGGGTGGAGCCTCCCATGCGACCGCTCGTCGCCCTCCAGATGCTCGGCGCGCTGGCCCTCGCCGCCGGCTGCGCGCGCGTCGCCGACCTCGACCTTCTCGCCCGGCCGCCCGCCGCGGCGAGCGGCCTCGTCGCCTGGACGGGCGACCGCGACCTGCCCCATCGCACGCAGCTCGAGGTTGGCCAGCTCGTGATCCACGCCGACTTTCCGCTCGCGGGCCAGCACCGCCTCGTGCGCGAGCTCGACGCGCTGCGGACGGAGGTCAGCCAGCAGCTCGGGCTGCCGGTCTCCGACGAGCCGGTGCATCTCTACCTGTTCGAGGACGCGGGCCGCTACGACGCCTTCGCCGCGCGGCGGTTTCCCGGGTTCCCGGTGCGGCGCGCGTTCTTCGTCGAGACCGACACCTCGCTCGCCGTGTTCGCCGCCTGGCAGGACCGCGTCGCCGAGGACCTCCGCCACGAGACGACCCACGGCTACGTCCACGCCGTCGCCCCGGCGGTGCCGCTGTGGCTCGACGAGGGCATCGCCGAGTTCTTCGAGGTGCCGCGGCACGAGGCGGGCGTGCACCGGGCCCACGTGGCCCACCTCGCCGGCCGGATCATCGAGGGGACGTGGCGGCCCGACATGGAGCGGCTCGAGGCCCTCGCATCGGCCGGCGAGATGTCGCAGGACCACTACGCGGAGGCCTGGAGCTGGGCGCACTGGCTGCTGTGCACGACGCCGGAACGCCGCGCGCTCGTGCAGGAGTATCTCGCCGACGTGCGCCGCGACGGGAAGACCGCCCCGCTGTCGATCCGCCTGCGACACGCCCCGGGCACGCCGGCCGACCTTCCGGCCGCGCTCCGCGCCCACGTCGAGTCGCTCGCCGCCGCCACCGGCCAGCAGTGAAGCGGCTACGCTCGGCGGAACACGGTGCCGTGATCGGCCGGCTGGAAGCCCAGCTTGCCGAACAGGCTCACGGCCGGCCCGTTCGACTCGGAAACCTGCGTTTCCACGAGCGTGACGCCCTCGGCCGCAAGGTCGTGCATCGCCTCGGCGACGAGGTAGCTCGCGAGGCCCTCGCGGCGCCGCGGCCCCTCGATGGCCACGTTCATGAGCCCGGCGGCCGGAACGCCCCAGGCCGAGGCCAGCGGCTGCATGTCCCAGAACGACGCGCTGCCGAGCAGCGGCGCGACGCCGTCCGGCCCCTCCTGGTTCGACCGCAGCTCGTAGCGCCGCAGGGCGATGCCCGTCGTCGTCGCCGCCTCCCACCACGTCCGCCGGGAGGGTTCGTCGATCACCCGCAGCGACGTGGCGCGGCGGATCGCGAGCTGGAGCCGGTTGACCGGCGGGCGGAAGCCGGCCAGTGGCCGCCGCAGGATCGCGATCCGGTCCGCCACCTCGTAGCCGGCGGCACGGAATGCCCGCTGCATGCCGACCGACGAGTCGAGGATTCCGGGAATGTCGGCGCCGCCGTAGAGCCCCAGGTAGAAGCCGGTCATCTCCGCCGAGCCGCCGCCGAGAATGGTGCGGGCGCCGCGACGGCGGAGGTAGTCCTCGCAGCGCGTGATGAGTCCGGCCGCCACCTCGGCCTCGCGCTCGTGGGGCACGACGACGACGAGGAGCGTCGTGCCGGTGGCGGTGTCGATCGCCCCCCGGTCGCGGCTCGGCCCGAAGGCGGCATGGGCGAAGCCGACCGCCTGCTGGCCGTCGAAGGCGAGAACCAGCCCCTCGCGCTCGAAGTAGGGCTTGGAGAACACGCAGCCCTCGAGGTGGGCCACGGTCATCGGCTGCATCGCGCCGGGACCGAGGTCGGCTGTGCGCCAGATTTCCGCGAGCCGCGGCGGGTCGTCGTTGCGGAAGCAGCGGAACGTGATCATGCGGTGCCCACGCCGCGCCTCGGGGCGGGCCCGGCGGCCCGCGTCGGTCAGGCGGCCGATCGGGCAACTGTAGCCGGTCGCAGACCGTCCCGCCACCGGCGGTGCACCCACCAGTACTGGGCGGGCTCGCGGCGGATCGTCCGCTCGAGAAGGCCCGTGTACCACTGCGACAACGCCTGGATGTCGGCGGTCTCGGGGCCGCCCGCCGCGGGATCGATCAGGCCCTCGAGCCGCAGGTCGTAGTCGAACAGGCGGCCGCGGCGGGTGGCCATGCAGACCACCACCGGGGCCCATGCCGAGAGGGCGAACACGCCGATCGCCTTGTGCATGGTCACCGGCCGGCCGAAGAACTCGACGCGGCACCCGCGGGGCCCCGCGGCCTGGTCGCCGAGGAGGCCGATCGATCCGTTCGATTCGAGCACGAGGGCCACGTCGGGGGCGCTCCCCTTCTTCGGCAGCATGACCTGGCCCCGCGACTCGCGGAACCGCGTCACGAACCGGTCGAGCAGCGGGTTGTCGAGTTCGCGCGCCACCGAGAAGGTCCGAAAGCCGAAGACCCCGAACAGGTAGGCCGCGAACTCGAAGTTCCCGTAGTGGCCCGAGAGCAGCACCTTCGGCCGCTCGAGCCAGAGCGTCCGCACGACCTCCTCCATGCCGTGGATCCTCAGGGTCCGCCGCCACGTCGTCCGATGGATGACGCGGTTGGCGTGCGCGATCTCCACGATCATGAGCAGCAGGTGTTCCCACATGCCGCGGGCCATCTCGCGGCGGGCCTCGGGCGACGCGTCGGGGAACGCGATCGCGAGGTTGTCGCGGACCACGTCGCGCCGGATGGCGAGCCGGTGGGCGAGCACGCCCGAGAGCCACCGGGCCCAGCGCTCGCACGCCGACCGCGGGAGCGACTGGACGACGCAGATCACGACGCGCACCGCCGCGTACGTGGCGACGTCGGCGACGCGCGTGGCGAGCGGGCGAGGGGACACGGCGGAAAAAAGTCCGGGGGTCTGGGCACCGACCCGGCGGATTGTGCCGGGCGGCCCCGCCCCGGCCAAGGCCGGTTCCCGACCGCGCGGGCGGGCCAAGGCCCCGCAGGCCCTCAGGCACCCCCGGCCGCGGCTTGGGCCGGGGCGGCGAGGATCAGGCCCACGCTCACGGCGTTGAAGAGCGAGTGCAGCAGCACGCAGGGCGCGAGCGTGCCGGTCCGGTGCGCGACGACCCCGAGCACGATCCCGAGCAGGAACAGCGGCACGGGCGCCAGCCCCTGGCCCGCGTGGGCCGCCGCGAACGCGGCCGCGGACAGCCCCACCGCGGCCGCACCGTCCCCCTCGGGCAGGCGCACCTCGAGCCACCCCTGCAGCACGCGCCGGAAGAAGAACTCCTCGGCGAGCGGCGCGACGACCACCGCGGCGAGCACCACGAGCCCGACGCCCACCGGGTCGCGGCCCTGGGACAGAAAGTCGATGATCCGGTGCTCGTAGGGCACGATCCTGTCGAGGAACGCCGCGATCCCCAAGAGCGGCGCAAGCACGAGCGCAAGTCCGCCGACGGCGAGCCGGAGGTTCTCGTGCCAGCGTCCGCCGCCGAACCCGAGCGCGGCCCACGAGGCCCCGCCCGACCGCAGGAGCGCGATCCCCGCGAGCATGGCCGCCGTCCGCGTCACGACGTCCGCCGCCAGCTGCACGCGCAGCGACGAGCGCTCGTCGAGAAACAACCCGGCGGCGGCCACCAGCGCCAGGTAGACGAGCACGATCATGGCCACGTCGCCGCCGCCCCACGTCGCCGGCGGATGCGGCCACGGCTCGACCGCCGGCAGCCCGCGCCGCAGCCGTCCGACGATCCGTGCGGCCACCGCGACGCTCGCCGCGCAGGCGACCACGAGGCCGACGAGGACCGGGCCCGTCAGCGCCGGCTCCCCGAGCACCGCGTCCCCCGTGCCGGCGGCCTGCATGCCCACCATGCGGTCACCGTGCATGCGGCCCCGCGCCGCCGGGCGCGACGAGCACGCGGGCCGCGACGAGGTATTCGACGCCCGACCAGACGGTGGCGATCACCGCAGCCCACGCCGTCCACGCCGCCGCCGCCCAGAGGTCGATGCCGCCGGGCGACCAGCCGGGCCAGGCCCGGACCGCCAGTTCGAGCGCCACCGCAACGCACTGCAGCACCATCTTGAGTTTTCCCGACAGGGCCGCCGAGAAATCCCGCCCGCTCCGTTCCATCTCGGCCCGAATGGCCGTGACGACGAGTTCCCGCACGACGACCACCACCGCCATCCAGGGGGCGATCGCCGACGTCCCGTCGCGGGCCGCCAGCAGCACCCACGCGCCGCAGATGATCACCTTGTCCACGAGCGGATCGAAGATCCGGCCCAGCCGGCTCACCTGGCCGAACCGCCGGGCCCACCAGCCGTCCACCCAATCGGTGGAGGCCGCCACGACGAACAGCCAGAAGGCGGCGGAGGCCGATCGCTCGATCGCGGCGAACAGCACGATCGCCAGCACGAGCCGCGCGAGCGACAGCCCGTTCGGCACGGTCAGAACGCGATCGGACGCCACGCGTCAGGCCTCCACCGGTACGGCGGCGACGTCGTAGCCGGCGGCCGCCACGACCTCGACCGGAATGATCCGACCCGCGAGCGGCCGGCCGGTTTCGCTGCCCGGTGCGGTCACCCAGGCCACGCAGTCGATGTCGGGGGCGTCGGCCTTCGTCCGCGCGATCCACACGTCGGGCCGCTCCTCGCTGCGGCGATCCACGATCACGTCGAGCGTGCGGCCCACCTGGCGCCGGGCATGCTCGTGGGCGATCCCCTGCTGCACCCGCATGAGCTCGTCGCGGCGGGCCGCCTTCACCTCCTCGGGGAGGTGGCCGTCGAGCCGGGCGGCCGGCGTGTCGGGCTCGAGCGAATACGTGAACACGCCCACCCGCTCGAACCGCCAGCGGCGGACGAAGTCCACCATCTCCGCGAACTGCGCGTCGGTCTCGCCGGGGAAGCCGGTGATAAAGGTCGTCCGCAGCACGAGGTCCGAAATCCGGCCGCGGAGCTTGTCGAGCAGCTCCTCGGTGGCGGCCCGGTTCACGCGGCGCTGCATCCGCTGGAGCACCGGGGCGCTCGCGTGCGGGAGCGGCATGTCGAGGTACGGCAGGATCCTGCCGCACGACGCGCTCGCGTCGATGAGCCGGTCGGTGAAGTGGAGCGGGTAGAGGCACATGAGCCGGATCCACTCGATGCCCTCGACCTGCTCGAGCTCGGCGAGCAGTTCCACGAGCCGCGGCTCGCCGTAGAGGTCCATTCCGTAATACGTCGTGTCCTGCGCGACGATCACGAGCTCCTTCACGCCGTCGGCGGCAAGCTCACGGGCCTCGCGGACGACCTCCTCGATCGGCTTCGTGGCGTGCTTGCCGCGCATCCGCGGGATCGCGCAGAACGTGCAGGTCCGGTCGCAGCCTTCCGAGATCTTGAGGTAGGCCATGTGCCGCGGCGTGACCCGCAGGCGTCCCGAGTCGTCGAGGGCCCGGGCGGGCGCGGGGCGGAACACGCTCCGCTGGTCGCCGAGACCGCCCACGAGCCGCTCGGCGGCCTTCGCCACCTCTTCGCGGGAGAAGACGCCGATCACGGCATCGACACCCGGCAGTTCATCGAGGAGCGACTCCTTCTGCCGCTCGGCCAGGCAGCCGGCCACGATCACGCCGCGGGTCTCGCCCTGGGCCTTGAGGTCGAGCATCTCGCGGATCGCCCCGTACGACTCCTGCCGCGAGGCGTCGATGAAGGCGCAGGTGTTGACGATCACGAGGTCGGCCCCGCGGGGCTCGGCCACGAGCTGCCAGCCGTCCTGCCGCAGGAGGCCGAGCATCCGCTCGCTGTCCACGAGGTTCTTCGGGCAGCCGAGGCTCACCATCGAGAACGTGCCGCGGCAGGTGGCGGGATCGACCGGCAGCGCGGCGGGCATCACCGACGCCCCCGCGCCGCACGCCCCGCCGTCACCGGCGACGATCGGCAGGCCGCTCATGCCCGCCCCGCGATCAGGCTGTCGAGCTCCGCCCGGAGCCGCGGCAGGATCTCGTCGTAGGGGAAGGCGCCGAGCTCGACGCTCTTCTTCTTGAGGTTCACGTGGGTCGGCCCGCACCACAGGCCGAGGTCGGCGTCGTCGGTCTCGCCCGGCCCGTTCACGCGGCAGCCCATCACGGCGATCGTGATGGCGTGGGCCTGCGCGTAGGCCGTCATCTCCTTGACCTGCCGGGCGAGATCGATGAAGGCCTCGTTCTCCACCCGCGAGCAGCTCGGGCAGGAGATGATGTTGAGCGACGCGAGGCCGTAGTCCACCACGCTCCGCACGCGGCCGGCCGCGATGTCGGCCAGGATCTGGTTGGCCGCGGCGATCTCCTGCGGCTTGTCGGCGTTGGAGACGGTGAGCGACACGCGCACGGTGTCGCCGATGCCCCGCGAGATGAGCTGCTCGAAGGCGATCCGCGTCTTGATGATGCCGTCGGGCGGCATGCCCGCCTCGGTGACGCCGAGGTGCAGCGGCACGTCGGGCCGCTCCGCCGCGAACCGCCGGTTGACGTCGATCACCTTCCGCGGGTCGGAGTCCTTGAGCGACACGGCATATCGCGTGAAGCCGATCGAGTCGAGCAGCGCGCAGTGCTCGAGGGCGCTCGCGAGCATCGGCCCGATCGAGTCCTCGGGGTCGAACTGCTCCTTCTTGGCCGGATCGACGCTACCGCAGTTCACGCCCACCCGCAGGGCGCAGTCGTGGTCGGCGGCCACGCCCGCGATGAACCTCACCTTCTCCTGCCAGGGCTTCGTCGGCTCGTGGTGGTAGAGGTGGCCGGGGTTGTAGCGGAGCTTGTCCACGTGCGGGGCCACGTCGAGGGCCAGGCGGTAGTTTTCCTGGAGGTCGATCGCGAGATTGGCCGGCGTGCCCGCGCGGATCGCCGGCAGGGCCGCGGCGTCCTTCTTCGAGTCCACGGCGATGCGGACGACGCCCGCCCCGGCGGCGTGCAGGGCGTTGGCCTGGTCGATCGTGGCAGCCACGTCCTGCGTGTGCGTGGCCGTCATGCTCTGCGCCGCGATGGGATTCCCCGCGCCGATCGTGATGCTCCCGATCCGCACCGCCCGCGTCGGATTCCGCTGCAACTCGACCACGTCACCTCCTCGCGTCAGACTGTCTTTGAAAGTCTGTCACCAAAACGATAGCAGACCGCCACCGCCCGGCGAACCGATGCGTTACGACCCCGTTCTCCATATCGTCCTCCACGAGCCGGAAATCCCGCCGAATGCCGGCAACGTGGGGCGGACCTGCGTCGCGATTGCGGCGAAGATGTGGCTCGTGCGGCCGCTGGGCTTCAGCCTCGACGACTACTACCTGCGGCGGGCCGGCCTCGACTACTGGGACGAGCTCGAGTGGGAGGCGGTCGATTCCTGGGCCCACCTCCAGGAGCGGCTCGACGCCAGCAAGGCGGGCGGCCGCTGGCTGTTCTCGGCCCGGGCCACCCGTCCCTGGTAACGAACATAGAGAGTGTTGATCGGCGCCGCCGTATTGTTGACGACCCGCGCGGTGACAGTGAGCGTGCCACTCGTGCTCGTATGCTGGTAGCCGAGCACAGCGCCTGTGTTGGTGTCCACCCCGCGGAATCCGCCCGCGCTGCCGGTGCCCCAAGCACCGCCGTAGGCTTGGGTCTCGGTGGAGGAGAGCGCCGTCCAACCCGACGGCAAGGTGCCGGTG
>JBJTJO010000049.1:0-7828 GCA_046095965.1 Planctomycetaceae bacterium
CTCGAGGTCGCCCGGAAGATCGGCTTTCCAGTCCTGCTCAAGGCGACGGCCGGCGGCGGCGGCAAGGGGATGCGGGTGGCGGCCAACGACCTCGCCCTCGCGAGCGCCTGGCAGCAGGCTTCGGCCGAGGCCCAGGCGGCCTTCGGCAACCCCGGCATCTACATCGAGAAATACATCGAACGGCCGCGGCACGTGGAGATCCAGATCCTGGCCGACACCCACGGCCAGGTGTTTCACCTCTGGGAGCGCGACTGCTCGACCCAGCGGCGGCACCAGAAGCTGATCGAGGAGAGCCCGTCGCCCCGGCTCCCCCAGGCGACCCGCGAGGCGATGGCGGCCGCGGCACGTCGAGATCCAGATCCTCGGCGACCAGCACGGCAACGTGTTCCACCTCTGGGAACGCGACTGCTCGACGCAACGGCGGCACCAGAAGCTCATCGAGGAGAGCCCCTCGCCCCGGCTCCCGCAGGCCACGCGGCTGAAGATGGCCGAGGCCGCGGTCCGGCTCGCCAAGGCCGCCGGCTACTACTCGGCCGGCACGGTCGAGTTCATCGTGGACCAGCAGGACAACTTTTATTTCATCGAGGTGAACGCCCGGATCCAGGTCGAGCACCCCGTGAGCGAGATGGTGACGGGCATCGACCTCCTCAAGGCGCAGATCCGCGTGGCGGCGGGCGAGAAGCTCGACCTCGTGCAGGAACGGATCGTGCCCCGCGGGCACGCGATCGAGTGCCGGATCAACGCCGAGGACCCCGCCCACAACTTCCGCCCCAACCCCGGCCGCATCGAGCGGATCATCGCCCCGGGCGGCTTCGGCGTCCGCTGGGACTCCCACGCCACGACCGGCTACGTCGTGCCGCCCCACTACGACTCGCTCGTCGGCAAGCTGATCGTCCACCAGCCCACCCGCAAGGACGCGATCGACACGATGATCCGCGCCCTCAAGGAGCTCCGCGTCGAGGGCATCAAGACCACCGTCCCCCTGCACCTCGAGGTGCTCTCCAACTCCGCCTTCCACGACGCCCAGGTCGATACGACGTTCGTGGAACGGATGCTCGCCGGCTGAACGTCCCGCCCCGAAGGAACCCGATGTCCGAGTCGCTCTCCCGCCCCCCGAAGGCCATCCACCACTTCCGCCGCGTCGCCATCCTCTTCGCCGGCGGCCCCGCCCCGGGGGCCAACGCCGTGATCTCCACGGCCGCCATGTCGTTCATGCGCGAGGGCACCGAGGTGCTCGGCATGAAGCACGGCTATTCGTCGCTCGCGGAGTTCTCGCCGGCCCGGCCGCTCGCCGAGGGGCGGGACTACGTCCGCATCACGCCCGACTTCCTCAAGCGCACGCGGAGCGCCCAGGGGATCATGCTCGGCACGGCCCGCACGAACCCCGGCAAGCACGTCTCGTCCCCGGCCCATCTCGACGACGCGCAGCGGGTGCAGCCGCTCAAGAACGTCTACGAGGGGCTCCGCTCGCTCGGCGTCGAGGCCCTGATCTCGATCGGCGGCGACGACACGCTCAAGACGGCCAACAAGTTCAAGCTCTACCAGGATCGCCTCCCCGGGGGGTCGAAGCGGATCCCGGTCGTCCACCTGCCCAAGACGATCGACAACGACTACATGGGGATCGACTTCACGTTCGGCTACTTCACGGCGGTGGACACGCTCGCCGGCGAGATCCGCAACCTGCTCTACGACGCCGAGGCGGCCCGGGCCTACTTCCTCTGCGAGACGATGGGGCGCAGCGCCGGCTGGCTCTCGTACGGCGCGGCGATCTCGGGCGAGGCGAGCCTCGTGATCAGCGTGGAGGACATCTTCGGCAAGTTCCGCGGCGAGGAGACCGTCACCGACGCCGAGGGGCGCACCACGATCAAGCCGGTGATGAACATCGACGAGGTCGTGGGCCGGATCGTGAAGACGATGCGGGTCCGCGAGGAGCAGGAGGGCAAGCAGTACGGCGTGATCGTGATGGCCGAGGGACTCGCGGAGTACCTCCCGTCCCAGTCGCTCGCGGGCATCTCCCGCGACGAGCACGGCCACATCTCGATCTCCGACGTGCAGCTCGGGCGGATGTTCGCCAGGCTCGTGGCGGAGGAGTTCAAGAGGCAGACCGGCCGGTCGCGGAAGGTGGTGGGCCTGCAGCTCGGCTACGAGGCCCGCTGCGCGAAGCCCCATGCCTTCGACGTGATGCTCGGCAGCCAGCTCGGCGTCGGTGGCTACCGGGCCCTGGCGGAGCGCGGTCTCGACGGGGTGATGGTGAGCGTGTCGGGCCAACTCGACCTCAACTACGTCCCCTTCGAGGAACTCGTCGATCCGAACACGCTCGTGACGGTGGTCCGCTACGTGGAGCGCGGCAGCGACTTCCACAGCCTGGCCCGGTTCCTCGAGACCTACGTCAACGAGTAGGCCCGGCGCCGAACCTAGCCGCAGCGACCGCAGCCGGCGGGGGAGCACGCCGCGAGCCGGGCCTCGATCGCCAGCGACGTGGGCGTGATCGACAGCCCCCCGAGGGCCGTGCAGCGCAGCTCCCGGGGCATCTGCTCGGCGACCCGCTTCGCCGTCGCCACCACCTCGTCGAACGGGATCACCTCGTCGAAGCCGGCCAGCGCCATGTTGGCACAGGCCAGCGCGTTGGCCGCGGCCATCACGTTCTTGCCGAGGCACGGCACCTCGACCCGGTTGGCCACGGGGTCGCAGATCAGGCCGAGCATGCTCTGCATGGCGAGCGCCGCCGCCGCGAGCGCCTGCGCGAGCGTGCCCTCGGCGAGCGTGACGATCGCCGCCGCGGCCATCGCGGCCGCCGAGCCCCCCTCGGCCTGGCAGCCCCCCACCTCGGCCGCGAACGACCAGGGCGTGCAGATGAAGACGCCCACGAGCCCGGCCGCGAGGAGCGCCCGGGCCATCGCCTCCTCGTCGAGGCCCAGGTCCTCGGCCAGCGTGATCACGGCCCCCGGCAAGGCGGCGCACGCCCCGGCCGTCGGTGCCGCCACGATCACGCCCATCGAGCTCTTCACCTCCATGAGCGCGGTGACGGCGAGCACGATGCGGTTGAGCGACCCGCCCCCCACGAGCCGGCCCGCGGCGAGGGCGGCCGCGAAGCCCGGAGCCTGCGCGGGCAACACGCGGTCGTCCCACGACGTGCCCGCGATCCCGGCCGCGATCGATGCCCGCAGGAGCCGCACGATCTCCACCATCCGCGCGATCACGTCGCGCTCGGCGAGCCCACCGCGCTGCATCTCGTAAGCCACGGCGTGGCGCCACAGGGGAATGCCCCGGCCGGCGTCGGCGGCGAGCAGGGCCGCGGCCGACGAGAAGGGCACGCGGCTGTCGCGACCGGTGAGCACGGGCAACACCGGCGCGAGGCGGTGAACGGCCGCCACCGATCCCGCGGCCGCCACCGCCGCGTCGGCGAGCGGCGCCGGCGACCGTACCCGCACCACGCACCCGGCCGGCGCGTCGAGGAGATCCACCGCATCCACGGCTGCCGTGCCCGCGGCCGCCTCGATCCGGCCGGCGACCGCGGCCGCCGCCGTGCGGGCCGCCGCCGGGGTGCCCGCGACGACGAACAGCGTCTCGTGGCAGTCGCCGTGGAGCGACAGGCCGCAGCCGTCGATGTCGAGCACCTCGATCATGCCGCCGCCGGTGGAGATGGCCCGCAGGGTGTGCCGCGCGCCCGCGCGGCTGACGGTGAGCCGGTAGGTGTTGGGATGGGGATCGCCCGTGTCCACCGTCTCGAAGCGGATGCCGCAGCCGGCGGCCCGCAGCGCGGCCTCCGACTCCGGCAGCCGCGGGTCGGCCGCGTCCCAGCCCAACAGCCCCCCGAACAGCCCCATGTCGGACCCCTGCGACGCGTGCGTCGTGGGGAGCGAGCCGGCGCGGTCGAACTCCACGAGCACCTCGTCGGGCGTGCCGCCGACGAGGTCGCGGGCCAGCCGGCCGATCCGCAGCGCGGCGGCGCAGTGGGAGCTCGACGGCCCCCGCATCACCGGGCCGATCACGTCGTTGAAGATGCTGACGAGCATGGCTGCCTCGGTCGCGTCGCGCCGGCGCGGGCTACGCCCTGCCGGGCCAGGCGTCCCACCAGGTGCGGAACTGCCGCCACTGCTGCTCGAGGAACGCCTGCTGGCTCGCGCTCAGTCCGTCGGTGGGGTTGATGTGCCCACGGAACTCCGGCCGCCCCTCGAGCACCATGAGGTGCTTGTAGTAGAGCACGAGGTCGGGCCCCTCGTCGTACTTCGAGAGCACCGCGAGGGCGTCGTTGAGTTCGGCCGCCAGCCGACGGGCGGCGCCGTCCCCCCGTGCGGCCTGCAGGCAGAGCTCCACGAGCCGCAGCACCTGCCGCGGCAGGGCGTTCCCCACGCCCGTGATCGCCCCCACCGCGCCGCAGCGCACGATCCCGTGAAACACCTGCGTGTCCACGCCCACCATGAGCGAGAGGTCGGGATGGCCGGTCGTGATGTGCTCGGCGGCGTAGGTGAGCGACTCGGCGCCGCCGAACTCCTTGAAGCCCACGAGGTTCGGGAACTCGCTCCGCAGGTCGAAGAACAGCGGCGCCTTCGTCTCGAAGCCGTAGTAGGGACTGTTGTAGATGACGGCGGGGAGGCCGGCGGCGGCACGGAGGATGCCCGCGAAGTGGTGCCGCTGCGCGGCGGGCGACGTGCCGCGCGAGAGCACGCGGGGGATCACCATCAACCCGGCCGCATCGACCTGCCGGGCGTGGGCCGCGTGGGCCGCCGCAAGTCGCGGGTTCTGCGCGCCGGTGCCCACGATCACGGGCACGCCCGCCTTCACGAGCCGGGCCACGCCCTCCTGACGCTGCGCGTCGGTGAGCAGCGGCCAGTCGCCCATCGAGCCGCAGTAGATCACGCCCGACATGCCGGCGGCGACGAGGTCGCGGGCCGTGGCCACGAGGGCGTCGAAGTCCGGGGTGCCGTCGGCGGCGCACGGCGTCATCAGCGCCGGCATGCAGCCGCGAAAGATGCTCATGGTGGGGGTCGTCGAGGGGGAGGACGCGGGCGACCGGGCCGCCGCCCGGGACCGCGCCCGCGACGACCATCACACCGTGCGCCGCCCGCGCCGTCAAGGACGGGGACTCGAGCGGACGCGACGTGTGCCGCGGTCCGCCGCCGGCGGACACGGTATGATCGGACCCATGAGACGCTCCGTCGCTTCAGCCTGCCTGCGACCCGGGGTCAGGGGGTGGCTCCTCGTGATGCTCTGGTCCGCGACCGGCCCGACCCGCGGGGCACTCGCGGCCGACGCCCCGGGAACCGGCGGGCTCGCGGCCGCGCTCGCGGCCGAGGATCGTGCGGCACTCGTCGCCGAGGTGGATCATGCGGGCGACGCCTGGGAGGGGTCGAATCTCTTCCACACCCGCCACCTGACGTGCACGCAGTGCCACGTCGCCGGCGCGGGCGAGTCGCCGCTGGGCCCGAACCTCGCCGCCATGCCGGAGGGTGTGCCGCGGGAGCGGCTCGTGGCCCACCTCATCGAGTCGCTCCTCGATCCCTCGGCCTCGATCCGGCCCGCCTACCGCGGCGTCACGCTCGTCACCGACGCCGGCCGCAGCCTCTCGGGGATCGTCGCCCGGGAGACCGACACGGAGGTCGTGCTCCGCGACGCCGCGGCCGGCGGCCGCGAGACCGTCGTGCAACAAAGCGCGATCGACGAGCGGGTGGAGGCGAAGGTGTCGCTCATGCCCGCCGGGCTGCCGAACCTGCTCGCCGACCGGAAGCAGTTCGTGAACCTCGTCCGCTACCTGGCCGAGGTGGCCGAGGGGGGCCCGGACCGCGCGGTGAAGCTCGCCCCCGATCCCAACGTGTTCGTCCAGCAGGCACCCCCCGCCTACGAGGCCGACATCGACCACGCCGGCTTCATCGCCGACTGGCAGGACCCCGCCCGCGCGAAGGCCGCGCTCGAGCGCGGCGGCGCGATCTACGCCCGCGTCTGCGCCAACTGCCACGGCACGCTCGACGCCCCCGGCTCGCTCCCCACGGCGCTGCGGTTCGCGGAAGGCACATTCAAGGCTGGCGGCGATCCCCACGCGATGTACCGCACGCTCACCAACGGCGCCGGCCTCATGATCGCGCAGGGCTGGATGGTGCCGAGCCAGAAGTACGACGTGATCCACTACATCCGCGAGACCTATCTCAAGGATCGCAACCGCCAGTGGTACACCGCGATCACGCCCGACTACCTCGCCGCCCTGCCCGCCGGCAAAGGCCGCGGCCCCGAGCCCTCGATGATCGAGCCCTGGCGGACGCACGACTACGGGCCATTCCTGGCCGGCACGTTCGAGGTGGGCACGGTGGGCGGCAACGTCGCCCGCAAGGGGCTCGCGGTGCGGCTCGACCCGGGCCCCGGCGGCGTGAGCCGCGGCCATGCCTGGATCCTCTACGAGCTCGACACGCTGCGGGCCGCCGCCTTCTGGACGGGCGAGAAGTTCATCGACTGGGCCGGCATCAACTTCGACGGGCGGCACGGGGCACATCCGCGGGTCGCCGGCGACGTGCAGGCGGCGCTGCCGACGATGCCGGGCTGGGCCGCGCCCGGCGCCGACTCGTTCGCCGACCCGCGGCCCCGCGGCCGCGACGGCCAGCCCTACGGCCCCCTGCCCCGCGACCGCGGCCGCTTCCGCGCGCTGCACCACACAGCCGCGCGGGGGAGCACGCCCGGCGATCCCAGGTCGGCCGTCGTGCTCGACTACCTCGTGGGCGAAACAACGGTGCTCGAATCGCCGAGTCTCGCGCCGCCGCTCGACGTCTCCGGCACCGCCGTGCCGGTGATGATCCGGGCGTTCTCGCTCGGCAGGCGGCCCGGGCCACTCACGGTGCGTCTGGCCGCGGCACCGGCGGCCGCCGCGCTCGTCGGCCCGCGGACCGCGGACATCGCCGCGGGGCAGCCGCGCGTCGAGTCACGCGCCGGCCACGTCGATCTCGTCGTGCCTCCCGGCGACGCTCCGCTCGACCTCGCCGTGGCCGTCGCGGCGGCCGATCCGGCCCGGCTCGCGACGCATGCCGCGGCACTGTCGCCGCCCGCCCCGCCGCGGTCGCTCGTGGCGACGCCCGCCCCGCGGCTCTGGGCCGCGCCCGTGGAGACGGCGATCGCGCCGGGCGCCGACGCGGGCCCCTTCGCCGTGGACACGTTCACGCCCCCCGACCCGAACCCCTGGAACGCGCAGGTCCGGTTCTCCGGGATCGACTTCACGGGTCCCGACGAGGCCGTGCTCTGCGAGTGGGACGGCGACGTCTGGACGGTGCGCGGGATCGCCGCGCCGAGCGGCCGCGTCGCCTGGCGGCGGATCGCCTCGGGCCTGTTCCAGCCGCTGGGCGTGAAAGTGATCGGCGGTGCGATCCACGTGGGCTGCCGCGACCGGATCGTGAAACTCGTCGATCTCGACGGCGACGGAATGACCGACCGCTACGACACGTTCAACGACGACCACCAGGTGACCGAGCACTTCCACGAGTTCGCGATGGGCCTGGAGACCGACGCGGCCGGCAACGTCTACTACGCGAAGAGCGGCTGCCACGGGAAGCCGGCGGCGGTGCCGCACCACGGCACGCTCCTCAAGGTCTCCCGCGACGGCGCGACGACCGAGATCCTCGCCACGGGTTTCCGCGCCGCCAACGGCATCTGCGTGGAGGACGATGGCACGTTCTGGGTCACCGACCAGGAGGGCTTCTGGTGCCCAAAGAACCGGATCAACCACGTGCGGCCCGGCGGCTTCTACGGCAACATGTGGGGCTGGACCGATGTCACCGACGCGAGCGATTCCGCGATGGAGCCGCCCGCGTTCTGGATCACGAACGCCTTCGACCGCTCGCCGGCGGAA
>JBJTJO010000050.1:0-13410 GCA_046095965.1 Planctomycetaceae bacterium
ACCCCATCGCGCTGTTGGCGGAGTTCACACCCGAGCGGCTCGAGGCCCGGGCCGCGGAGCTCGTGCTGTACAGCCGGATCAACCAGGCCTTCCGGCGGAGGAAGGAGTCTCTGGCGGCCGAGTCGACCTGGTCCGACGGCACCGCCCCCCTCACCTGCCCGGTGCCGCCGCCGCGGCTCGACGAGCTCTCGCCGCGGAACCTCTACGCCAAGTGCATGGCGCTGGCCCGCAACCTGTGGTGGAGCTGGCATCCCGAGGTCGAGAACATGTTCCGGGAGCTCGACCCGATCCGCTGGCGGCAGCTCGACCACAACCCGATCGCGCTGCTCGCCGAGTTCACGCCCGACCGGCTCGAGGCCCGCGCCGCGGAGCTCGTGCTCTACAGCCGGATCAACCAGGCCTACCGGCGGATGAAGGAGTACCTCGCCGCCGAGTCCACGTGGTCCAACGTCCACGCGGGCGTGCTCGGCTCGAAGCCGGTGGTCTACTTCTCCGCCGAGTTCGGCATCCACGAGTCGGTGCCGATCTACTCCGGCGGCCTCGGCGTGCTGGCGGGCGACCACGTGAAGAGCGCCAGCGGCCTCGGCATCCCCCTGATCGCCGTCGGGCTGTTCTACGACCAGGGCTACTTCCGCCAGAAGCTCGACATCGACGGCTACCAGCACGAGGAGTACCTCCAGTCGCGGGTCGAGTCGCTGCCGATCGAGCCGGCCATGGGCGCCGACGGCCGGCAGATCCTCGTCTCGATCGACACCCGCAACGGCCCGCTGCACGCCAAGGTGTGGAAGATGGCGGTGGGCCGCGTGAGCCTCTACCTGCTCGACTCCGACGTGGATGGCAACTCGACCGAGGACCGCGAGCTCACGAGCCGCCTCTATGGCGGCGACAACCGCACGCGGATCCGCCAGGAGCTGCTCCTGGGCGTGGGGGGCGTGAAGGCGATCCGCGCGCTCGGGATCGTGCCGGGCGTCTACCACCTGAACGAGGGCCACTCCGCGTTCGCCACGCTGGAGGCGGTCCGCGGGCGGATGGACCGCGACGGCTACCCGTTCGACGACGCGGTCCGCCGCGTGGCCCGCCAGACCGTGTTCACCACGCACACGCCCGTGCCGGCCGGTCACGACCGCTTCGACGCGGGGCTCATGGAGGAGCACCTCGGACCGATTCGCGACGCGCTCGGCCTGTCGCACGACCAGCTGATGGGCCTCGGCCGCGTGGAGCCCCACAACCACGGCGAGCCGTTCTGCATGACGGTGCTGGGGCTCAAGATGTCGCGGCGCGCCAACGCGGTGAGCGCGTTGCACGGGCACGTGAGCCGGCGGATGTGGCAGCCGCTCTGGCCCTACCGGGTCGAGGAGGAGGTGCCGATCGGCCACATCACCAACGGCGTCCACGTGCCGAGCTGGCTCTCCTGGCAGATGCTCCAGCTCTACGACCGCATCTTCCCGGCCAACTGGTTCCGCCGCATGGGCGAGCCCGACGTCTGGCAGAAGATCCACGAGTGCGACCCGGGCGAGCTCTGGGAGACGCACTACGCGCTCAAGAACCTGCTGCTGCAGTTCGTGCGTCGCCGGCTGGCCCGCCAGTGCCGCCGCCGCGGCGAGTGCGACGAGGCGGTGGAGATGGCTCGTTCGGTGCTCGACCCCAACATCCTCACGATCGGCTTCGCCCGGCGCTTCGCCACCTACAAGCGGGCCGACCTGCTGCTCGCCGACCTCGACCGGCTCCACGCGCTCATCAGCGACCGCGACCGGCCGATCCAGATCATCTTCGCCGGCAAGGCGCATCCCGCCGACGAGCCCGGGAAGGCGCTGATCCGCAAGATCGCCAACCTGCGCAACGATCCGCGGTTCGCCGGCCGCGTGGTGTTCGTCGAGGACTACGACATCAACGTCTGCCGGCACCTCATCCAGGGCGTGGACGTGTGGCTCAACAACCCGCGGCGGCCGCTGGAGGCCTCGGGCACGAGCGGCCAGAAGGTGGTGCTCAACGGCGGCCTCAACTGCTCGATCCTCGACGGCTGGTGGGCCGAGGCGTTCGACGGCCACAACGGCTTCGCCATCGGCCGCGGCGAGACCCACTTCGACGCCGGGATCACCGACCGCCGCGACGGCGAGGCGCTCTACCAGGTGCTCGCCCAGGAGGTCATCCCGCTGTTCTACGAGCGTGACGGCGACGGCCTGCCGCGGAAGTGGATCCGCATGATGATGAACTCGATCGCGACGCTCGCCTGGCGGTTCAGCGCCCACCGCATGGTGATGGACTACGCGCGGGCGTGCTATGTCCCCGCCGCCGGCGCCGTGTCGTGCGACATGACGAACCGGTAGCCGCAGGACTCCGGCTACCGGGCCCGCGGCTTCGCGAACTCGAGTTCCGCCTTCCAGCGCTCGACGGCCTTCGTCGCCTCGGCCTCGCGGGCCTGGGCGGTGTCGAGTTCGGCAGTGGCCTCGTCCAGCGCCTTGCGGGCCGCGGCCATCTGCGACTCGGCGGCCGCGAGCGCCTCGGCCGCGACGCGGGCCTTCTCGGCGGCCCCGCGGCCGGCGGCGGCGACCTCGGAGCGGGCCTGCTCGGCCCGCTCGACGCGCACCCCGAGTCGCGGCGGGTTCGGGTCGAGCCCGCCGACCTTCGCGCCGTCGGCGGTCGCGTAGGCGGTCACGGCGCCGCTCCAATCGCCGACGAGGATGCGACCGCCGTCGGCCGTCACGGTCACCCGGGTGCCGATGTCGGAGAGCGGCGGCAGCTCGCGCTCGAGACCCCCATCGACCTTCCAGAGCTTCGCGCGGGCGTCGCGGCCGGTCGTCACGAGCCGGCCGTCGGCGAGCCACGCGAGCGACTCGACCCCGCCGCCGTGGGCCTGCCAGGTCTTCACCTGCGTGGCCTGCTTCGGGTCCCAGAGCCGGACCGAGCCGTCGCCCGAGGCGCTCGCGAGCACCGCGCCGTCGGGCCGCCACGAGACGGCCGTGATCGGGCCGCCGTGTCCCTTGAGCGCGCCGGCGTCGCGGACACCGCGGGGCTCGGTGAGGAACAGGTTGCCCGCGCGGTCGCCCGACGCCAGGACCCGCCCGTCGGGAGAAAAGGCGACGGCCGTGATCCAGTCGGTGTGCCGCGTCATCTGTCCCGCGACCGTGCCGTCGGCCGTCGCGAGCAGGCGCACGACCTTCGCCGGCCCGCCGAGGGCCACGAGCCGCCGGTCGGGCGCGAGATCGGCCGCGAGCACCTCGTCGTACTCCTCGCCCACCTCCACGACGCGCGTCGCGCCGGCGACGTCCCATACGACCACGCGGCCGCTCTTCGCCCCCTCGCCCCCGGCCGCGAGCAGGAGCGTGCCGTCGCGCGTGAACCGCAGCACGCGGACGACGCCCTCGGGCCACGGGAGGACGCCGGTGAGTTCGAGCGTGCCCGGATCATGGAGCAGCACCTGCCGGCGGCCGCCGACGGCCACCACCGTGCCGTGGGGCGAGGCGGCGAGCGCCGTGATCGTCGTCGGCCGCGGCCCCGTCGTCACGACCTCGAGCGGCAGCCGCGGCGGCGCGACCGGCGGGCCCTCCGGCGCCGCGACGGCGCCCGGGGCGACGGCGATGGCCGACACCTTCGGCTTCACGGGCTGCCCCCCGGCCTTCTCGATCGCGCCGGCGGCGATCCAGCGGCGGATGACGTCGAGTGATTCGGCGGGCAGTTTGTCGGACTCGGGCGGCATCTTCGGCTCGGAGGCGTGGCTCACGAGCAGCCAGAGGTACGAGCCGTCGGGATCGCCCGGCGCGAGCACCGCGCCGGAACTGCCGCCCGCCATGGCCTGGCCATGGCTCGTGAGGTCGAGCCCGCCCTTCTTCTTGTCGGCGTTGTGGCAGCCGCAGCACTTCTCGCGGAAGATCGGCGCCACCTGCCCCTCGAACGTCGGCGGCTCGGCGGCCGGGGCGACGGCCGTGAGACAGGTGACCGCGAACACCCCCATGGTTTGCACGCGTCTCCGCCGGTGTGGGGCCGATGGCGCGCCGAGCACATCACGAACCCTCTCCCTCGGGGAGAGGGTGGCCGGAGGCCGGGTGAGGGTGCCGTGGTGACGCTGCGGAGGCACCCTCACCCCGGCCCTCTCCCAGAGGGAGAGGGGGACGGCGCGACCTCGTGTCGAGTTCATGCCCCACCTCATCACGATCAGGTTCCTGGGGGGTGTGCCATCGCCAATCGAACTCGAGTACGTTCTCGCCGGTACTGGTATCAGTGATTGAAGATGAACTCGGCCGAGTTCAAGAGCGCCCAGAAGACGTCCTCGAGGGCCTGCTTGCGGTCGGGGGCGTCGAGCACCGCGGCGAGGGTCTCGATCCGCTCCCGCTCGGTCGGCATCCGGCAGTCGCAGCGGACGAAGAGCTCGTCGATGATCTCGGTGGGCGTCCTGCCCTCCTCGAGCCGGCGCCCGACGAGGCCGCCCTGCCGGATGCGGTCGTTCGCCGCGTCGCCGTTGAGCAGGTGGAGGGCCTGCGAGAGGCTGGGGTCCATCTTCACCGCGCAGCTGCAGACGTCCTCGCGGGTGGCGCGGCCGAAGGTCGTGAGGAAGTAGGTGGTCGTCCGGCCGTCGGCCACCTGCACGGCCCGGGCCCCGAGCGGCAGGCCGGGGAACTTGTTCTTCGTGCCTGTCACCTCGGCGATCACGTCGAGGAGCACCTCGGCCCGCTGCCGACGCACGAGCGCTTGGGAGAAGTTCGTCTCGTCGAGACGGTTCGAGTCGTTCGGCTCGCAGGACCGCTGGTAGGTCCGCGACGTGACGATGTCGCGGACCAGGGCGCGGAAGTCCCAGCCCGAGGCGGCGAACCGGCGGCCGAGCTCGTCGAGCAGCGGGGCGTTGACCGGCGGGTTGCTGACGCGGGCGTCGTCGGGCTCGTGGACGATGCCGCGGCCGAGGAAGTGGGTCCAGGCGACGTTCGCGACGTGCCGCGCGAAGAACGGGTTGTCGGGCGACGTGATCCACGCCGCGAGCGCCTCGCGCCGGTCGCGGTTGGCCACCTTGGGCGCCGCGCCCCCCAGGAACTTCGGCGGCGCCGGCTTGCCGGTCACAGGGTGGTTCACCTCGCCCCCGCCCGAGTCGAAGACGATCGTCTCCCGGGGGTCGGCGCCGCGCTTGCGGCCGATCTGGGCGAAGAAGGCGGCGAAGCCGTAGTAGTCGTCCATCGTCCAGCGGTCGAACGGGTGGTTGTGGCACTGGGCGCACTGGACCCGCATCCCGAGGAAGGCCTGGGCGACGTTCTCGGTGAGCTTGAGCGTGTTGCGTTCGAGCTGGAAGTAGTTCGTGGGCGGGTTGTCGAACGTGCCGCCGGTCGCCGTGAGCAGGTCGCGGACCATGCGGTCCACCGGCTCGTTGGCGGCGATGCGGCGGTCGAGCCACTGGTGGTAGAGGATCGCGCCCTTGGGGCTCACCTCGTTGCCCTGCGAGCGGATCTGGAGGATCTCCGCCCACTTCATCACCCAGATCTCCGTGAACTCCTTGCGGGCCATGAGCTCGTCCACGACCCGGGCCCGCTGGTCGCGGGCCGCGTCGGCCAGGAACCGGGCCCGCTCGTCGGGCGTCGGCAGCAGCCCCACGAGGTCGAGGCTCACGCGCCGCAGGAACGTCTCGTCGTCGCAGACGGGCGACGGGGCGATCCGCAGGGCCGCGAGCTTCGCGCCGACGAGGTCGTCGATCACCCGCGCGCCCTCGGTGCCACCGGCGAGCGGCGGCTCCGGCGCGGCCGAGAACACGAGGTCGCGGGGGATCGTGATCAGGGGCACGCCCACGGTGATCGTCGCGTAGCGGGCCATCACGAAGGCCTCGCCCCGCGCGCCGCTCGTCACGGCACCATCGGGCGACACCCTGGCCGAGCGGTCGTTGTTCGACGCGTACCAGGCGAGGTCGGTGACGTCACGGTCGGTGCCGTCGGCGAACCGCACCACGGCCACGAGGTGCTGCCGCCCGCCCTCCCCCTCGAGGAGCGCGGCGGGCGGGTAGAGGTCGAGGGCCCCGAGCGCGGGCCCCGACGCGGCCGGGTCGGGACCGGGGTCGTCCGGCGTTCCGGCCTCGATCCAGCGGACGAGCGTGTGCGCCAGTTCGCTGTCGGGCTCGAACCGCTTGCCCCCCGTGTGCTGCACCTGCCCGGTGGCCTTGAGGAACAGCAGGCTCTCGCGCGGGCTCGCGAGATCGATCCGGCGGCCGGGCAGCTCGCGGGTGATGCGCTGGTAGTCGCCCGCGGGGTCGAAGCCGAACAGCGACAGGCGGAACCCGTCCTTGCCGCGGGCCGCGCCGTGGCAGCTCCCCATGTTGCAGCCCGCCCGGGCGAAGACGGGCATCACGTCGAGCCGGAACGACAGCGGCGCCGGCGACGCGGCCGACGCGACCGCGAGCGGGATCTCCCGGGCCAGGCCGTTCACGGTCACGTGGATCGTGCCTTCTCCGTCGGCCAGCGGCCGCAGGATCGCGGGCCTGCCGTCCATCCGGTCGAGCGCCGCGAGCCCGCCGTCGGAGAGCGAGATCTCCGCGACGGCCGACACGTCCACCGCGCGGCCGTCGGCGTGCTTCGCCTGGACGACGATCCGCTGCCGGTCGCGCGACGAGTCGAGCCGCACCCGCGGCGGGTAGGCCTCGATGGTGACGAAGGCATCGTCGGCGTCGGCGTGCGCCGCCAGTGAGACGAGCAACGCAAAGCACAAGCAGGCCACAGGCACTCTCACCCCGGCCCTCTGCCGGATGAAAAGGGAGCACGGCACGTGCCTTCCGCCTCTCCCTCTGGGAGAGGCCGGCCGCAGGCCGGGTGAGGGTGCCGGGGCGCGGTGGCTGGTCGCCGAGGCACCCTCACCCCATCCCTCTCCCAGAGGGAGAGGGAGAGGGAGAAGACGCGCAGGATTTCTCCCCCGGACGCAGAGGCGACGAGTCGGGTGTCGCCGTCCCACGGTCGTGCTGGAGGCGCTACGGCGCATCGGGCTTCGTCTCCGGCGCCGGCTGTTCGGCGGGCAGCGGGATGTCGATGCGCAGCTGCGTCGGGGGCATCTGGTGGACGATCCACGCGTCGCCGCGCGGCACCCGCAGCTCGCAGAACACGTTCGGGTGCTGGCCGGGCGGGGCGTCGCTGCCGACCTGCAGCGGAAAGCTCACCTCCGTGGCGCCCGGCTCGAGGTCGAGCTCCGGCGCCTCGGTCTTGGCGGGCAGGCCGAGCAGCCGCGCCTTCGCCGCGCCGACGAACTCGCCCGGCTTCGTCACCTTCCACACCATCGCCACCTCGTGCCCCTGCTCGACCGCCACCTTGTCCGCCGCCAGCTGCACGAGCGGCTCCGCGACCTCGAGCGGCACGAGGGCGCTCGAGACCAGGGGCGCGACGTCGTCGCGGTCCTTGGCACCCTTGGGCTTGGCCATCGCCGTCACGACCACGGGCCAGGTCCCCAGGGCCGCGTCGGCGTTGGCGTTGAGCAGGTATGCGGCCTCCGACTTGTCCTCGGGGATGTCCACGCTGGACGGGGTGCTGATCCCCGGCGGCTTGAACGGGAACCAGAGCCGCACGCGACCCTCGAAGCCGTCGAGCCGCTCGACGCGGACGCGCAGCTCGAGCGAGCCCCGGCGCACGAGCGGCACCGCGGGGGGGTCGACCGTGATCCGGATCGACGCCGGCTCGACGACCGCGACCGGCAGCCGATCGCTCACCGACGTGCGGTAGGTGGCGTTGTTCGGCTGGCCCACCACGAGCTCCGTCGTCTGCCGCAGGCCGCCGAGGGTGTGGCCATCGTCGGCCGTGCGGACGTCGACCGCCGTGAGCGCGGTCGTGGGTGGGGCGTCGGCCGCCGCCTCGAACACCATCGGGGCGGCCGGCGCGTTCGGCGGCAGCGGTGCCGCGGCCGCCGTCACGCCGGCGGGCAGGCCCGCGCACGCCAGGGTCGCGGGCCGGTCGCAGTCGGATCGCGCGGCATTGAGGAGGAGCGCCGTGCGGTTGCCGCGCGGCACGACGGCCACGAGCCGCTCCTGCGAGTTCGAGCGGCCGGGCGGGACGGACACGGTGACGGCCGGCTCGGCCGGCACGAGCTCCACCCAGTAGACGAAGTCGGGGCCGCCGCGCCGCAGGTGGTCCGTCACGCGGACGAGGAACGAGCCCTGGTCCGGCACGGTCACGCGGGCCACCGCGTCCGGGCCCTCCGCGTCGTCGTTGCCGGTGATCCGCTCCCGCTTCTCGTCGTCGCGATGGACGTTGATCACGAGGTCGATCGGCGCGCCGACACGCCGCCCCCAGCCGCGCACGTGCCAGTTCGTGCCCCGGGGCGCCGCGATCCGGAACCAATCCACGTCCTCGGGCTTCTCCAGGCGGCCGAGGCAGCCGGTCGGCGCGGTCGCGGGCGTCGCCTTCGCAGGCTCGTCGTTCGGCTCGGACTCCGTGGCGGCGGCGAGCGCCGAGACCCGCACGGGAACGGCGCCGGGCGCCGTGCGGCCGTCGCGGCAGGGCAGCACCTCGGCCACACCGCCCACCGGCACCGTGTCGGGCAGGCGGACCTGTTGCCGGAACGGGCCCGCCGGGTCGCCGAGCCACTCGACGTCGAGCGTGGCGCCGGGCGCCCCGACCGGGGGCCAGGCGAGCGAGGCGATCGGGAAGTCGCCGACGTGGAGGAGATAGACGCAGCCGTCGCCGCCGCCGTAGGCGCTCTCGCGGAGGCGGATCACGTAGTCGCCCGCCTCGGGCGCCGTGGCCGCGAGCATGGCGTCGGACCCGAGGAGCGGATGATCGTCGCACGCGGCCACGACGAAGCCGCGGGAGTCCACGAGCTCGAGGTGCGGATCGAACATCTCCTGGTCGAGCCGCATCGCGTCCACCGCGGCCGCGATCCGCTGCCCGGCGGCGAGGTGCACGCGGAAGCAGTCCACGTCCTCCCCCTTGACGACACCCGCCACCGTGCGGCCGGGCTCGAGGGGCTGCGCGGCCGCGGCCGCGTCGTTGGGCTCGATCTCGGCCACCTGCGCGAAGCCCCCGACGCGGAACGTGCGCAGCTCCGACAGCCCGTGGCGGGTGCGGACGCGGAGGCGGTGCGGACCCGGCGGGCAGTCGGCGGGCACGCGGAGCGTGGCCTTCACCGTCTTGTCGTCCACGCCGGCGAGCGCCGCGACGGCGATCCGTCCCTCCTCGAAGAACAGTTCCTGCGGGTCGCCGAGGTCGCCGCCGACGAGGCGGATCTCGACCTCCGCGCCGGCCGGCGCGCCGGCCGGCTCGATGCGGCCGATCGTCGGGCCCCCCGTCGCGGGCGCGGCGCTGCAGGCGAGGGCGACGGCGATGAGGCGGGCGCAGCGCATGGCGAGGGCGGCGGCCGCGCGGGCCGCCGCATCAGGCGAGCAGTTCCTTCCGCACGGTGCCGCCGTCGACGATCTCGATCGGCCGGTTGCCCGGGGACATCAACTCCTTTTCCGCGGCGATGCCCAGGCAGTGGTAGACGGTGGTGGCGAAGTCCTCGACCGAGACGGGGGCATCGTGCGGCTCCGCGGCGATCGCGTCGGAGGCGCCGTGGACGTGCCCGGCCTTCACGCCCCCCCCGGCGAGCACGACGCTGAACACCTTGGGCCAGTGGTCACGGCCCGCGTCGGCGTTGATCCGCGGCGTCCGGCCGAACTCGCTCGACACGACCACGAGCGTCGAGGCGAGCATGCCCCGCCGCTCGAGGTCGGTGACGAGCGCCGCGAACGCCTGGTCGAACGGCGGCAGCGTGGTCGTGATGCCGTCGCGGATCTTCGCGTGCATGTCCCAGCCGCCGTAGGAGAGCGTGACGAACCGCACCCCGGCCTCGACGAGTCGCCGCGCCAGCAGCATCCGTTGGCCGGCCTGGTTGCGGCCGTATTCGTCCTTGATCGCGTCGGGCTCGGACTTCACGTCGAAGGCGGCCCGCGCCTCCGGGGAACTCACGAGCGCGTAGGCCCGCGCGTAGAACGAGTCGAGGGCCGCGACGGAGCCCGAGTCCTCGAGCCGCTGGAAGTGGCGGCCGACCGCGTCGCGGAGCCGCTGCCGCGTGGCGAACCGGGCGGGGTCCACGCCACCGGGCAGGGCCAGGTCGCGGACGGCGAAGTTGCCGTCACCGGGATCGGAGCCGATCGCGAACGGGCCGTAGGCGCTGCCGAGGTAGCCGCCGCCGGCGTCGGGCGCGGGCAGGTTGGGGATGCAGACGTAGGGGGGCAGGTCGGCCCGGGGCCCGAGCTCGTGCGACACGACGCTGCCGAGGCTCGGGTAGGTGAGGGCCGGGCTCGGCCGGTAGCCCGTGAACATGTTGTGGGTGCCGCGCTCGTGGGCCGCCTCGCCGTGCGACATCGAGCGGATGACGGTGATCTTGTCGGCGATCCGCGCCGTCCTCGCGAGCTTCTCGCTGAACTGCACCCCGACGAGTTTCGTGTCGATGGCCGCGAGGTCGCCGCGATACTCGGCCGGCGCCAGCGGCTTGGGGTCGAAGGTCTCCTGCTGGGCCCAGCCTCCGGGCAGCCAGACGTGAATCACGCTCCGCGCGGTGCCCTCGAAGTGGGCGGCCGCCTTCGTGTCGGCCCGGGCGGCCTGGGCCCGGAACAGTCCGCCGAGCGAGAGGCCGAGGCCGGAGAGCGCCCCGACGTGGAGAAATTCCCGGCGGTTGCCCGGCCCGCCGCACCGTCCACCGCCTGCCGGCCCGATCATGGTCAGCACCTCCACGGGAGTGGTCGCGAGCGCTGAAACGACTCCCGCATCCTACCCGAAGGGGCGGCCCGGGATCGAGAATCCGTCGCGGGCGGCCGGCACGCTGCCGGGAATCGCCCCGAGGCCGGCCGCTCAGGCCGCGAGGCGGAGGGGCCGCGCCCAGCGGCCGATGACCGTGTGGCGGAACGGCACCGGATCCTCCCGCAGGCCCCGCGCGACGGCCGTGTCGATGCCCGGCTCGACACGCGTGGCCCCGGTGAGGAACAGCCGGCGGAACTTTCGGCGCTGGAGGCGCGCGGCCTGCGGATCGACCCAGCCCTGCCGGTGATTGAGATGCAACTGGACGAGCGAGTACTTCAGCCACCGCGAGGCCACGCCCGCGTTGCGGAGCCGCACGCCGAACTCCCGGTCGTCGCTGCCGTAGCCGAACGCCTCGTCGAACCCGTTCACGGCCCGGATGTCGTCCATCCAGGCCGAGAAGTTCGAGCCCCGCAGCGTGCAGTAGCGCCAGGTGAGCAGGTTGAGCGCCGCTTCGCCGCGCCCCGGCTCCAGCCGCCGGCGCCACGACTCGATGCCGGGATAGATGCCGCGGAGGTATCCGGGGGAGAACGCGCGCTGGTCGAGGATGGCGGCGTCGGGAATCGACGGATGCACGTCGATCGGGATCGGAATCTGGGCGCCCGAGACGTACGTGCGTGGCCGGGAGTGGCGGACGTGCGCCGCGACGTAGTCCGCGCGCGGGATGCAGTCGCCGTCGATGAAGACCGCGTAGTCGCCCGTGCAGTGGGCGAGCGACAGGTTGAGCGCCCGCGGCCGCCGCCACCGGTCGTCGTACTGCCAGACGTGCTCGAGCGGCAGCGTCGCGAACTCGGGGCGCCGCAGCAGTGCCTGCGTCTCGGGCGTCGAGCCGTCGTCCGACACGATGACCTGGTCGGGCATCCGGGTCTGCACGAGCACGCCGAGCAGGCAGCGGCGCAGGGCGGCGACGTCGTTGTAGGTCGAGATGAGGAGCGTCACGCGCTTGGCGGCAGTCCGGGCGGGGAGGGGAGGGTAGACCGCGGTGGCGTGCGAAAGCCAGAGAGGTTTGGGCGGCCCCAAGAAGGATCACGTGCGATCCGTATCACTCCTCCAGCGTCCGCTTGCCGCGGAGCAGGTGGTGGTAGTGCTGGGCGAAACGGTGGGCCTCGTCGCGGACGTATTCGAGGAGGCGCAGGGAGTAGGCGTCGCGGGAGAGCCGCAGGGGCTCGCTGCGGCCCGGCACGAACACCTCCTCCTCGCGCTTGGCCAGCGAGATCACGCACGGCGGCTCGATGCCGAGCCCCTCGAGCGCCGCGAGCGCCGCCGAGAGCTGCCCCTTGCCGCCATCCACGAGGAGCACGTCGGGGAACGCCTCCCCCTCCCGCGCGAGCCGGGAGAACCGCCGGGCCACCACCTCGTGGATGCTCCTGAAGTCGTCGATGCCGTCCACCGACCTGATGCGGTAGCGCTTGTAGCCCGGCTTGAAAGGGAGCCCGTCGATGAACTGCACGAGGCTGGCCACCGTCTCGTCGCCGGCGAGGTGCGCGATGTCCACGCCCTCGATGACCCGGGGCGGCTTCGCGAGCCCGAGCACCTTCTCAAGGCCCGCGAGCCCCTTCTGCGGATCGACGAGGAACACCTCGGGCTGGACGTTCTCCTCGAGGTCACCCCGTTCGTCGAGCGTCTCGAGGAGCCGGATCTCGTCGCGGAGCCGCGCCGCCCGCTCGAACGCGAGCCGGCCCGACGCCTCCAGCATCTCCGCGTGCATCTCGGCCAGCACCCGCTTCCGGCCGCCGTCGAGGAAGGTCTTCAGCCGCTCGATGTCGCGGCGGTAGTCGTCCTTCGAGATCCGCAGGGCGCAGGGGGCAGTGCACTGGTCGATCGAGGCGAGCAGGCAGGGGCGGAACCAGCGCCAGCGCTCGTCGTCGGCGTCGATGTCGAGGGTGCAGGTGCGGAACTTGAAGATCCGCTGGAGCACGGCGATCGCCCCGCGGAGACTGCCCGCGCTCGTGAACGGGCCGTAGAGCCTGACCCCCTTCCGTCGCGGCGTCCGCGTGAACTCGACCCGCGGGTAGTCCTCGTGGGTCGTGATCTGGAGGTAGGGGAACGTCTTGTCGTCCTTGAGGTCGCTGTTGAACCGCGGCTGCACGTCCTTGACGAGCCGGCTCTCGAGCAGGAGCGCATCGACCTCGCTCTCGGCCTCGAGGTAGTCGATGTCGCGGATCTCACGGACGAGGTCGGCCGTGCGGCGATCCTCGGCAGCGGCCTTGAGGAAGTAGCTCGAGGCCCGCGAGCGCAGGTTCTTCGCCTTGCCGACGTAGATCACGCGGCCGGCCGCATCCTTCATGAGGTAGACGCCCGGCGTCGGCGGGAACGACTTGACCTTCTCGGCGGCGGCGGAGCGGTCGCCGGCCGCCGCCGCGGCGTCGGTGTCGGCGGGGAGCGTCTCGGCGTCCGGTTCGTCCATGAGTCCGATTCTAGAACAGTTCGGGAGGCCGGCCGTCGCGGCCCTGCGCGAGCGACGCGGAGGCCGGCGCCGCCCGGTGGACTGACGAGGGGCGACGGTTTCGGGTATCCTGCGGTCTCGTGCGGTTCGCGCGGCGTCCGCCGCCCCGCCTTCAGGCCTGCATTTCGCCACCCATCGCCATGCACGATTCCGACACTCCCGACCCCTGGGCCTCGCTCGCCGAAACGCTCGGCGCGGCGGGCTTGGGCTTCGGCCGCTCGGCCGCACGCGGGGGAGTCT
>JBJTJO010000051.1:0-23736 GCA_046095965.1 Planctomycetaceae bacterium
CGCCCATGTTTTCAGGCTGCGGGGGCTTGGCCAACTCGCCCAACCGGCTCGGGGCTGCCCACACCCTCTCGCCGGACGCTCGCTACGGTCATCCTCGCATGTTTTTCGGCACGACGTGTGCTGCTTGACAGGAGCGATGCCCCTCTCGCCTCTCCCTCTGGGAGAGGCCGGCCGCAGGCCGGGTGAGGGTGCCGATGAAGTTTCTCAGATTCCCTGCACCCTCACCCCGGCCCTCTCCCAGAGGGAGAGGGAGATACCGCCCATGGATGGCCCGGCAGCCGGGAAATCATAAAAACCCGAACCCCATGCCCCAGCCCATGAACTCCATGTCGGCGCCCGTGCGCACGTTGGCGAAGGGCGTCTCGCCGGATCCCTGGCTGCGGTACGGTGAGAACGAGGCGCGGGCCTGGGCCATCGCGGCGGCCGACGCGGCGGCCGTCTCCTTGCGGGAGTCCTCCGCGAACTGCACCTGCTGCGCACGGCTCTGGTCGAAGGCCGCCTGCCGCTGCTGGAGACGGGAACGCTCGGCCTCGATCTTGCCGATTTCCTGCTCCAGTTGGCCCGCGCTCATCTTGACGACGTCGGGGACGTCCTTGAGCGTCTCCGCCCGCTTCTGGTCCGACATCGCGGCGAGGTACTGGCCGACCCAGGCACGGGCGTCCTTCGCCTCGGGGGAGTCCATCACCTTGAACTTGGCGTCGAGGTCGTCGAGCAGGTACTCGAGTTCGTACGACGACATCCCGGCGACCCGGCGGTTGAAGTCGGCCTTGATGGCGTGCACCTGGTCGGGCGTGTAGATCTGCTGCGAGGAGAGCCATTCGCCGAGTTCGAAGATCGCTCGCCGCCAGCGGGTGCTGTTCATGATCTCCGCCTTGCGGGCGAGATCCTCGGCGGCGGTCTCGGCGCTCTGGGCGTTGGCCGGGGCGTTGGCCGGGGCGGCAGGCGGATCCGCGGCCAGTGCCCGGATCGAGCCGGCGGTCGCGGCCACCGCGAGCGCGGTCAGGCAGATCGTCGTGGCGACCGTGCTGGGTCGGATGCTCATCGTGACGTGCTCCCCGGCGTCCGCACGAGCGTGGCGGACATCGGCTGCGTGTGGTCGGCGCCCACGTGGGTGGGAATCGACCGCCAGACGCACCGGTCCTTGCCGTCGTACGTGTAGATGTTGATCGAACCCAGCTGGCTGCCGTCGGGTCGGACCGTGGTCACGTGGGCGATCCACGAGCCGCCGTCCCGGTGCCAGGTGCCCTCGGCGTGGCTGCCGTCGGAACCGAACGCCCACGACCGGATGGAGCGCGACAGCGGCTCCCAGCCGATGCGTTGCGAGATCGTCATCGTGGGCCCGCTCGCGCCGGCCGGAGGGCCCACGGACAGGTCCCGCTCCAGGAACGTCTTCGTGTCGTTCCACTTGACGGTCAGCCGCATGGTGGGGCGCTCCGATGCGCCGGGCGCCAGCGGGGCGTTGGCGGCCGGGGCCTTGCGCTCGATCTCCCAGTCGCCGACCATCCAGGCGAGTTGCCCGAGGGACGCCGGACCGGCGGGCTCGGCTGCCCGGGCCTCGCGGAGCGCCGTGAGCTTCCACGCGCCGTCGTGCCGCACCCAGGTCGCCGTGAACCGTCCGCTCACCGCCGCGCCGGCGGGGCCGATCTCGATCGTGCCATCCTCCATCGCCACGTCGGCCGTGAGGAAGCGGACCTTCGTGTCGCTGATCCGCACCTCGGGTCGGGCCGTGCCGGCCGGCGCGGGAGTCGCCGCGGCCGCGGTGTCCCGACCGGGGAGCACCGCGCCGAGGTCGTCCACGATGTCGCCATCGGGTGTCCACAGCGCCGCGCACGCCTTGCCGTCACCACGCCCGAGCGCGTCGAGGTAGGCCTGGGCGGCGGCCCGAATCTGGGCCTCGTCACCCTGCCGGGGCGCCGGATCCGCCGCCCCGGCAGCGGCGGCGAGCAGGAGCACGGACGCCAGCGGGGCGAGTCGGGACGGCGGGACGATGAAGCCGAGCATCGGAACGTTCCTCGGGGACCGGAGTCTGCATCGTATCACCCGGCGGGCCGGCCCGGAAACGCCTCGCGCGCGACCGGTATAGTGCCCCGCGGGAACACGTCGCCGGACCATTGGTCCGGCGGAGGTCACCGTCCGGGAATCGAGCATGGAGCGGTGGCGTATCAGTCGGATCGCGGTCCTGATCGCGGGCTTGGCTGCCAAGGTGACCGCCGCGGCGGCCCCGGCAGCCGGTGAGCCCGACCCGTACGTCGCCAGCCGCCGGCGCATGGTCGAGGAGGACCTCGCCCGCGAGGGCATCACCGATGCCAGAGTCCTCGAGGCGTTGCGGCGCGTGCCGCGGCACCTGTTCGTGAAGCCGGAGCACGTCCGCGCGGCCTACTTCGACCAGGCACTCGACATCGGCCACCGGCAGACGATCTCCCCGCCGTTCGTCGTCGCCACCATGACGCAGGCCATCGATCCGCGGCCGCAGGACCGGATCCTCGAAATCGGCACCGGCAGCGGGTACCAGGCGGCGGTGCTCGCGGAACTCGGGGCCGAGGTCTCCACGGTGGAGATCGTCGCGCCGCTCGGCGAGACCGCCGCCGCCACGCTCGGCCGCCTCGGCTACGACCGCGTGCGGACACGCATCGGCGACGGGTTCCTCGGCTGGCCCGAGCATGCGCCGTTCGACAAGATCATCGTCACCTGCTCCCCGGAACGGGTGCCACAGCCGCTCGTCGATCAGCTCGCGGAGGGGGGCAGGCTGATCGTGCCGCTCGGCGAGCAGTACCAGCAGGTGCTGCACCTCTTCGAGAAGCGCGACGGCAGGCTCGTGGACACGGCGCTCGTGCCGACGCTGTTCGTGCCGATGACGGGAGCCGCCGAGACCGAGCGCCGGGTGCGGGCGGATCCGCGGCGGCCGGCCATCGTGAACGGCGGGTTCGAGCAGGCGACCGTCGAGCCGGGCAAGGCCGACGGCTGGCACTACCAGCGTCGCTGCCGCGTCGTCGCGGGAGACGCGCCCGAGGGAGGACGGTTCGTCGAACTCGAAAACGAGGACCCGGGGCGTGCGGCGCAGATGCTGCAGGGCATGGCCATCGACGGCCGGTCGATCGCCGCGGTCGAGGTGTCGCTGCGGATGCGGCTCACGGGCGCGGGGCCCGGCACCCGCCCGCAGGAGGCGGCCGGCCTGATCATGCACTGCTTCGACGCGCGCCGCGCCTACCTCGGGAGTCGGTGGCTCGGACCATGGCACGCCGACGCGCCGACGTGGGCGGCCGTCCATGGTCGGCTCGAGGTGCCCGCTGAGGCGGCGGAGGCCATCCTCCAGGTGGGTCTCAACGGGTCCACGGGCACGCTGTCACTCGACGACCTGCGCCTCGCCGTCGAGCCCCGTGACTGACGCGGGCAGCGGGCGTGCCGCGTCTGGTAGGGTGATCGCATGTCCGACCCCGTCGCGGTGCTCGCCGACCTCGTCCGCCGCCCCAGCGTCAATCCGATGGGCCGCGACGTCTCCGGCCCGGACTACCTGGAGGGCCGCGTCACCGAGTGGCTCGTGCAGCGGTTCACGGCCGCCGGCATCCCCTGGGCCCGGCAGCCGGTGGCCCCGGGGCGGGACAACGTCGTGGCGCGGCTGGAAGCCACGGTGCCCGACGCGCCCCTCCTGCTCTGGGACGCCCACCAGGACACGGTGCCGGCCGATGGGATGTCGATCGACCCGTTCACCCCGATGGTCCGCGATGGCCGGCTTCACGGCCGCGGCGCCTGCGACGTGAAGGGGGGCATGGCGGCGATGCTCGTGGCCCTCGACCGGTTGGCCGGCGGGCCGCGGTCCGCCACCGTGGTCTTCTCGGCGACGATCAACGAAGAGTTCGGCTTCTCGGGCGCCAAGGCCCTCGCACGGCTCTGGACCGAGGGGCCCGGTGAGCCGGCCGATGCGGCGGCGCGAAGGCTCATCGGCGTCCGGCCGGCACTCGCGATCGTGGCCGAGCCGACGGGACTCGATCTCGTCACGCAGCACAAGGGGGCTGTCCGCTGGCGGGTCCGCATCCACGGTCGGGCTTGCCACAGCGCATACCCCGAGCGCGGCGACAACGCGATCTACCACGCGGGCGGCGCCATCCTCGCGGTCGAGGCGCTCGCCACTGAACTCGCCGCGCGGGATCCCGGGCACCCGTGCGGGCCGCCCACGCTCAATCTCGGCACGGTCCGCGGCGGTGCCGGCGTCAATCTCGTGCCCGATCTCGTCGTGCTGGAAATGGACCGCCGCCTCGTGCCGGGCGAGGATCCGGAGGCGGCGCGCGGCGAGGTGGTCGCGCGGATCGCCGCGGCCTGCCCGGGGGCCCGCATCGAACACGAGCCGCCGTTCCTCGAGAGCGCGGGCCTGCCGGACCGCAGCCGCGCGCGGGCCGCTGCCGCGTGGGTGAACCGGCTCGAGAAGGGGGCGCGGGCCCGCGGAGGCGGCCGCCGCGGGGCCGCGCGGTCCGGCACCAACGCCAGCATCCTCGCGGCGTCCGGCGTGCCCGCCGTGGTCTTCGGCCCGGGCTCGATCGAGCAGGCGCACACGGCCGACGAGTGGATCGATCTCGCCGAGGTCGAGGCCGCCGCGGCGGCGCTCCGCGAGGTCGTCGCGGGGCCGGCCGGGGGCTGATACAACACCTCCGGGCCGGCGGCATGTCCGGCCGAGGATTCCAGCGCAGGGAGCGACGTGCGATGGCAGGCAGGATCACGGTCAAGGGCCCGGTCGTCGATCTCGACGGCGACGAGATGACGCGGATCATCTGGCAGTTCATCAAGGACAAGCTGATCCTGCCCTACCTCGACCTCGACATCCGCTATTTCGACCTGTCGATCCAGAACCGCGACGCGACCGCCGACCAGGTCACGGTGGACGCCGCCCGCGCCATCAAGGAGTTCGGCGTGGGCGTGAAGTGCGCCACGATCACGCCCGACGAGGCCCGGGTGAAGGAGTTCGGCCTCAAGCAGATGTGGAAGAGCCCCAACGGCACGATCCGCAACATCCTCGGCGGCGTGATCTTCCGCGAGCCGATCATCATCGGGAACATCCCGCGGCTCGTGCCGGGCTGGACGAAGCCGATCGTCGTCGGCCGCCACGCCTTCGGCGACCAGTACCGGGCGACCGACACGCGGATCCCGGGCCCGGGCACGCTCACGCTCACCTTCACGCCCGCCGACGGCTCGCAGCCGATGGAGTTCAAGGTCTTCGAGTTCCCGGGGCCGGGCGTCGCGCTCGCGATGTACAACCTCGACGACTCGATCCGCGACTTCGCCCGGGCGAGCTTCCGCTACGGCCTGGCGCGACGATTTCCGGTCTACCTCTCCACGAAGAACACGATCCTCAAGGCCTACGACGGCCGCTTCAAGGACATCTTCCAGGAGATCTTCGACGCCGAGTTCAAGGCGGAGTTCACGGCGCAGGGGCTGACCTACGAGCACCGGCTCATCGACGACATGGTGGCGAGCGCGCTGAAGTGGGAAGGCGGCTACGTCTGGGCCTGCAAGAACTACGACGGCGACGTGCAGAGCGACATCGTGGCCCAGGGCTTTGGGTCGCTCGGCCTGATGACGAGCGTGCTCATGACGCCCGACGGGAAGACGGTCGAGGCCGAGGCGGCCCACGGCACGGTGACGCGGCACTACCGCCAGCACCAGCAGGGCAAGCCGACCTCGACGAACCCGATCGCGTCGATCTTCGCCTGGACGCGGGGCCTCGCCCACCGCGGCACGCTCGACGGCACGCCGGACGTGACGCGGTTCGCGGAGACGCTCGAACGGGTCTGCATCGAGACGGTGGAGGAGGGCAAGATGACGAAGGATCTCGCCATCCTCGTCGGCCCGACCCAGCCGCACCTCACGACCGAGGACTTCCTCGCCGCGATCGACGCGAACCTCGAGCGCGCGATGGCGGGCTGCACGATACACGAGGAGGACAGGCACCATGACACATGATCCGGCCTCGCGCCGCGGAATCATCCTCGCCGGCGGCTCCGGCACGCGGCTCCACCCCGCCACGCTCGCGGTGTCGAAGCAGCTGCTGCCGGTCTACGACAAGCCGATGATCTACTACCCGCTCTCCGTGCTCATGCTGGCGGGCGTGCGGGAGGTCCTCGTCATCTCGACGCCCCAGGACACGCCGCGGTTCCGCGACCTGCTCGGCGACGGTGATCGCTGGGGCATGACCATCTCCTACGCCGTGCAGCCGAAGCCCGAGGGGCTCGCGCAGGCGTTCATCATCGGGGCCGACTTCGTCGCCGGCCGGCCGTCGGTGCTCGTGCTCGGCGACAACATCTTCTACGGCCACGGCCTGGTGCAGCGGCTCGCCGCGGCGCGGGCCCGCACCCGCGGGGCGAGCGTGTTCGCGTATCCCGTGGCCGACCCGGAGCGCTACGGCGTGGTCGAGTTCGACCGGGCTGGACGCGCCGTGAGCATCGAGGAGAAGCCGCGGCAGCCGAAGAGCCGCTACGCCGTCACCGGCCTCTACTTCTACGACGAGCAGGTGGTGGACGTCGCCCGGGCGGTCAAGCCCTCGCACCGCGGCGAGCTCGAGATCACCGACGTCAACCGCACCTACCTCGAGCGGGGGGAGCTCCACGTGGAGATGCTCGGCCGCGGCGACGCCTGGCTCGACACCGGCACGCACGACAGCCTCGTCGATGCCACGCAGTACATCCAGGCGATCGAGAAGCGGCAGGGGCTCAAGATCTGCTGCCCGGAGGAGATCGCCTGGCGGAACGGCTGGATCGACGACACCCGGCTCGCCGCCCTCGCGGAGCCGTTCCGCAAGAGCGGCTACGGCGAGTATCTGCTGGCGATCATGCGGGACGGCGTCGCATCGTGAACGTCATCCCCACGGCTATTGATGGCGTGCTGATTCTGGCCCCGAAGGTCTTCGGCGACTCCCGGGGCTTCTTCTTCGAGAGCTACAACCAGCAGGCGTTCGACCAGGCCGTCGGCGGGCCGGTGACGTTCGTGCAGGACAACCACAGCCGGAGCGCCCGGGGCGTCCTCCGCGGCCTCCACTACCAGGTCGAGCGGCCGCAGGGAAAGCTCGTCCGCGTGGTGGCGGGCGCCGTCTTCGACGTGGCGGTGGACATCCGCCGCGACTCGCCGACGTTCGGCCGCTGGGTGGGGGTGGAGCTCTCGGCCGAGAACAAGCGGCAGGTGTGGATCCCGCCGGGGCTGGCGCACGGCTTCCTCGTGCGGAGCGAGTCGGCCGACTTCCTCTACAAGACGACCGACTTTTACTTTCCGGCGCACGAGCGGTGCATCCGCTGGGACGACCCCACGCTCGCCATCGACTGGGCGCTCGACGGTCCGCCGGTCGTGTCGGAGAAGGACTCCCGCGGCAGCTCGTTCCCGCCGGCCGACTGACGGCGAAGCGTCAGTGCGAGCCCAGCAGGCCGAAGGCGTGGAGAAACGCGATCGCCACGCCCATCAGGCTCTCGCCGGCGATGATGCCGCTGCTCACCGGCACGACGTAGGTGTCGGCCGCGCGGGGCCGCCACCTCGCGAACGCCGTGGCCACGGCCGCGCCCACGAGGAAGGCGATGCTGTCGTGGAACTCGATCACGAATGCCAGCCCCAGTCCCGTGGCGCTCGGCAGCCAGCGGACGATCCGTCGTGGCGCGAGCTGCTCCGCCACCGTGATGAGGATGCCGAGCACGCCCCCGACGAGCATGCCCGTGCGGCAGGTGGCGTGCAGCGTCTCGGGGCCCTTCGAGAGCAGCTGCGCGACGCTCGCCCAGACGCTCGCCGCCGGCGCCGTGAACCGGGCCGTGTCTCCCGAGATGACCGAGGCGTCCGGCACGAGCGCGTACCAGGCCGGCACGATCACGATCGTCCCGAAGAGGATGCCCGCGGCCTGGGCCAGCGTCTGGCGCCGGGCGTTGGCCCCGAGCAGGTAGCCGGCCTTGAGATCCGTGAGCAGGTCGGCGGCGGCGTTTGCGGCGCCCGCCGTGACGCCGGCCGTCATCAGGTTGGCGTCCATCCGCTGCGGCAGGGCCACGCCGTAGAAGAGCTGCGTGACCTTTCCCATCGCGCCGATCGGGCTGATGTCGGTCTCGCCGGTCGCGCGGCAGGCGACGAGCGAGAGCACGAACGCCAACAGCACGGCCACGACGCCCAGGTGCAGCGGCACGTTCCACTCGCCGTACATGATGGCGACGCACCCGGCGCCGCCGACGAGCGTGCCGGCGAGGAACCAGCTCGTGGGCACCTCGATCCGGGCCACCGGGTCGTGGGCGGCGTCGGGGCGGCGGCCGAAGAGCGTGCCCAGGCCGGAGAGCGCGTGGACGAGGCTCCGCCACTGAAAGGCGAAGGCGGTGAGGCCGGCGGCGACCATCGTCGCCGAGCCGGTCCACAGCCCCCAGCGGCGGACGGTGACGGCCGAGACCTCGGCCGTGTCGAGCGCGCCGGTCGCGTGCATCTCGGCGAATACGCCGCGCGCGTCGAGCCAGGGCGCGAGGACGCCGAACAGCACGACCGCGCCCAGCGCCATCGAGGCCGCGGTCCGCAGGCCGACGATCGCCCCGCCGGCCATCATCAGCGGGTCGATCGGCAACACGAGGCCGTAGGCCGACGCGGCCTTGCCGTTGATGAGGAACGGCAGGGCCCAGGTGGCGGGGATCGCCGCCAGCGCCAGCCACGCCGGGCCACCCGCCGCCTGCACGGCCGGCGCCTGGCCCTCGATGAACCACTTGAGGACCGCGCCCGCGGCGAGCGCGATGAACAGGCTGCGGGCCTTGAGGAGGGCCGTGCCGCCGCCGGCGTAGAGACTCCGCAGCGTCTCGGCCGCGGCCACGCCCGACGGGAAGGCGAGTTGCTCGCGGTTGATCATCTGCCGCTTCATCGGCACGGCGATCGCCACGCCGAGCAGCGCGAGGCAGGCGGTCCACGCCGTGAGCACCGGCCAGGCGATGTGCTCGCCCGTGATGATGAGGTAGGCCGCGATCGCGCTGACCATCGTGCCGCCGGTGGAGACTCCCGCGCTCGTGGCGGTTGACTGCATGCAGTTGTTCTCGAGGATCGTCATCTCGGTCCGCGCGATCCCGAGCCGCATGAAGGCCTGCCAGATGGCGTAGCTGATGATGCAGGCGGTGATGCCGACGCCGAGCCCCCAGCCGGTCTTCAGGCCGATGTAGAGGTTCGACAGGCTCATGACGCCGCCGATGGCGCCCCCCATGAGGATCGCGCGGAGCGTGGCCTGCGGCGTGTCGTCACCGCGGTAGACCCGTTCGAGCCAGACGCGGTCCCGGTCGGCGACGGGCACGGCGGTGAAATCGACGGACTGGCGGTCGGTGTCCATGGGTGGGGAGTGTACCCGCCGTGCACCCGCCCGCGCCCAACCCGCTCGGCTTCGGGGCCGGTACGAGTTCGCTCGCGAGCGGCGAAGCGCCGAAATGCTCGCGATCCTCGTCCCGAGCCCCCGCCGAGCTTCGCGGTGTGCCACAGCGTGGCACCTCCACGGTGCGCCCGGCCCGGACGTAGCCGCAGATTGGCAATCTGCGGAATGCGGTCCGCCACATCGCCCGGCCACCGCTGAGCCTCTCGCCACGCCGCCGACCGCCCAAGGCTGCCGGGGCCATGGATGGCCCGGCAGCCGTGAAGTCAGAACACGTCGAGATGGAAGTGGTGTCCCTGGTACCAGCGCCGGCTCTTCGGGTACTCGTTGTGCCAGGCGCGGTTGTAGACGGGAATCCGCATCTCCTGCGGATAGCGGTAGTAGAGGTCGTTGGCCGACTGCATGTAGCCGTCGGCGTAGAAGTTCTGCGGATACCACACGTACGGGTAGTGGTAGAGCCGGTTCCAGTCGTGGGTGTTGTAGGAGTTGCCCCACTGGTAGCCGAAGGCCTGCTGGCCGGCGGACGGCGGCTGGGCCGCGGAGTCGGCCGCGGTGAACAGGGCCACGGCGCCGGCGAGCGCGACGGCGGCGGACAGGTGACGGAGCATGCGCTAGTTCCCCCCGGAGACACGGACCCGCTGGGGATATCGGCCGCCCGCACGACCGCTCTTCACGGAAAAACCGTCAGGGTCGGGCCTGCGCAGGCTGCGCGGACTGGGTCGGCATGCGGCCCTCGGCGAGCTCGCGGTCCCACTCGTCCATGAGGGGCCAGTGCGACGCGCAGGTGCCGAAGTCGGCCAGTCCGCAGTAGCCCCGCAGCCGCTCGATCGTCCGCGCGAGGAGCCGGTCGTCCTTGCGGAAGATCGGGCCGTGGCTGGGGAGCAGCCACTCCACGTCGCTCGCGGCGATCCGCTCGAGCGAGCGGATGAAGGCGGGAATGTCGCTGCCGTGGTGGGCGTCGATCGCCCCCACGGAGCCATCGCGGTAGATGTTGTCGCCGGAGAGGAGGAGGTTCCCGAGCCGGAAGGCGAGCTGGCTGTCGGTGTGGCCGGGCGTGTGCCAGACCTCGAGCCCGAGGGCGCCGACCTCGATCACGTCGCCGTCGGCGATCGTGCGGTCCACCTTCACCGGCGGCATCTCGAGGTGGACGCCCTGGGCCGCGATCTCGGCGAACGTCTTGACGCGGTCGCCCGACTCGAGCGCCGGAACCGCGGCGGGATGCGCCAGCACCGGGGCCTTGAGGATCGACCGGGCCTTCGCGAGGCCCTGGATGTGATCCACGTCGGCGTGGGTGGCCACGAGCGCCCGGCACTGGGAGAGCGGAAAGTCGAGCTGCCGGATGAGCTCCACGATCTCATCGACGCTCTCCTCGTAGCCGACGTCCACGAGGATCCAGTCGCGCTCGTCGTGGACGAGGTAGACGTTGCACCCGATCCGCCAGCCGGCCTGGTGGTTCATCTCGATGACGCCGGGAAAGACGGGACGGCGGGTGAGCATGGACGGCCATTTGCGGGGGTGACGCGGGGAGGCGAGACTGTGGTGGGTCACGTCACCCGTTCGGCGCCGGCGCCGACGTCGGGATTTTAGGGCCACCGCGGGAGGCCCGCAAACGGCGGCGTCCCGCCGCGACCTCGGCACAGGATCGTCGCGCAGTGGAGCACCCCGGGAATCCAGTCGCCGCTGGCGGAGCGTTCACCGCGTGGTCGGCCCGCGTCGCCGAACTGTGCGAGGCGGTGGACGAGGTGGCGCCGCTGGCCGCGGCACTCGGCGCCCCCGACCCCGGCCCCGCCGACTGGCACGGCGCGCTGTTCGGCAAGCTGCGGCCGCAGGTGTCGCGCGAGCCCGTGCTCGTGGCGGCGGTCTGTGGCGGCACGAACACCGGCAAGAGCCTGATCGCCAACACGCTCGCTGGGGCGGCGATCAGCCGCTCGCTCCCCGAGGCGGCGCGGACGCTGCACCCGGTGGCGAGCCTGCCCCGCGGTCTCGCCGCCCGCATCGACCTCGCCGCGCTGTTTCCGGGATTCGTGCCGGTCGCGTGGCGCGGCGCGGACGACGCCCTGGTCGCGACCGACGAGCACCGGCTCGTGTGGCGCGAGGATGCCGCGGGCCGGCAGCCGGAGCGGCTCGTGCTCCTCGACACGCCCGACATCGACGGGACGCTGCGGGAGAACTGGCGCCGCGCCGAGCTCGTGCGCGATGCCGCCGACGTGGTCGTGGCGGTGCTCACGCAGCAGAAGTACAACGATGCGGCCGTGCGCGACTTCTTCGCGGCGGCGGCCGCCGCGGGCAAGACGGTGTTCGTCGTGTTCAACATGGTGGACTGGCCACGGCAGCGGGAGCGGATCGCCGGCTGGCTCGGCACGTTCGCCACCGAGACGGGCGTCGCCGCGGCCGGCGTCTACGCCGCGCCCCACGACTTCGCCGCGGCCGAGGCGGGCGGCATCGCGCTGCATCCGCTGCCCGAACTCGCGGCCGACCGTGCCACCGCGGGCCTCGCCGAACGGCTCGCGGTGAGCGACTTCGACCGCATCAAGCGGCGCGCGATGGAAGGCGCGCTGGCCGTCGTGCTCGACCCGGCGCGGGGCCTGGCGGCCTGGCTCGACGCCGTCGAAGGTGCGGCCGCCGGCTGGCGCGACGCGCAGGCGCTGCTCGAGCGCGAGGGGCGCGTGCGGGTGGCGCTCCCGGCCGTGCCGCGCGAGATCGTCTGGGACGAGGTCTGGTCGTGGCTCGAGCCGCGGCGCTCGGGCATCGACCTCGCCGTCAGCGCCGGCTACCGGTTCATGGGCCGGCAGGTGGCGCGGGCCGCGCGGCTGGTGGGCGTGGGGCGGACCGCCGGCGAGCGGCAGGGGGACTTCGCGGCGACGGAGCTCGAGGCGCTCAAACGCGCGCTGGCCGGGTTCCTCGACGGTCTCGACACCGCCTGCCGCGGAGACTCGCGGCTCGCGGGATTGCTGGGACCGCGGCTCGCCGCCGGCGACCGCACGGCGTGGTACGCCGACCTGGAGCGGCGACACGCCGCGCTGCCGCTGGTGTCGGAGGGCTACCGGGCGTTCGTGCGCGGCGAGCTCGACCGGTTCGCGGCCGCGAATCCGGGCATGCTCAGGGCGATCCTCACCGGCCTCACGGCCGGCTCGGTGGCGCGGCCGGTGCTCACGCTCGCGCTGTTCGGCGTGGGCGCGGCCGCGGTACCCGCGGCGGCCGGCGTGCTCCACCACGTGATCGACGTCGGGGTCACGTTCGGGGCGCCGCTCGCGGGCGAGGCGGGCGTGGCCGCGGCGAGCCAGGGCATCCGGCCGCTCGTCGAGCGGCTGTTCGCCGGCTGGTCGGCCGAGCGCGGCCGGATCCTCGCGGAGACGATCCACGACGTCGTGCTCGGCGACGGCGTCGAGGAGGTCGGTCGGCTCGCGGCGGCGGGCTCGCGTCCGGAACTCGCGCGGGCCCGTGCCGCCCTCGCCACCTGTGCCGCGGAGTGCCGCTGACATGGACGAACGCGTCGTCGATTCCGCCGCCCCCACCGAGCCCGCCGCAGCCGCGTTCGACGAGCTCGTCGCGGCGCTCGGCCGCTGGACGGAGCGGGCGCCCGACTGGCCGCCGGCACGGCGGGTCCGCGCCGAGTGGGAGGCGGTCGCGCCGCGGCTCGACCGCGCGTGCCGGGAATTGTCACGCATCCTGGTCGTGGGCGTGATCGGCGGCACCGGCACCGGCAAGAGCACGCTCGTCAACGCGCTCGCCGGCGCCGAGGTCACGGTCGCGGGCGACGTGGCCCGTCCCACCACCGTGTCCCCGGTCGTGGTCGCCGCACCCGACGTCGATCTCGCCTGGCTGCCGCTCGACGCCATGCGGGCCCGGCTCGTGCGCAGCGACGCGGCGGCGGTGGCCAACGTCGTGCTCGTGGACTGCCCCGACCCCGACACGCAGGCCGACCATGGCCCCGACGCCGGCCGTCCCCGCCCCAGCGACACCAACCGCAACCGCGACCTCCTCGAGGCGGTGCTCCCCGCCTGCGATGTCCTCGTGCTCGTGGCCACGGCGCAGAAGTACAAGTCGTGGATCGTGGCCCGCGAGGTGGCGGCGTTCGCGCCGGGCCGGCCGTTGTTGTTCGTGCAGACGCACGCCGCGCGCGACCCCGACATCCGCGCCGACTGGCGGCGCGAGCTCGAGGGGCAGGGCTTCGACGTGCCGCAAATCTTCCGCGTGGACGGGGTGGAGGCGGCCGCCCGGGCGGCGGCGGGGCTCGAGCCCGACGCGGGCTTTCGCGAACTGCTCGAGGCGATCGACGCGGAACTCGTCGGCCGGGCGGCGCGGCGGGTGCGGCGCACGGGTGCGGTGGACCTGGCCGCATGGTTCACGCGGCGGTCGGCCGACGAGCTGGCGCCGCACCGCGAGGCGGTCGCCGCCCTGGGTGCCGGCGTCGCCTCCGAGCGGGGCCGGCTCGAGGCGATCCTCGCCCGCGGGATCGACGCGCGGCTGCGGGCCGAGCGCGGCGCGTGGCAGCGCCTCGTCGGCGACGACGTGGTGGCCCGCTGGCGCGGCGGGCCGTTCGCGGCCTTCCTGCACGTCGTCGCCGCGGTCGGTGGGCTGTGGGGGCGTGTGCGGCCGGGCACCGGGCTCATCGGCCGGGTGCTGGCGGGGCGTCCCGCAGCGGCCGCCGCCGGATCGGGCTGGAGCGGCGTCGAGGACCTGGGGCTGCCGGCGGGCGAGGTCGAACAGTCGCGGAGCGTGCTCGCCGGGCTGGCGGCGCGGGGGGCGATCGGCGAGCCGCTCGTGGGCCGGGCACGGCTCGACGCGGGGCGCGAGGCCGAGATGACGGCCGCCGTGGTGGACCGCGCGGGGCGGCTGCTCGCCACGGGCATCGACCGGCTCGTCGTCGATCGCCGGGTCCGCGTCGGCAGCCCCCTCGTGCACGTCGCGTTCGAGCTGCTGTTCGGCTCGCTCCTCATCCTCGTGCTCGGGCGCGCGGGCTGGAGCTTCTTCCACGGAAACCTCTGGGAGGGGCGGCCCGTCTCGGGCGTGGCCTTCCTCCAGGAGTCGCTCGTGTGGATCGTGCTCTGGGGGCTCCTCCTGCGGTGGGTCGTGTTCGCGGTCGTCCGGGGGGGGCTCGACCGCGACGTCGCCGGGCTCGTCCGCGAGGTGTCGGGCGCGGGCCTCGTCGATCCACTGCTCGCCGATTTCGCCGCGGCCGGGGCGGCGACGGACGACTGGATGGCCGACGGCGCGCGTCTTGCCGCCGATGCCGCGCGGCTGGCCGCCGGGTGCGGCGGCGCGACGGGACTGGGCCGGCTGCGGAGGGCCGCCACGTGACGCGCGTCCGGCGGACCCCGGCACCGGCCGTCGCGGTCATGGTGGCGCTCGCGTGCGTCTCCGCGGCGGCCGCGGAACTCGACGAGGTGCTGCGGCGGGGCGAGCTCGTCTGGGCCGCCGACCAGGAGGGGGGCGGGCCCCACGTCTTTCCCGACCCCGACGAACCGACGCGGCTGACCGGATTCGAGGTCGATCTCGCGGCGCTCATCGCGGGTGAACTCGGCGTCAAGGCCCGCTTCCAGCAGGGCCAGTGGGACCGCCTGCCGCTCCTCCTCAGCCGCTCGGCCGATTGCGTCATCAACGGGTTCGAGCTCACGCCGGAGCGGAAGCGCGACTACCGCTGCTCGCGTCCCTACTTCGCCTACGCCTTGCAACTCGTCGGCCGGCGCGGTGCCGCGCCGGCGACGCTCGCGGATCTCGGCGGCCCGGGGCCGGCAGGCGACTGGCGCGTGGGCGTGCTGACCGGGTCGGCCGCCGAACAGGTGCTGCGGGCACGGCCCGACCTGCGGGTCGAGGTGATCGGCTACGACGGCACGGTCGATTCCCTCGAGCAGCTCCGCACCGGCGTCCTCGATGCGGTCGTCATGGACGACTGCATCTTCGCGTTCTACGCCGACCGGTTCGCGGCGCTCCGGGCCGTGGACCGGCCGTTTGCGGGCGGCACCTACACCGTCCTCACCGCCCCCGACACGCCGCGGCTCGCGGCCGCGATCGACGCGGCGCTCGGCCGGCTCGTCGCGGACGGCCGGCTCGAGGCGCTCTACGACCGCTGGCACCTCGCCGGCCGGCAGCAGGTGCTCCTCCTGCGGGACGCCGCCGAAATCCCCGCGGCGCCGCGCCGCGACACCTGGGACCTCGTGCGCGAGACCGCGCCCCTGCTCGTCCGGTCGGCCGGGATGACGCTGCTGCTGTCGTGCGCCTCGTTCCCGCTGGCGATCGCGCTCGGCTTGGCGGTGGCGATCGGCCGCCTCCATGGCCCCGCCTGGCTGAGGCCCCTCCTCGCGACCTACGTGGAGGTGCTCCGCGGCACGCCGCTCATGCTCCAGCTCTACGCGATCTTCTTCCTGCTCCCGAAGGTGGGCCTCGCGCTGCCCGCGCTCGTCGCCGCGATCGCGGGGCTGGCGCTCAACTACTCGGCATACGAGTCGGAGATCTACCGTGCCGGCCTGCGGGCGGTGCCGACCGGCCAGTTCGAGGCGGCGCTGGCGCTGGGGCTGACGAAGTGGCAGGCCCTGCGGCACGTGCTCGTGCCGCAGGCCGTGCGGATCGTGATGCCGCCGGTGACGAGCGACTTTATCGCGCTCTTCAAGGACACGAGCGTCTGCTCGGCGATCACCGTGATCGAACTCACGAAGCGCTACAGCGTGCTCGCGCTCTCGACCGGCCGGATCGTCGAGCTCGCCGTGGCGACGGCGCTGCTCTACCTGGCGATGAGCTGGCCACTGGCGATCCTCTCACGCTGGTTCGAGCGGCGGCTCGAGCGGCCGCAGGGGACGGCGGCATGATCGCGATCGAGTCGCTCTCGAAAGCACGGGGCGGCGTCCGCGTGCTCGACGGGGTGAGCCTGTCGGGGACGGCCGGAGGCGTGACCGCGCTCGTGGGGGCCAGCGGCAGCGGTAAGACCACGCTCCTCCGCTGCTTGAACGGCCTCGAGACCTTCGACACCGGGTCGCTCGCCGTGGCCGGGCACCGCCTCGTCGCCGGGCCGCACCCGCCGGCCGCGCTCGACAGGCTGCGGCGGGACGTGGGCATGGTGTTCCAGCAGTTCAACCTCTTCCCGCACCTCTCGGTCGTGGACAACGTCGCGATCGGCCCCCGCGTGGTCCTGGGGGAGCCGGCCGCTGCGGCCCGCGCCCGCGCGATCGCACTGCTCGACCGCGTGGGGCTCGCGGCCTTCGCGGCGGCCCGGCCGGCCACGCTCTCGGGTGGCCAGCAGCAGCGGGTGGCGATCGCACGGGCCCTCGCGATGCGGCCCCGGGTGATGCTCTTCGACGAGCCGACGAGCGCGCTCGACCCGGCGATGACGGCGGAGGTGCTCGAGGTGATCGTGGATCTGGCCCGCGCGGGGCAGACCATGGTGGTGGTGACGCACGACCACGCCTTCGCGAGGCGCGCCGCCACCTGGGTCGTCGAGCTCGCCGCCGGCAAGGTCGCCCGCCAGGGCCCGGCCGCGGACATGCTGGCCTGAGGCAGAAAAGCGGCGCGGGCACGAGCCCAACCCGCTCGGCTTAGGGCCGGGGGCACATTCACCCTTCGGCTCGGCTTGTCCGGAAGTAGCCGCAGATTGGCAATCTGCGGAATGCGGCGGGTCACCTCGATCGGCCACCGCGACGCCGTTCGGCCCGCCACCGTGTGCAGACTGCCAGTCTGCACCTACGTCGCTGCGCGGACGCGTTGCCGTATCGTGTTCCGCTCCTCCGCCGAGCATGCCGACAAAACGTCTCCGCCCGGGGGTTTCCCCCCGGGCGGAGTGCTTTGGACCGTCGTCGGACGAGAGGCCGTCGATCGACCTCTCGCGCCGCGATCACTTCGTCGAGGCGACGGACATCGGCACGCCCTGGACCGCGGCCGAGCAGTCGGGAGCCGCGCCGCAGGCGGGCTCGCAACCGCAGCCGGGATCGCAGCTGCAGTCGGGCTCGCAGCAGCTCGAGCAGCAACCCTTCTTCACGCGATGGCACGCGCGAATGAGGTCACGGATCGGCGTCGCGCACTTCCGACGGCAGCGAACCGCGCACCCGCAGTCGGGCTCGCAGCAGCCGTTGCCGCAGCCGCAGGCCGGCTCGCAGCAACCATTCCCGGCGCCACAGGCCGGCTCGCAGCAGCCGTTCCCGGCACCGCAGGCCGGCTCACAGCAGCCGTTGCCGCAACCACAGGCCGGCTCGCAGCAGCCGGCGTCGCAGCCGGGCTCGCAGCAGCTGGGCCGCTTGCAGCAGTCGAACAGGCCCTTCAGCCCGCCGAACAGGTGGCGGTGCTTCCGGCACTTCCGATGGCCGCAGCAGCCGGCATCGCAGGTCGGCTCGCAGCAGCCGGCGTCGCAGGCCGGCTCGCAGCAGCCGGCATTGCAGCCGGGCTCGCAGCAGCCCTTGTGGCACAAGCCCAGACCCGCGCCGCAGCCCGGATCGCAGCAGCCGGCGTCGCAGCCCGGCTCACAGCACGAAGAGCAGCAGCCCTTGTGGCCGAGCATCCGATCGAGGAGCTCGAACCCGAAGGACTGACTACAAAAGGTGACGCCGAGAACCAGCGCACCGAGGAACATCATACGCTTCATCGAGCCACATCTCCTTTGCTTGTGGACCACACGAGCCTGGCCGTCTCGTTCGCGAACGACGTCATCCCGAGGTTTGTGATCCACGAACCCATCCGCGGCAGGCCTGTCGAGCCATTCCGTGACTCGAAAACGCAGGTTGCTGCCGCCCCACTGGTTGCCCGACGGGCACGGTGATGCCCCGGGGGACGACACGCTCATCGGCGGCCGGACACGGACGGCTTGAACGTGCAAGCCCCTTTTTCTGGCGGCGTTTCGGGCGTGCGAGTCGTGTCGAGATTGCGGTTCGGCGCGCGTGCGCAAGGTGTGCGGCGCGGCCCGTCACGACCCGCACGGCTTCACGCGGACGACCGTCACGACCCGCAGGGTTTGCCAGGCGCGAATCAGCCCCTGGCAAGACGTGACGGCACGCGGGGGCGGGCGGGGATGATTGACAGCCTCGACCCGACCGCTAGACTCCGAAATCGACTCTGGTGGCCGATCCCGGGCAGTCGCCCGAGGCCGGCAAACAGGGAACTCCGGTGTGATTCCGGGACGGCCCCGCCGCTGTGACCAGGCGACGAGGCCGGCCGCTTCGAGCCATTGTGCCGCGACCACGGCACGAGAAGGCATGCGGCCGGCCGAGCCTGGGAGTCAGAAGACCTACCAGATGTCGTGAGCACGCCGGACCGCGAGGGCGGGATGGCGGGCACGGTCGCCCGAGCGGCCGGTTCGTCGGTGCCACTCCAGGAACGCGCCCGGCCCTTCCGGCAGTCGTCGTGTCCCGCCGCGCACGTGCGGCCGGTGCGACGGGCCCGAGGCGTGCCGCGTTCAGATCGCATGGTCATGCCAGCCGCGCAGGGTCGGTCTGCCCGCCGTGCCGCGCCCGCGAGGCCCGGCATGACGCTCGTGGAGCTGCTCGTGGTCGTGGCGGTCATCGCGGCCCTCGTCGCCCTGCTCCTGCCGGCCGTGCAGGGTGCCCGCGAGGCGGCCCGGCGCGTGGCGTGCGGGAGCAATCTCCGGAACGTGGGCTGTGCCCTCTACGGGCACCTGATCGCCAAGCGCACGTTTCCGATCGGCTGCCTGGAGTGGCGGACGCCGGGCTCCGCGCGACCCGCCGACCTGCGCAGGCGGAATTACGCCTGGAGCGCCTGGATCCTCCCGTGGCTCGAGGAGCAGGGCACGGCGGATGCCATCGACTTCAACCTTCCCTACGACGACCCGGTCAACCGGCCGGCGGCCGCCACGGTGATCCCCGTGTTCCTCTGCCCGTCGGCCGGACGATCCGGGCCACGGATTGCCGGGCTGGGGGCCACGGATTACGGCGGGATGAACGGCGAGCGGATCGTGTCGCCGAACACGCCGGTGAAGGGCGTGTTCGTCAACGACCGCGGTTTCGCGGAACGCGAGATCCCCGACGGCCTGTCGAAGACCATCTTCGTCGGCGAGTGCGCGCGCGAGGAATGGTCCGAAGGCCAGTGGATCAGTGGCTACAACCTGTTCGACCAGCGGTATGCGGTCAATTGGCTGACGTGGGAGGACGAGATCCGCAGCCAGCACCCGGGCGGCGCGAACGTGCTGGCCGGCGACGGCTCGGTGCACCTGCTCTCGGAGACGATCGACCTGCGCATTCTCGCGGCGGCCTGCACGCGCGGGCTCGGCGAGAGCGTGCCAACACCGTGGAGCCTGCCATGACCGATGCCCGCGCGCCCGACCGTCCGAAGTCCCTTTTTCGAAGGGCGCTGATGCGCATGGCCGTCCTTGCATGGTTGCTCGTGGCGTGCTGCGGCAGTCCCGCCCCCGCGGATGTCGTCACGTTCGAGGACGTCGTGCTGCCCGGTTCGGGCTACCTCAACGGCGACCCCGGCGGCCTCCAGCCAGGCGACTCCGTCAGCGTCCCGCTCGTGTCGGGAAGCGTGTCGTTCTCGAACACGAACGGCATCGACCTCACGTACGAGTTCCCGTATTGGTTCGGCTTCTCGTTCTCGAAGGTCGTGAACACGACCGACGGCGTCTACACGAACCAATACGCGTCGTATCCCGGCGGTGGCTACGAGTCGAGCCAGTACGCGGTGGCGTACGCCGACTACGCCACGATCACGCTGCCCGGTGCCGCGACCGTCGCGGGGTTCCGGATCGCGAACACGACCTACGCGCGCTCGACGATGGTGTCGGCCGATCCGGAGCTGTTCGCGAGCCCGCTCCAGCCGCCGAAGGGGTACTTCAGCGTCACGGCGACCGGATTGCTCGGCAGCGGGACCACCGGCACGGCCGAGTTCTTCCTCGCGGACTTCCGCGGCGCGTCGCCCCCCGGCGTCCTCGGCGGGTGGTCCTGGTTTCCGCTCGGTGACCTCGGCACGGTCGATGCGGTCTCCTTCACGTTCGCCGGCTCAGATGTCGGTGACTACGGTCTCAACACGGCCGCGTACTTCGCCATGGACGACTTCACGTACACCCCCGTGCCGGAGCCGGCGGCCGCCGCGCTGGCGCTCGTGGGCGGGGCCTGGTGGGTCGGCGGGCGGATCCGCCGACGGGTTGGTAGAGTGGGGCCGTCGTCATCCGCGTTCGAGAGCCCGCCATGATCTGCCTCACGATCCTGCTCACCGCCAAGGACGCGGCCGACGTGCCGCGGCTGTGCGACCTGCTCGCCCGAGCCGTGCGGCTCAGTCGCGCCGAGCCCGGCTGCCTGCGGTACGACGTCTACCACTCCTCCGCCGAGCCGCGGCGGTTCACGCTCGTCGAACACTGGGCCGACCAGTCGGCGCTCGACGCCCACCGCCTCGCCGAGGCCTACACCACGATCTACAAGACCACGGTCATGCCGCTCGTGGACCGCGAGGGGCATCCGAGCACGCTGCTCGAATGATCATCCTCATCGACAACTACGATTCGTTCACCTGGAACCTCGTCCAGCGGCTCGGCGAGATCGCGCCGGGGGCCGCGGTCGAGGTGCACCGCAACGACGCGATCACCGGCGACGAGATCGCCGCCAAACAGCCGAGCCACCTCGTCATCTCGCCGGGCCCGTGCACGCCCGACGAGGCCGGCATCTCCTGCGACGTGGTGCGCCGGTTCGCCGGCCGGATGCCGATCCTCGGTGTGTGCCTCGGGCACCAGTCGATCGGCCAGGTGTTCGGCGGCACGATCGTGCGCGCCGGCCGGCTCATGCACGGGAAGGTGGACCGGATCGAGCACTCCGGGAAGGGGCTGTTCACCGGGCTTGCCTCGCCGATCGAGGCCACCCGCTACCACAGCCTCGTCATCGACCCGCCCACGCTGCCGCGCGACTTCGAGGTCGATGCCTGGTCGATGGCACCCGACGGCACCCGCGAGATCATGGCGATCCGCCACCGCACGCTCCCCGTCTTCGGCGTGCAGTTCCATCCCGAGAGCTTCCTGACGCCCGCCGGGTACGACCTCCTGAGGGCGTTCCTGGCCACGGCGACCCTGGCCGCATGATCGACCTCGCGGCCGCGATCGACCTCGTCGAGCGGACGGCGGCAGCGGCTGGCCGACGCCCGGGGCCGGATGCTCGCCGCTCCCGTCGTCGCCGACTGTGACTCGCCCCCCTTCGACCGGGCGATGATGGACGGCTTCGCGGTGGCGGGCGCCGACTTCGTGTCCGGCGGCCACGAGGTCGTCGAACTCGAAGTGGTGATGGACCTCGCCGCCGGCGACGTGACCGCGACCGCCGTGAGCCCCGGCACGTGCATGCGGATCATGACCGGCGCGCCGCTGCCCCCGGGCGCCGAGGCGGTGGTGCCGGTCGAGTGCGCGGTGGACGGCACGGCCGGCGTGCACGCCGGTGGCCGCGTCCGCCTCCGCGACGACCGCTTCCGGGCCGGGCAGCACGTGGGCCGCCGGGGCACGGCGTTCCACCGCGGGCACGAGGTGTTGCCTGCCGGAGCCCCGCTCACGCCGGCTGCCGTGGGTCTCGCCGCCGAGGCGGGCGCGACGCACGTGCTCGTCGCCCCGCGGGTGCGCGTGGCGATCCTCTCGACCGGCAGCGAGCTCGTGCCCTGCGACGCGATCCCCGCGGCCGGCCAGACGCGCAACTCCAACGGCCCGATGCTCGCGGCTGCCTGTGCGGCGCTTGATGCCGAGCCGATCGAACTGGGTATCGCCCCCGACCGGCCCGAGCCGCTCCGCGCCGCGGTCGCGCAGGGCCTCGCCGCCGACGTGCTCGTGCTCTCCGGTGGCGTGTCGGCCGGTGACCTCGATCTCGTGCCCGCGACGTTTTCCGAGTGTGGCGTGGAGCGGGTGTTCCACAAGGTTCGGCTCAAGCCGGGCAAGCCGGTCTGGTTCGGCATCCTGTGGCGCGCGGCCGCGCCGCCCACGCTGGTCTTCGGCCTGCCCGGCAATCCCGCGAGCAGCCTCGTCTGCTTCGAGCTCTTCGTGCGGCCGGCGCTCCGGATCCTCGCCGGCGCCCCACGCGACCGCTGGCACCTGCCGCGGGCGACCGCGCGGCTCGTCGCGGCGGTGAAGTCACCGCCGGATCGGCCCGTCTACCTGCCGTGCCGGATCACACGAGCCGGCGCCCTGCTCGAGGCCGAGCCGCTCCCGTGGACCGGCTCGTCAGACCTCGTGGGCCTGGCCACGGCCGACGGCCTGCTCGCCCTCCCGGCGGGCGGCCGCCACGAGCCTGGCGCGGAGGTCGAGGTCTTGGCGTTCGCTCGCCCCGGATCTCGGTGAACCAACGCACTCGAGGCGCTGACGGCTCCCGACTCACGTCGGCAGGGAGCGGTGGAAGTGCACGTGCTTCCAGTTGCCACCGATCTTCTGCCAGATCCGCGTCTCCTCGCAGGGCTTCGTCACCGGCCGGCCGGCGTCGTCGAGCGTCTGCGTGAGGCGCGTGTAGGCCACGAGCGCGACCGTGTCGGAGAGCATCTTCACGACCGGCGAGGCGAGCGTGTTTGTGACCGGCCGGGCCGGCTTCGCAGGGTCGCCCGGCAGCCTGAAGTAGAACTCGTGGAACGGCAGGCCCTCGACGAGTTGGCCCCGGGCCTCGGGCTCGAAGCAGGTGAGGTCGTCGGCCACGAGCCGGCGGTAGGCCGTCCAGTCGCCGGCGGCCACGGCCGCGAGGAGCTGCCGCGAGAGGTCGAGGAGTTCGGCGGCGGGCGATGCGGACGTGGTCACGAGGCGGTCTCCGGGGGGGCGACGAGCCCGAGGTTCACGAGCTTGTCGAGGCATTCATCCCGCTCGCGGCAGCGGGCGAGGTCGCGCCAGGACGGGTCCTGGGTGGCGAGGAAGTCGGCGTGGCTCGCGGGCAGCGTGCCGCCGCGGCGGGCGGCGAGCCGGCGGATCACCTCCTGGTCGAGCCGCGTGAGCCGCAGCGCCTCGACGCGGTAGTCGAGAAACGCCTCCCAGACGAGCGGGAAGAGCGGGGCCACGATCTCGCGGCCGATCGTCTCGGCGTAGCGGCGGATCTCGAGTTGGGCGTGGGCGTCCATCCGCAGGGCGAGAAAGTGGAGCAGGTTGTGGAGGTCGATCTTCCAGTAGGCCTCGGTGTAGGTGGAGAGCGGCAGGTCCTTCCGCGCCTGCTCGCGGGCGATGCCCGCCTCGAGCCGGTCCTCGTAGACCTTGCGGGCGAGGTGCTGGAGGTCCTGCTCGGCCCGTGTGAACCGGTGGCCGTCGGCTTCGGGCAGCGGCCCGCCCGATCCCTGCCGATTCGTGGCCGCCTGGCTGCGCCACCCGTCGTCGGCCGTCGCCTGCATGGCGTCGATCGCCAGCGAGTAGCGGGTGGAGTATTCGTTGACGCTCGCGGTGCGGTGGCGGATCCACTGCCGCCAGCAGTCCATCGGCACGCGGACCACGAACTTGAGCTCCGCCATCTCGAAGGGCGTGGTGT
>JBJTJO010000052.1:0-7615 GCA_046095965.1 Planctomycetaceae bacterium
CTGCCGTTGCCGCAGATGATCCAGTCGGGCTCCACCCCGAGCACCTCGGCGGCGCGCTCCCGGAAGCTCGTGGCCAGCGGGTCGGGATACTTCGCGAGCGTGCGGCCCGCGGCTGCCGCGGCGATCGCCGGCGCGACCGCCCGCGACGGCGGGGAGGGGTTCTCGTTCGTGTTGAGCTTGATCCAGTCGCCCCCCTGCGGCTGCTCCCCCGGCGCGTAGCCGGCGAGCGCGGCGACGTCGGGCCGCACGAGGCGGCGGTCGGCGGAGGCGGGCGCGGATGCCATGATGGACCAATCCTACCTCACGACGGCGCGCCGCCCGGCGCCGTCGGCATGACCGTCACCACCGTCACCCGCGGCGGCGACGGTCAACGGCCGTCCTCGAAGCGGGCCTCGACGCTGCGGCGATGGGCGGTGAGGCCCTCGGTGTCGGCGAGCGTGGCGATGTCGCCGGCGAGTGCGGCGAGGTCGGCCCGGGCCAGCCGGATCACGCTGCCGCCGCGCAGGAACGCGTTCGCCGACAGCCCGGCCGCGAACCGGGCCGTGCCGCCCGTGGGAAGCACGTGCGACGGCCCGGCCGCGTAGTCGCCGGCGGCCACCGGGCTCCAGGGCCCGAGGAACGCGGCGCCCGCGTGCCGGATCGCCGCCAGCGCCGCCTCGGGATCGCGCGTGTCGATCGTCAGGTGCTCGGGTGCGAGCTCGTCGGCGAGCCGCACGGCCTCGCCGAGGTCGCGGGTCACGACCACCGCGCCGAACCGTTCCAGGCTGTCGCGGGTCAGGTCTCCCCGCTCGAGCACGGCGAGCCGGCGCGCGAGTGCGGCGAGCACCGCATCGGCCAGGTCCGCGCTCGGCGTGAGCAGGATCGCCGAGCCGGGCGAGTGCTCGGCCTGGGCGAGCATGTCGGCCGCCATGCACTCGGGGTTCGCCGCGTCGTCGGCCACGACCACGATCTCGCTCGGGCCGGCGATCGAGTCGATGGAGACGTCGCCGTAGACGTGCTCCTTCGCCAGGGCCACGAACAGGTTGCCGGGGCCCACGATCATGTCCACGCGGGGCAGACCCGCGACGCCGTAGGCGAGGGCCGGCACGGCCTGCGCGCCGCCGGCGCGCACGACCGTCGTCACGCCGAGCTCGTGGCAGGTGGCGAGCACGTGCGTGTTCTCGGCGCCGAACCGCGTGGGGGGCGCGACGACCACGATCTCCGGCACGCCCGCCACCCGCGCGGGCACCACCGTCATGAGGAGCGTCGAGGGATACGCGGCGGCGCCCCCCGGCACGCACACGCCGACGCGGTCGAGCGGCAGGTAGCGCTGCCGCAACTCGCCGCCGCCGTCGAGCGGCACGGTCACGTCGCGGGACAGGAGGGCCCGCTGGAACCGCTCGACGCGGTCACGGATCCGGCGGACGGCGGCCAGGAACCCGGGCTCGACGGCGCGATGCGCCGCCGCGAGCGCGTCGCGGCCCACGAGAAGCGTGTCGGCCGTGACGTCCGCACGGTCGATCCGTCGCGTGTAGTCGAGCAGGGCATCGAGCCCCTGCGAGCGCACGTCGCCACAGATCCGCTCCACGACCTCCCGCGGCGCGAGCGGCGTTCCGAACACGTCGATCGTCCGCTGCCGGCCCGCGGGGCTGACGACGTCCCCCTGGGACGTGAGCGTGCCGCGCAGCGCGTCGAGCCGGGCCCGGCCGTCGGCCGCGGTGAGATCGATGCGGGCGCAGGGAGGGACGGTGGACGGCGGCATGCCGTCAAGGATAGCCGCCGATCAGCGGCGGGCCACCGTGGCCCCGGCCCAGCGGTCGCCCCAGCGGGCCGCGAGCCACTCCACGTCCCCCGCATCGGCCCCGCCGATCTCGCGGAGGATCGCGGTGCCCCGCGCCGCGAGCGGCGTCGGCGCGTCGGCCACGCGGTCACCGAACACGGGATCCGGTGGCGCGTCGCCCCGCCGCGGCGGCGCGGCCGAGAGCCGGCCGTCGATCGCAGTGGCCCGAGCCAGCGCGGCGTCGGCGCCGTTCGCATCGCCGAGCGCGACGAGCGTGAGCGCCTCGCGCACGCGGATGTCCGGGTCGTCGGGAGCCGCCGTGGCCGCACGCCGGTAGGCGTCGAGGGCCTGGCGCACGCGAACGGGAACGCCGACGCGGGCCGCGCGGAGATGGCGATCGCCGACGGCCACGAGCCGCGCGGCCCGCCGCCGGGCCGCGTCGTTGACGAGCCTCGGCGCCGGCGCGGCGCGGGCGGCCGCCACCTGCCGCACGGTCGCGGGCCGCGCCGCGGCGAGCCCGGCGTTCGCCGCGCCCCCCGATGTGCCGGCGCCCAGGAACGGCAGGATGCCGGCGGGTCCGAACTGCGGCCCGACCCCGACCGGTGCCGGCACCGCGGAGGGATACCAGCCCCACGGCCCGACCGCATACCCGGGATACCAGTTCGTGGGCCAGCCGCCGACGAAGGGCACGACGCCCGTGACGAACGGCACCTGCCGGCCGGAGAAGAACGTCGCGCCGCCGCAGGGCGGCACCGAGAGATAAACGGATTCACAGCCGCCCCAGCGGGACGCGCCGTAGCAGCCGCCGAAGCCGAGCCCCGGCCAGCCGAGCCAGTAGCCGCCACGTCCGCATGTCGGCCAGCCGCCCACGTGGCAACCGCCGCGCCACCACGGACCGCAGACGCCGCCGCCCGACCAGTACCCCGTGCCCCAGCGCCGGCAACCGACACCGGCGATGCTGGAGCCGGCTCCGTAGCCCGCGTTGCCGTATGCGAAATTCGGTCCGACGCAGTACTGCGCCGCGACCTCACGACCCCACATCGACCCGCACGCGATCGCGGCCAGCGCCGCGCCCCGCACCACGCGCCCGAACACGGTGACCCTCCTGGGATAGCGGACCAACACCAGTCATACGCAGTGTACGGGATGCTCGTTCACCACCGCCAGGAACGGGCCGATGGTAGAGTGCCGCCCGGCACGGTCCCCCCAGGAGCCGCCCGCGGTGACCAGCGACGACCACGCGATTTCCGGCCTGCCACCCGCGACGCGCGCGAAACTGGGCAGGCTGCGCACCCCGGAGCGGATCCAGGACTTCGTCAACGCGATCCCCTGGAATCACGCGCCGGACGGGTCCTCGGCCCGGTCGGTGGCGGGTGTCCTCGAGGCCGACCGGGCCAACTGCGTCGAGGCGGCGTTCGTCGCCGCCTGCGCCCTCTGGCTGGCGGGCGAGCCGCCGCTGCTCATGGACATGGGAGCCGCCCGGGGTGACGTCGATCACGTGGTCGCCCTGTTCCGCCGCCGCGGTCACTGGGGCGCCATCTCCAAGAGCAACAGCCCCTTCCTCCGCTACCGCGACCCGATCCACCGCTCGTTGCGGGAGCTCGCGATCTCCTACTTCCCGCAGTACGTCAAGGGCCTCCGCAAGACGCTCCGCACCTACTCGGTCCCGGTGGACCTGCGGCGACACGATCCGACGACGTGGGCGACGGGGGCGGGCTTCTGCACGCGGGTCGTGGACACGCTGACGGCCGCGCGGCACTTCGACCTGCTGCCCACCGGTTCGGCCGGGGGGCTGCGGCCGATCGACGCGATCGAGGCCCGCAGCAACGAGCTCAGGGATTTTCCCGCGCTGCCGGACAAGGGGCTGACCGTCGAGTTCAGCCCGCCCCGGGCAGGAGCGTCCCGAGCGGCGTCCACGCCAGGCCGTGGGCCTCGGCCACGGCCTGGTACGTGACGTGTCCGGCATACGTGTTGACGCCCTTGACGAGGGGCTCCGACACCCGCATGGCCGCGGCGAAACCCTTCGTCGCCAGCAGCTTGAGGTAGGGAAACGTGGCGTGGTTGAGGGCGAACGTGCTCGTCCGCGGCACGGCCCCAGGCATGTTCGCCACGCCGTAGTGCACGATCCCGTCCACGACGAACGTGGGGGCGTCGTGGGTCGTGACCCGTGAGGTCTCCACGCAGCCCCCCTGGTCCACGGCCACGTCCACGATCACGGAGCCCGGCTGCATCTGGGCGAGCAGCTCGCGGGGCACGCGCCGCGGCGCCCGCGCCCCGGCCACGAGCACGGCACCGATCACGAGATCGGCGGTCCGCACCTGCTCGGCGATCGCGTGCTTCGTGGAGTACAGCGTCTGCAAGCGTTCGAGAAAGACGTCCTCGAGATATTCGAGCCGCTCGAGCGAGTTGTCCACGATCGTGACGTCGGCCCCCATGCCCACGGCCACCTTGGCCGCGTTCATGCCGACCACACCGCCGCCGATCACGACCACCTTGCCCCGCGGCACGCCCGGCACGCCGCCGAGGAGCACCCCCTTGCCCCCGTGCTCCCGCTCCAGGCACCAGGCTCCGACCTGCACGCTCATCTTCCCGGCCACCTCGCTCATCGGCTTGAGCAACGGCAGCGTCGTGCCCACCTGGATCGTCTCGTAGGCGATGCCGGTCACGCGGCGGTCCACGAGGGCCCTCGTGAGATCCGGTGCCGCGGCGAGGTGAAGGTACGTGTAGAGAATCTGCCCCTCTCGCATGAGCCCGAACTCCGCCGGGAGGGGCTCCTTCACCTTGCAGACGACGTCGGCCGCGGACCAGACCTCGGCCGCGGTCGCCACGATCGAGGCCCCGGCGGCGGCGAAGTCGTCGTCGGTGATGCCCGAACCACTGCCGGCCCCGGCCTGCACGAGCACGTCGTGGCCGGCTGCACGCAGCTCGAACACCGCCGCGGGAATGAGTCCGACGCGGCACTCGCGGGTCTTGATCTCGGTGGGGCAGCCGACGATCACGGGCACGTTCCTCTCATGACAATGATGCGCCGCGAATCGCCCTTGCGGGACGCCCGTGGCCCCCGAAGACTAGTGCGCACCCGGGGTCAGCGCATACACCGGCTCGAGGGCGGCACACCAGGCCGCACCGCACACGAGGGATCGCGATGGAATCCGGCAACGCCGCGGACGCGCCGACCACGCTCCTCGACGAGCTCCGCGGGCTCGTCGGCCCGGGCTCGCGGGACCTGTGGCTCATCTACCTGGCCACGTTCCTCGAGTACCTCGGCATCTTCTCATTCCTGCAAACGCTGCCGCTGTGGCTCTCCGACGACTTCGGCATGAGCGACAAGGCGGCGGCCTGGTGGGCCTCGCTGTTCTCGCTGCTCGTCACACTGCTGAGCTTCTTCGCCGGCGCGCTCACCGACACCTTCGGTGTCCGGCGGCTGCTCGTCGTGTCGTTCGCCGTCACGGCGGCCACGCGGCTGGGAATGTCGCTGGCCGGGACCGGCGGCGAGGCCGTCGCCTGGACCATGGCCTTCGCCTTCGCCTACGCGCTCACGTCGCCCGCCCTCCAGGTGGCCGTGAATCTCGCGGCCCGGCCGGCCACGCGGGCCTTCGCCTTCACGATCTGGTACGTGAGCTTCAATCTCGCCGGCGCCGTCATCGGCTGGCCGATCGATGCGATCCGACGCCAATTCCTCGAGGGGGTGGGTGAGGCGAGAACGCTCGTGGCCCGCTCGATCGATTTGCCCCTGCTCGGCATCCACGAGGTCTCGGCGCACGACGTGATCCTGGCCTGCGGCTTCATTTCGGCGGCGCTCGCGGCCCTTGTCGTCTGCTTCGTGCGGCGGGACCTCGGCCGCGACGCCACGCCGGGGGGCGCCGCGTCGGCCAACCCGCTGCGGGCCGTGCGGGCGGTCGTATCGGCACCGGCGTTCTGGCGGTTCATGCTCCTGATGGTTTTGCTGTCGCTCGTGCGGCTCATGTTCCAGCACATGCACTTCACCTGGCCGAAGTACGTCACGCGGGTCGAGGGCGACGCGTTCCCGGTGGGCACCGTCTGGTCGCTCAACTCGCTGGGCATCCTGTTCCTCGCCCCGCTGGCGACGGCGCTCACGCGACGCCTCCCGATCTTCCCGGTGCTCCTGGTCGGCGCCACGATCTCGGCAGCGAGCCCGTTCCTGCTCTGCCTCGGCTCGGGCCTGCCGATCCAGGTGGCGATGATCGCCGTGCTTACCGTGGGCGAGGCGCTCTGGTCGCCGCGGCTCTACGAATACAACGTGGCCATCGCGCCCCGCGGCCAGGAGGCCACCTACGTGGGCCTCGCGAAACTCCCCTTCTTCCTCGCGAAACTCCTCGTCACGCCGATGTCGGGGTGGCTGCTCACGAGCTATTGCCCGGCCGAGGGCGCCCGCGACCCCGGCCTGCTCTGGGCGATCGTGGGCGCGAGCACGCTCGCCGGCCCGCTGGGCATGTGGCTCCTCCAGGGCTGGATCCGGGAGAAGCGGGAGGCGGCGGCCTGACGGGCTCACATTCCTGCCTGGCCGAGCGCCTTGCGCAGGGCCGTCATGGCGATTTCGCCGAACTGTCGCGGCGGGACGCGCCACAGGGCGGGGTTGTGGAGCTCGACGGCGACGGCGCCCGAGTAGCCGGTCTCGCCGAGGCGGCGGACGAGGTCGTCCACCGGCGACGAGCCCTCGCCGGGCAGGATGCGGTCGCCGTCGCTCGCCATCTCCCGCGGCACGTCGGCGATGTCGGAGAGTTGCACGTGGGCGAGGTTGTCCTGCGTGAGCAGCCAGAGGTCGAGCGGCTTGCTCGGGCCGACGGTCCAGTGGAACCAGTCGAGGCACACGCCGAGCGCCGGCGAGCCCACGTCCTCCACGAGCGCCACGGCCGACTGGAGGTTGTTCGGAAAGCTCGCCCGCGCATCGAACTCGAGCGCGAGGCGGAGCCCGGAGTCGGCCGCCCGCTTCGCCGCCTCGACGAGGCTCGCGGAGAGCCGGCCGAGGTCCTGCGGCCCGAGCGGCCCGAAGGCGTCGCCCGCCACGACGAGCACGGGGATGCCGAGGTCGCGGCAGAGCGCGAGCCGCCCCTCGAACGTCTTCCAGTGCTCGCGGCGGGCGTCGCCCTGGCTCGTGAGCAGGCCCCCCTGGAAGCTCGCGGCCACGGGCGTGACGCCGTGCCGTGCGAAGCGGTCGCGGAGGGCGGCCACGTCGTGAGACTTCAAAAACGCGTCGGCCTGACCGAGCCAGAGATCGACCGCATCCACGTGCCCGGCCGCGTAGTCCTCGAGCACCGTCTCCAGCGGTGCCTCGAGCGAGCAGACGGTGGCGAGCGCAGGTCGCATAAATCCTCAACCCTCCAAAAGCCTGCCGGGCTGGATGCCCGGCTCACTCCAGCGGGCGGATGCCCGCCAAGCAAAAATGAACACGATGTTCATGTTTTGCGTGAAGACGGTGGCGAGCGCGGCCATCACCGCAGCCTGTCGCGGAGCATGTCCACGACCTCGTCGATCGACACCCGCTGCTGCACGAGCGAGTCGCGGTCGCGGAGCGTGACGGTCTGGTCGGCGAGCGTCTGGCCGTCGATCGTGAGGCACCAGGGCGTGCCCGCCTCGTCCTGCCGGGCGTAGCGGCGGCCCACGGAGCCCTTCTCGTCGTACTGGCAGGCCATGTGGGGCTTGAGCCTGCGGTAGAGGTCGATCGCCACCTCCGGCATGCCGTCCTTCTTCACGAGCGGCAGGATCGCCGCCTTCACCGGGGCCAGCCGCGGGTGGAGCTTCATCACGGTGCGGCTCCGCGGCTTGCCGTCCTCGTCGGGCACCTCGTCCTCGTGGTAGGCGTCGCAGAGGAAGGCGAGCGTGGCCCGGTCGGCG
>JBJTJO010000053.1:0-4039 GCA_046095965.1 Planctomycetaceae bacterium
CGACTCAGGCCGAAGCCCGCCTCCGGGACGCCGCCACGAGCCGCGCGGCCGCCGCGCCGTTGAGCCGATGGCCGCTCCGCCGTGCCCGCACATGGGCATGCAGAGGCCGCCCGACGAGAGCCAGGTCGCCGACGAGGTCGAGCACCTTGTGCCGGACGCACTCGTCGGGCCAACGCAGCGAATTGCCGATGGGACCGTCCGCCCCGAACACGAGCAGGTCGCGGTGGGTGGAGGCCAGGCCGAGGCCGGCGGCCCGGAGCCGCTCCGCCTCGCCGGCTGAGATGAACGTGCGGGCCGCCGCCAGGTCGGTGCGATACGCGTCGGGCGTCACCTCGAGCGTGAGCACCTGCCGGCCGATCGGCCCGGGGCCGTAGTCGAGTTCGTACTCCACCGACAGGCCCGGACGCCGCGGCTGCGACACCTCGACCCAGGAGTCGCCATCGCCGACGCGAAACGCCTCCTCGACGACCAGCGGCTCGACCGGCGCGCCCAACTGCTCGAGGCCCGCGGCGTCGATCAAATCCACGAACGCCTGCGCCGAGCCGTCGAGGCCGGGCAACTCCTCGGCCGACACGCGCACCTGGCAGCAGTCCACACCCAGGCCCGCCAACGCGCTCATCACGTGCTCCACCATCTGCACCTGCACGCCCGCCACCGCGAGCACCGTCCGCTGTACCGCCTCGACACGATTGTCGATCGCCGCCCCGATCCGCACCGGCACGTCGCGGTCGCCGCGCACGAAGACCACCCCGCTACCCGCCGGAGCGGGCAGCAATTCGACCCGCACCTCCCGACCACTCCAGTAGCCGACACCGTCTATCGAGACGGGACGACGAAGCGTGCACTGGCAGCGTGGGCGCATGGGCGTCAAGCCGGGAGGAGGGCGCCCACGGCCACCGACACCGGCGGCCACGGGCCGGAAGGAGACCGGCTACCGGGGCTGGGCCGCCGGGACGCCGGCCACGGACGAGGCGTTCAACATCCGCAGGACGTCGGGCGTGATGTCGATGAGCGGGTCGTGATAGACGATCGGCTTCATGATATTGCCGAGGATGCGGTCCCGGTTCGCCGCATCGACCGGCTCGCCGTCGAAGCGGTGCACCACGGCGATGCCGTGCTGCCGGGCGAACTGCTTCACGGCCTCCTCGATCTCCCCGTACACCTGCATGTAGACCTTCGCCTCGCGGTCCATGAAGTCCTTCTTCTGGAGCCCCGCGTTGACCTGGAAATCCCCCTGGGCCTTGGCCACCTCGGCCTCGAGCCGCTTGAAGTCCGGCGTGCCGACGTTGAGGCCCCTGAGCTGCTCGATGAGCCCGTTGATCCGGTCCTTCTCGGCCTTCAGCGAGTTCTCGGCGGCCATCACCTCGTCCTTCATCTTGTCCATCGCCGCCTTGAAGCGGGTGTGGTTCTTGAAGATGTAGCCGATGTCGATCACCGCCGTGTGGGTCGCGGGCGCCGCGCCGGTCGCGCGGGGCGCCGTCGAGGCCGCGGGCTGGACGGCGGCCGGAGCCGGCCCCTGGGCGGACACCCGCGCCGGCACGAGGCCCGCGGCGGCGACGATCGCGATGACTGCCAGACGAACGTTCACGGTATGATCTCCTTGCCTGTGCGGGACGGTCGGACTCCGGCGGGCCATTCGCGCCCGCGGAAGAGGGCGGGATCATGGCGACCGGGGCGCGGTGACTCAAGGGCAAAATACGCCCTGAAACAGGCCGCTCCGGCGCTTCCCGGCCGCGACCGGCCATGCCACAATCGGGTTCGTCCTTCGCCGCGTCACGCTGGAGCCAGCGTCCTTGCCAGCACTGTTCGCCATCCAGGGCCGCAACCAGGGCGCCCGCTACGATCTCGCGGCGCAGGCCGGGGCCGTGACGATCGGCCGGGAGTCCGGCAACGTCGTGCAACTCGACGACAACGAGGTCTCGCGGCGCCACGCCGAGATCCGCCGCGTCGGGGACGGCTTCGTGATCGGCGACCTGCGAAGCTCCAACGGCACGTTCGTGAACGACCGCCGGATCGATCGTGCCGAGCTCGCCGGCGGCGACCGGATCCGCATCGGCCGCAGCGTGCTCGTCTACGCCGCCACGCCGGCCGACGAGGACGCGGCCCGCCTCGTCGATGTCGTGTCCGCCGCCGGGGACGGCTCGCGAATCGTGCGCGCGATGCGCGACGACGACTCGATCGCCATGGCGGCGCCCGAGGCGGCCCAGGGACGGTGGCTGACGCGGGCCCGCAGCAACGTGCAGGTGATGTACCGCACGGCGCTGGCCGTCAGCCACACGCTCGACATCGACGAGTTGCTCGGCCGCGTCCTCGAACTCGTGTTCGAGTGGGTGGCCGCCGACCGCGGCTGCATCATGCTCCGTGACCCGGAGTCGGGCGTCCTGCGGGTGAAGTCGCGGCGCGACCGGCGCGACGGGACCGGTGGCTCGCTGGCCATCAGCCGCACGATCCTCGACTACGTGCTCGACCGCGGCGAGGGCGTGCTCACGAGTGACGCCCAGGACGACGACCGCTTCTTCTCCGGCGACAGCGTGGTCCGCACCGGCGTCCGCGAGGCGATCTGCGTGCCCCTGCAGGGCCGCTACGGCACGGTGGGCGTGATCTACGTCGACACGACCACGCCCCTGGCGGAGGCGGCCGAGGCCGGCGGCCGTCGCTTCAGCGACGAGCACCTCAAGCTCATGATCGCGATCGGCCACCAGGCGGCGCTCGCCGTCGAGGACACGACCTACTATTCCGCGATGGTGCAGTCGGAGCGGCTCGCCGCCGTCGGCCAGGCGGTCGCCACGCTCTCGCACCACATCAAGAACATCCTCCAGGGCATCCGCGGCGGCAGTTACCTCGTGGAGATGGGACTCGACAACGGCGACTCGGCGGTGCTGCGGAAGGGCTGGGACATCGTCCGCCGCAACCAGGACAAGATCTCCTCGCTGGTCATGGACATGCTCTCCTTCGGCAAGGAGCGGGAGCCCGACCTCGTGCCGGCCGACCTCGGGGCCGTCGTGGCCGAGGTCGTCGAGACGGTCGAGCAGCGTGCCGCGGAGGCGGGCATCGCCCTGCGTTGGGAACGGCCCGCCGGGCTGCCGCGGATGACCTTCGACCCGGAGGGCATCTCACGGGCCGTGCTCAACGTGGTCACCAACGCGCTCGACGCAGTCGAGGGCCGCGCGGCGCCCGAGGTGACGGTCGCCGCCGAAGCCGACGAGGCGGCCGGGCTCGCGCGCGTGACCGTGACCGACAACGGCCCCGGCCTCACCGCGGAGGCGCTCGCGGGCATCTTCGAGCCGTTCGTGTCCACGAAGGGCGCCCGGGGCACCGGCCTGGGGCTGACGGTGAGCCGCAAGATCCTCCGCGAGCACGGGGGTGACGTGCGGGCCGCCGGGGCGCCGGACCGGGGTTGCACGTTCGTGCTCGAGTTCCCGCTGCGGCCGGCCGAGACGGAGGCCGGTCCGTGAGCGCGGCGGCGTCGGCTGACGTCCGGCCCATCTCCGGCGTGATCGTCGCCCGTGACGCCGCGGCGCACCTCGGCGCGACGCTCGCGAGCCTCGACGTGTGCGCCGAGCGGCTCGTGCTCGACTCGGGATCCGTGGACGACACGGTGGCGCTCGCCCGCGCGGCGGGCGCCCGCGTCGAGCACCAGCCGTTCCTCGGCTATGGCCCCCAGAAGCTGCGGGCCTGCGCCCTGGCGACTTTCGACTGGATCCTGTCGCTCGACGCCGACGAGGCGCTCGACGAGGAGGCCCGCGCCGCCGTCGCGGCCGCGGACCTCTCCGACCCGACGGCCTGCTACGCCTTCCGCCGGCGCACGTTCGTCGGCGGTCGCGAGGTGCGGCACGGCGCGTGGCGCGGCGAGCGGGTGCTGCGGCTGTTCAACCGGACGACCGCGGCCTTCAAGCCCCTCCCCGTCCACGAGGAGGTGGAGGCGGCGCGGCCGCCGCTGCTCCTGTCGGGCGCGATCCTCCACCACAGCTACACCGACTGCGCCGACGTGGTGGCCCGCGCGGCCCGCTACGCGCCGCTCAAGGCGGGCATCATCCGG
>JBJTJO010000054.1:0-6604 GCA_046095965.1 Planctomycetaceae bacterium
CACGCTCCTGCTCACCTTCTTCTACCGGCAGATGTACCGGCTCGTGGCCGAGGGGCACGTCTACGTCGCCCAGCCGCCGCTGTTCCGCGTCCGCTCGAAGAAGACCGTCTACTACGTGCAGACCGAGGAGGAGATGAAGACGCAGCTCCTCGACCAGGGTCTCGGCGAGGGGGTCTTCCTGCCGGGCGACGGCCGGGAGATCGCGGGCGACGCGATGCAGAAGCTCTGCCGCACGCTCGCGGGCCTCGAGGACGCGCTCGTGGCGCTCGAGAAGCGCGGCATCAGCCTCCGCGACCACGCGGCCCGCCGCGACGCGCAGTCGGGCAAGCTCCCCATGTACCACGTCTACTACGGCACCGAGGAGCGCTGGTTCACGTCCCGCGACGAGTTCGAGGCCTTCGTGAAGGGCAAGGAGCAGGCGGCCGGCGGCGCGCTCGCCGTGGGACGCATCGAGGAGGCAGTGGCCGCGGGCGATCCGACGCCCGGCACGGCGCCGGGCACGGGCGCGGACCAACTCGTCGTCATCGACCTCCACGAGGTGCGCAGCGTCAACGCCGGCCTCAAGGAGCTCGAGGGCATGGGTTTCGGGATCGAGGCCCTCATGCCCGTGGACCGCACCGGCTCCGAGACGGCCCGCTACACGCTCCGTCGCGGCGAGAACGAGATCGGGCTCGAGGACCTCCGCGGCCTGCTGGCGGCGGTCCGCCGGGCTGGCGAGAAGGGCCTTTCGATCACCCGCTTCAAGGGTCTCGGCGAGATGAACGCCGAGGAGCTCCGCGACACCACGCTCGACCCCAAAAACCGCACGCTCCTCCGCGTGACGATGTCCGACGCCGCGGCGGCGGACGACCTGTTCCGCGTGCTCATGGGGGAGAAGGTCGAGCCCCGTCGCGAGTTCATCGAGCGTCACGCGCTGGACGTCAAGAACCTCGACGTGTGACCGGGCCGGTTGGGCGTGAAGCCCTCACTTCACCTCGAGGAGCTCGACGACGAAGTGGAGGGTTGCGCCCGGGGGGATGACGCCCGGGATGCCGCGCTCGCCGTAGCCGAGTTCGGCGGGGATCGAGAGTTCGATCATGCCGCCCGGCTGCACGAGCTGCATGCCCTCGGTCCAGCCCCGGATCACGCCGTTGAGCGGAAACTCGATCGGCTCGCGGCGTTCGTACGAGCTGTCGAACGGCTTTCCTGCGTCGTCGAGCCAGCCGTGGTAGTGGACCTTCACCGTGCTCGTGCCCTTGGGCGCGTCGCCCGAGCCCTTGCGGAGCACGCGGTACTGGAGCTTCGAGGCGGTGGCGGTGAGTGTCTTCGGCGCGTCGGCATCGACCGTGCCGGCGCCGGCGGGGAGCTTGGGGAGGGGGGTCTGTTGGGCTTGGGCCACGATGATCTCCGGGAGGGTGAGGGGGGCGAGCAGGGCGACGAGCACGGCGGTGCGGCGACGCATGGTGGTGGTTCCCTGGGATGGCTGGGGGCCGGGAGCATACCGGGGCTGCTGCCACGACGTCACGATCGACCACTCGCGAGTTCTATTGACCGTTGAAAAGTCGGCTCATGCCGAGTCTTTGGAAGCCGGGAGCGGAAGCGACCGGAATGGCATGACCTGGTTCTTCAAATCTCAATACTCGCCGATCGGACCGGGCCAGGCGGCGGCCGGGTCGCTGAGGCTTCCGGAGGTGAACTCCATGCGGCCCGTCGGCGTGTCGATCACCAGGGATCCCGCAGGGGTGATGCCGCGACAGGTGCCGGAGTGCCGGGTGGCGCCCGAGTGGAGCGTGACGACGGTGCCCTCGAGCGCGCACAGCGGCCGGTAGCGGCCCGCCAGGACGTCGGGATCGCGGGCGAGCGTCGCGAGCAGTTCGGTGAACCGCGGCAGGAAGGCGGTGAGCAGCGCGGTGCGGTCGAGTGGGCGGCCGGTGAGGTCGGGCAGCGTGGCCACGCGCTGGCGGAGCGGCGCGGGGGCGTCCGCGGCGCTGCCCGCCGTGTTGACGCCGATGCCGACGACCGCGCGGCCGCGGGCCGCGGTCTCCACGATGATGCCGGCCAGCTTTCGGCCCCCCGCCTCCACGTCATTGGGCCAGCGGCCGACCGCGGCGACAGGCGGCTCGAGTGTGCGGATCGTCTCCGCGAGCGCGACGCCGCAGGCCAGCGACCATGTCGGTCGGGGCGGGCCCGCGGACCCGCCATCGAGCACGATGCTCGCCGCGAGGGCTCCCGGGGCCTGCCACCAACCGGCACCACGGCGGCCGCGGCCGGCCGCCTGGAGGTCGGCCACGACCACCGCGGGCAGTCGGGTCGCCGGGGCGTCCGCCAGGGCGCGGGCGTCGTCCATCGTGGAGTCGGTCCGTGTCCGATGGACGACCGTGGCAAACCCGGCCGCGGTCAGGGCGCGCGGGTCGATCGCGTCGGTGCCGGCGGCAATCTGCGGCGGGGGCGCAGGCATGGCGGATCGGGGTCGCGTCAAGTGGGGCAGGGGAGGGAACGGCCGTGGACCGAAGGATTCTAGAGCCCGCCGCGGCCTTGACCCTCCCGTGGCGGGCGCGGTACCCCCCGCCGTTTCGGAGGCTCCCTGTTTCGGGGACCGCCTCGTCCACACTGTCCTGCCGACTCGGTGTCGGCGGGCTCCGGAGCGTGCGCGGCATGCGTTCGGGAATCGCGGCGACGACCCTGCTGCTCGCGGCCCCCCTGGTGGCGGCGGGATCCGCCCGCGCGCAGACGACGCAACTGCCGCCGCCGGCCGCCTCGTCCCTCGACCGCATCGCGCAGGCCGTGCCCCCGCCCCCGAACGCGTGGGATCCCTACGGGCAGCCCCAGGTCTTCCCCGCGGCTCCCGGTGCCGGTGCGCCGCCGTCGATCTGGGCGCCGTCCGCGATGAGCGGCCAGCCCGGGTATCCGGGCTACCCCGGCCCGCAACCGCCGCTCATGCCCACGCAGGGCACCGCCACGCTCGCCAACCCCTCCGCGCCGCAGTCGAGCTTCCAGCAGACCTACGCCCAGACGATGCACGTCTTCCAGGGCATGCGCGGCAGCTGGGCCTACCTGTTCGGCGACGGCCAGGGCCTCAACGTCGGCGTCAACGAGCTCGACACGACGGCCACCTTCGCGTTGCCGTTCTTCCACAACTCGCCCGTGAATCTCAACCACGCGCCGCTCTTGATCTCACCCGGATTCGGGCTGCAGCTCTGGAACGGCCCGCAGACCTCGGCCACGCAGCTGGCGGACCTCCCGCCGACCACCTACGACGTGTTCCTCGATGCCGCCTGGAACCCGAAATTCACCCCGGTCTTCGGGGCGGAACTCGGCGTCCGCGTCGGCATCTACACCAACTGGGACGTGCTCGTCTGGGACAGCTGGCGCATCATGGGCCGGGCCATCGGCACCCTGCAGATGACCCCCACCTGGCAAGCCAAGGCGGGCATCGTCTACCTCGACCGCAACCAGGTGAAGCTCCTGCCCGCGATCGGTGCCACCTGGACGCCGAACGCCGACTCGCGCTACGACATCTTCTTCCCGTCGCCCCGCGCCGCCTGGCGGTTTTTGAACTCGGGTCGCCACAACTGGTGGGCCTACGTGTCGGGCGAATACGGCGGCGGTGCCTGGACGTTCCGGCGGCAGACGTCGAACTACGACATGATCACGCCCTTCGATTACAACGACATCCGCATCGCGCTGGGCACCGAGTTCGTGCCGCTCGCGCAGACGGGGCTGGCGGGCAACATGGAGGTGGGCTACGTCTTCTACAGGCAGCTCTTCTACGTGAACGGGCCGCCGCAGATCGTCGACCTGCCGGACACGATCATGTTCAGGGTGGGACTGTCGTACTAGTTTTCGCGTCCGGCCGGGCTGCGGCTTGCGTCCGGCGAGCCGTGGGTGGAGGAGGGCGGAGCGGAGTGGGTGGCGCAGCCCGAGGTTCTCGTTCGGAACCAATTCCCGTGACACGACTGGCGGCCTGGGTGCTCTGCGTGACGATGCTCGCGGCGCCGGGCCGCGCGGACGACGCGGCCGTCACGCCGTTGCCGCCGGTGGAGGGTGAGCAGGGCGGCACGATCCGCCTCGCGGCGCTCGGGGATCCCCAGGATCTCAGCGAGCCCCTCCTGCCCGACGACGTCGCCCCACCGGGACAGCCGCGGCAGGAGTTCGAGCCCCCCGCGGGCCGCAAGCTGCCCCCCGGTGCCAAGCCGGGCGCGCTTCAGCAGGCGATTGTCACGGCGACCGAGTTGCCGCTCCTGGGATCCAACGGCCTCGGCCTGACGACGCTCGAGACGTCGCTCACGATCGGCATGCCGGCGCCCACGGTCAACTCACCCCTGCTCCTCACGCCCGGCTTTGGCACGACGTTCATCGACGAGGTGTCGGGGCCCGGCGACCCGGGGCTGCCGTCACAGCTCTACGAGTCGTGGCTCCAGGCCCGCTGGATGCGGAAGATCGGCGAGCGCTACGGCGTCGATCTCGCCGTGGCCCCGGGCTGGTACAGCGACTTCGTCAACGACACGGCGCAGGCCTTCCGCATCACCGGCCACGGCTTCGGGGCCTGGGAGTGGACCGAGAACCTCAGGCTCGCGGCCGGCGTCATCTACCTCGACCGCTACGACGTCAACATCCTGCCCGCGGGCGGCCTCATCTGGACGCCGAGCGACGACCGGCGCTTCGAGATCGTCTTTCCGCGGCCGCGGTTCGCCTGGCGGGTCGCGGAGAGCGACCGCGCGGCGCAGTGGGTCTATCTGGCCGGGGAGTTCGGCGGCAACCAGTGGGCCGTCCGTCGCGACAGCGGCGCCAACGACGTCGTCGTGTACCACGACTACCGCCTGCTCGCCGGCTGGGAGCGACGCCCGGCGAACCTCGGCGCGAGCTGGCGTGTCGAGGCCGGCTGGGTGACCGGCCGGCTCGTCGAGTACTACATCACCGACACGGCCGACTATCGGCCCAGCGACACGTTCCTCGTGCGCGGCGGGATCTGGTACTAGCGTCACGCCCGCCACGGGTTCTACCGGGAGGCAGGCCGTGGCGCACGCTTTCCAGCGTGCGCATGCGGGTTGGAGTGGCGGGCGGATTCGCACGCCTGGAGGCGTGCGCCACGGGGAGGCGTGCGCCACTGGGGGCAGGCTGAGGCGCAACCGGATCACGCCGCCGTGACGCCGGCGAGGAGGTCCACGATCGCGGCCATGAAGGCCGGGAGGTCGGCCGGCTTGCGACTCGACACGAAGTGTCGGTCCACCACCACCGGTGTGTCTTCCCAGACCGCACCGGCGTTCACGAGGTCGTCCTTGATGCCGGGGCTGCCCGTGACCCGCACGCCGCGGTAGACGCCGGCCGAGATCGGGATCCAGCCGCCGTGACAGATCGCGGCCACGAGCTTGCCCTGGGCCGCGAGCTCGCGGACGGGATCGAGCACCTTCTCGTCTCGGCGGAGGGCGTCTGGCATCCAGCCCCCGGGGATCACGATCCCGTGGAAGTCGCCGGCCTCCATGTCGCCGAGCGCCGCGTCGCTCGTGCAGGGATAGCCGTGCTTGCCCGTGTAGGTCCGTCCATGCATCCTGCCGGCCAGCGTCACGTGGCCCCCCGCCTCCTCGATCCGCAGTTTCGGGTACCAGAGCTCGAGATCCTCGTACGCATCGGCCACGGGCACGAGGATGCGGATGCCGTCAAGCGGATGGTTGCTGGCGGGGACGTGGGGCATGGTGGTGATCTCCGTGGGCCGGAAGCAGGCGCGGGCGATGGCGGCCGGGCGGTCGCCGGACGCGGAGATTGTCGGCGGCCTGGCTGCCAAAGGCGAGCGAATCCGCCAACCCCCCCTCGCGGGTCGTTCGGTCCACGGGATGCCAGCACCCGCCGCGGGTGGTCGGAGCCGCATTTTTAGGCCCGTTTTTTCGCCCCCCGGAATGTCGCTTGACGCCCCCGGACCCCGCGATACATTCACGCCCCTGCCCACGGGCAGGGGTCACCGGAACGACCGCCACAATATCTTGCGATTTGCCGCAGAAGGAGCTGCTTTTTCCGGCCTTCGCCGGTGCCCGCCTCCGGGGCCCGCCGAACGACTCAATTCACCCCCGCCGGCCTGCCGATCAGGCTTGCAGGCAGACTATACGGAAGTATACTTTCCTGGCTCGACACTTTCGCTGCAAGGAGCACCCCATGGCCGCATTCGATCCGTCCGCCACCGCCAGTGGCACCGCCCAGGCCCCCGCGACCCCCGCGCCGGCCTCCTTCGGACGGACGGCGCTCGACATCCGGCCCACATTCTGCCCCACCGCCGTCGAGAGCCCGTTCGACACCACCGAGTGGGAGCTCCGCACCGCCGCCATCAAGGGTGAGGACGGGAAGGTGCTCTTCGAGCAGCCGGCCTGCGAGATCCCGGCGGCCTGGAGCCAGCTGGCCACGAACGTGGTCGTGAGCAAGTACTTCTACGGTGAGATCCACACGCCGGAGCGGGAGCACTCGGTCAAGCAGCTCGTCCACCGCGTCGCCCGCACGATCGCCGACTGGGGCGTCCGCGACGGCTACTTCAAGTCCAAGCAGGACGGCGAGAACTTCTACCGCGACCTGGCCTGGCTGTGCATCCACCAGCACGGCGCCTTCAACTCGCCGGTCTGGTTCAACGTGGGACTCTTCG
>JBJTJO010000055.1:0-3132 GCA_046095965.1 Planctomycetaceae bacterium
CCGTTCACTCGATGCTGCCTGCGCTCCGCCATCCATGGCTTCGCAGGTCAGCAACGAGTGAACGGAGCCCAGGATGGGCGCAGTGAACGTCCGGCGTCGGGGCATGGGCAGCCCCGAACGGCACCCCGTCGGCAGACTCGACCCCGCTTTCCCGGTTCAACGGCGGGGAACGGCGATGCCCCGGGAAACGCGAAGAACCCTCAATTTCCGGCCCCGCGGTCGCCGACCGCTTGTTTGCCGGGGTTTCACCGCGCCCGTACCATCCAGATCTATGGCCACAGACGTCCGCATCAAGGAACAGCTGCCCGAGCTCACCCGGCGGATCGTGGAGACCTACCAGGAGGTCCCCACGATCCACTATCTGGGCCACTGCCCGCTGCCCAACTACGAGACGATCATCTCGGCCTGCGAGGACCTCAAGGAGATCCTCTACCCCGGCTACCGGCGGCGGGAAAACCTCCACCTCGGCAACGTCACCTACCACGTCGGCGACCTCGTGGACGGCCTCCACGACAAGCTCACGACCCAGATCGGCCGGGCCCTGCGGCACAGCGTGGCCGCGCAGCGGGCGGCCGTCGAGCAGGGCGTCGCGCCGCCCGCGGTCTCCGAGGCCGCGCGGCACTGCACCGAGGAGGCGGACTTCGAGGCCCTCGGCCAGGCCAAGGCCGTCGAGTTCCTCGAGCGGATCCCCGAGGTCCGGCGCGTCCTGGCCACCGACGTGCAGGCCGCCTATGACGGCGATCCGTCCGTGCGGACGCTCGACGAGATCATCTTCTGCTACCCCGGCCTCGAGGCGGTGACGATCCACCGGCTCGCCCACCTCCTCCACCGGCTCGAGGTGCCGCTCATCCCGCGGATGATGGCCGAGTGGTCGCATGCCCGGACCGGCATCGACATCCATCCGGGGGCCACGATCGGCGACCACTTCTTCATCGACCATGGCACCGGCGTGGTGATCGGCGAGACCTGCGAGATCGGCAGCCACGTGAAGCTCTACCAGGGCGTCACGCTCGGCGCGCTCTCATTCCAGACCGATGGCGACGGCAACCTCGTCCGCGGAACGAAGCGGCACCCGACGATCGAGGACCGCGTGGTGATCTACGCCAACGCCACCGTGCTCGGCGGGGCCACCCGGATCGGACACGACTCGGTGATCGGGTCGAGCGTCTGGCTCACCCGATCGGTCGATCCGCACACGACCGTGGTGTTGGAGAAGCCGAAGCTCCGCATGCGCGGCGAGGCGCCCGAGCCGGAAGCCGACTGGCAGATATGATTTCGCGGGCCAGGCTGCAACTGCGCCTTTGCCCCTACCGCAAAAACTCCGCGATCGCTTCGAGGTAGGTGGGGGAGGCCGAGACGCCGTTGTGGCCGGTGCCGGGGAAGTCTCGGTCCACGACGAGGCCCGGGCGGAAGGCAGCCACCAGGCGGGCGGTGTGGCCATGCGGCACGATCTCGTCGGCGCCGGCCGTGATCACGAGCGTCGGGATGGCCACCTGTGGCGCGTCGCGGACCGACTCGAAGCGGTCGGCCAGCAGCAGCCGCATCGGCAGGAACGGCACCATTCGGCGGGCGAGCGCCAGGATGCTGTCAAACGGCGTGACGAGCACGAGCCGACGCACCGGCTGCGTGGCCGCCAGCCGCGTCGCGACGGCCGAGCCGAGGCTGCGGCCGATGACGTCCACCTCGGGGTGCCGCGTCTGCACGTCGGCGAACACGGCCGCGGCGTCGGCGTGCAGGGCTTGTTCCGTGGGCCGCCCCGTGCTGCCACCATAGCCGCGGTAGTGGACCGCGTAGATCGCCCGGTCGGGGAACGCGCCGGCGAGGTCCGCCGCCGCCCACGACACGTCCTCCGCGTTGCCGCCGAAGTAGAGGATCGCCCGCGGCCCATCGTGCGGCCGCGCGGCGATCCGCAGCACGGCCCCGGGCACCTCGAACGTCGTCCCCGACGCGTCGCCCGAGGCGGCCACCGGATGGAAGATGATCGAGCGCTGGATGAAGAAGAACAGCGTGCAGATCGCCGCGTAGGTGGCGACGAGAACCCGGCCCGTGACGATCGCCGCCCGCGGCATGGCAGGGCTCCCCGTCAGCGGCCCCGGCCGGCGACGCGAACGAGCGCCCGGGTCGCATCCGCGGCCTTCTGGCGGGCCGCAAGGGCCTCGTCGCCCGTCGCCCTCGTGGACGTCACCTTCTCGAGCTCGGCCCGGGCGGCGGCGGCGTCGATCTTCTCGGCGGGGATCGCCCGCTGCGTGATCACGGTCACGGTGTCGTGGCTGACCTCGACGAAGCCGCCTTCCACGAACACGGAGCGGACGGCGTCGGCCGAGCCCCCCTGCTCTCCCGCGACGCGGACCTCGCCCGCCCCGAGCCGGCCGATGAACGGGGCGTGCCCCCGCGCGACGCCGCGGCTGCCGTCGAAGAGCGGCAGGCTCACGGAACGGCACTGCGTGTCGAGGCCCGTGGTCTCGGGGGTGACGATCACGCAGCGGATCCCGCCGGAAGTCTTCGTGTCGGCCATTGCGGAGGTGTTCCTGCTCGTGGGGACGCCGGTGCGGCTCAGGACTTGGTGGCCATCTTCTTGGCCTGCTCCTCGGCCTGCTCGATCGGGCCGACGTACATGAAGGCCTGCTCGGGGAGATGATCCCACTTGCCGTCGGCGATCTCCTCGAACGACCGGATCGTGTCGTCGAGGCTCGTGATCTCGCCCGGCTTGCCGGTGAACACCTCGGCCACGAGGAACGGCTGCGACAGGAACCGCTCCATGCGGCGGGCGCGGTGGACCACCATCTTGTCCTCCTCGGAGAGCTCGTCCACGCCAAGGATGGCGATGATGTCCTGGAGTTCGCGGTAACGCTGGAGCGTCCGCTGCACGCGGCGGGCGATCTTGTAGTGCCGCTCGCCCACGTACTGCGGGTCGATGATGCGGCTCGAGCTGGCGAGCGGGTCCACGGCGGGATAGATGCCCTTCTCCGAGATCGACCGCTCGAGATACAGGAAGGCGTCGAGGTTGCCGAACGCCGTGGCCGGTGCCGGATCGGTCGGGTCGTCGGCCGGGACGTACACGGCCTGCACGCTCGTGATGGCCCCCTTCGACGTGCTCGTGATCCGCTCCTGGAGCGCGCCCATCTCCGTGGC
>JBJTJO010000056.1:0-32618 GCA_046095965.1 Planctomycetaceae bacterium
CGGCAGGACGCTCAACCACGCCTTCGTGATCCTCGACGAGGCCCAGAACACGACCGTCGCCCAGATGAAGATGTTCCTGACTCGGCTCGGGCACGAGTCGAAGATGGTGATCTCCGGCGACACGACGCAGATCGACCTGCCCGCCGACAGGACGAGCGGCCTGGTGGACGCCATGCGGCGGCTCGAGCACGTTCCCGGCTGCGGCCGCGTGAAGCTCGGCGGCGCCGACATCGTGCGGCACGCGCTCGTGCAGCGGATCGTCGAGGCCTACGAGCATGCATGAGATGAGCGACGATTTCACGCGAACCATGGCCGGCGCGGCCGGAAGCGGCAGCGACCGGCACGGGCGGCACTCGTTCAGAACCGGCAGGACCTGATGTCCGGCACTTCACCATCGTCGTCGCGACGCCGCGCCAGGCGGCCGGGTGCCATCGAGGCGCCCCAGGGCTTCTTCGGCGAGTTCCTCGAGCGGGTCAGCCGTGGCGACGTGCTCGCGCGGCTGGCCATCTGCGCGGCTGCGGCGGGGGTGCTCGCGGTGTTCCTCCAGGGCTGGCAGGAACCGTTCCCGTTCCGGAAGGGTTCGGTGCCGCCGCGGGGCGTGGTGGCCCGCGTGCCCTTCGAGCGACCCGATCCCGAGGCCACCCGCGAGGCGCAGCAGCGTGCCGCCGCGAAGGTCCGCGTCGTCTACGCGCAGGACAAGGCCCCGATCGTGCGGCTTCGCGACGGCCTCAAGAACCGTGCGGCCGAGGTCGCCGCCGCCGACTCGCTCGCGAGGGTGTCGCGCGAGGCGTGGCTCGAGTTCGCTCCCGAGTCGGCCGACGCCCTGGCAGCCCTGCCCGTGGTGGACGTGAAGGGCGAGCCGCCGGTCGCGCCCGAGCCGCCTGCCGCCGCCGAGGGTGCCGCCGAGGCGCCGCGGGAGGAGAAGGCACCGCCGGCGGCGGAGCCGCGGGCCGACGCCGAGGTGAAGTCCGCCGAGGAGACGGATGCCGACCGGCGGCTGGCCGACGCCGAGCGCGAGTTCCAGCGGTTCAGGGGCCGCATCGACACGAAGGACCGGCTCGTCGAATTCGAGAAGGAGATCGACGCCGCCTTCTCCGACCTCGAGAACCTCGGCGTGCTCGAGAAGATCCAGCACGGCATCGACGAGGGCAGTCAGACCGAGATCGACGTCCACCCGGTGGGCAACGCCACGGAACTCGCCCGGGCCCAGGTCGCCCACGTGCTGCTCGGCGAGGCGAAGGTGCGGCTCGCCGGCCGCCTCAAGGAGGAGCTCGGCGCCGGCCCCTTCACGGACCGGATCGTCGCCTGGGTCGAGCCGCGGCTGGCGGGCACGCTCGAGATCGACCGCGAGGGCACGAGTCGGGCCAAAAAGGAGGCGATCGCCAAGACGCCGCAGCAGTTCGTCCGCTACGCCGCCGGCGACGTGCTCGCCGAGGCCGGCGAGCCGGTGGGAGACGAGGAACTCGGCCTCCTGCACCGCGAGCGCGACGCGTTCTTCCGGCAGCAGGATACGCGGCAGCGGGTGGCGCGCACGCTCGCGATCCTCGGCATGCTGGCGGGCCTGTTCGCGCTGACGGGATTCCACATCCGCCTCCACCACGGCGAGATCCTCGCCGACCTCGGCCGGCTGGTCGGGCTCGTGGGCCTGTCGCTCGTGGCGATCGTGCTCTGCCTGCTCTGCGCCGCCGACGCCTGGCGGGCCGAGGTGGTGCCGCTGCTCGTGTTCGCGATGACGGTGGCGCTGGCCTTCGGCCAGGAGCTCGCGCTCCTGCTGGCGGCCGAGGTGGCGCTCGTCGTCGTCGTGGGAATGGGCCGCGGGCTGCCCGACTTCATCACCCTCGCCGCCGCGACGACCGCCGTCGTGTTCTGGTCGGACCGGATCCGCAGCCGCAGCAAGCTCATCTATGTCGGCGCCTGGGCCGGGGCGGTGGCGATGCTCACACAGATCGGGGCCAACCTCGTGGCGGAGCGGCCGTTCGACGCGGCGCTCGTCGCCGAGGCCGGCCGTACCGGGCTCTGGACGCTGCTCGCGGGCTTCCTCGTGACGGGGCTGCTGCCCTTCATCGAGCGGTCGTTCGGCGTGCTCACCGACTTGAGCCTGCTCGAGGTCGGCGACGCGGCGCACCCGCTCCTCCAGGAGCTCGTTCGTCGCGCCCCCGGCACCTACAACCACTCGATCAACGTCGCGAGCCTCGCCGAGGCCGCGGCGGAGGCGATCGGCGCCCGCGGCCTGCTGGTCCGCGTGGGCGCCTACTTCCACGACGTCGGCAAGATGCTCAAGCCCGCCTACTTCGTCGAGAACCAGGACAAGGAGAATCGCCACGAGTCGCTCGTGCCGGCGATGAGCACGCTCATCATCGTGGCCCATGTCAAGGAGGGCGTGGAACTGGCGCGGCAGTACGGCCTGCCGCAGCCGATCATCGACCTCGTCGCCGAGCACCACGGCACGACGCTCGTCGAGTACTTCTACCGCCGGGCCACCGAGCGGTCGCAGTCCGACCCGAACGCCGGCGAGGTGGACGAGCAGGCCTACCGCTATCCCGGCCCGAAGCCCACCACCCGCGAGTCGGCCGTGCTCATGCTCGCCGACGCCGCGGAGAGCGCGAGCCGCTCGCTCACCGAGCCGACCCCCGCGCGACTGGCCGGCCTCGTCCACGACATCGCGATGAAGCGGCTGCTCGACGGCCAGTTCGACGAGTGCGGGCTCACGCTCGAGGAACTCGGCACGATCGAGGAGAGCCTCGTGAAGAGCCTCACCGCCGTGTACCACGGCCGCGTGAAGTACCCGGACCAGCGGACGGCGTGATGGGCGACGCCGCGGGCATCCGGGTCGATGTCATCGACCGCCAGCGCGTCGTGCGCGTGGGCGGCGCGTGGCTCGAGCGCGTCGTGCGCCGGGCGCTGGCCCGCCAGGGCGTGGACCGCGCCGAGGTCACGATCCTGCTCGTGGGCGACCGGAAGATGGCCCGGCTTCACGAGGACTGGCTCGGCGTGCCGGGGCCGACCGACGTGATCACGTTCGATCTCGCCGACGGCCGTGACGGCGTTCTGCGGGGCGACATCGTCGCGAGCGCCGAGACGGCACGCCGCGTGGCCCGGGAGCTCGGCTGGGCGCCGCGGCACGAGCTGGCGTATTACGTGGTGCACGGGCTCCTGCACCTCGCCGGCCACGACGACCTCGATCCCGCGAAACGCCGCGCGATGCGGGCCCGCGAGCGGGTGCTGATGGCGGCGGCGGGGCTGCCGCCGCCTCCACGCGGCCGCCCCCGGGGGTCTTCGGCATGAACACCGCCACGCTCGGCTTCGAATCGGCCCTGGCACTCCTCGCCGTCGCGAGCCTGGCCGCGGTGCAGGCCCGTGCCGTCCGCGGCGCCCAGCGGCCGGTGATCCAGGAACTCTGCCGCCGCCGGCGCCGGCCGGAGCGCTACGAGGAGATCGTCGCCGCCGCCGAGACGATCGCGTTCATCGCGGCGAGCGTGGTGGTGCTCGCCGCCGTGGTGGCGACGCTCTTGGCGTTCCGGGCCCTCGCGGCGGCGGGGGACGGGTCGCGGGCGGTGGCCGCGTCGGCCGTCGCCGGCTGGATCGCGCTGGTGTGGGCGTTGCTCGTCGTGGTGCCGCTGCTCCTCGTGCGGTTCGCGGGGCCGTGGATCGTGGTCGCCACCTGGACCGCCTGGCGGCCGGTGGTCCGCGTGATCGGGCCGGCGGTGCGGCAACTGGGCCGGGCGGCGGCGGCGCTTGCGGGTCTGCTCGCACGCCGCGGAGCCGCCGGCGGGGAGTCGCGGCCGGCCGACGAACTGCGGCTGGCCGTGGACGAGGCCCATCGCGAGGGGCGGCTCGAGGGGGAGGCTCGCGACATGATCAAGGGCGTGATCGCGCTGGAGGAGGTCCGCGTGGCCGCGGTGATGACGCCGCGGACCGCGATGACGTCGATCCCGGCGGCGACGCCGTGGCGGGAGGCGGTGCGGCTCGCGGCCGAGAGCGGCCACACGCGGCTCCCGGTCTGGGACCGCTCGCCCGACGACGTGGTCGGCATCCTCCACACCCGCGACGTGCTCCGCGGCCTGGCGGCAGCCATGGCCGACGGGGGGTCGGCGCCCGCCGACCTGCGGCCGCTGTTGCGGCCCCCGTGGTTCGTGCCGGAGTCGATGAGCGTGCAGACGCTGCTCCGCGAGTTCCGGCGCGGCAACACCCACATGGCGGTCGTCACCGACGAGTTCGGGGGCGTGGCCGGGATCGTCACGATCGAGGACGCGCTCGAGGAGATCGTGGGCGAGATCGCCGACGAGCACGACGAGGCGTTCACCGACGGCATCCGCATGCTCTCCGCCTCCTCCTGCGAGGCCCTGGCCCACGTGCGGATCGGCGCCGTCAACGACAAGCTCGGCCTGGAACTCCCGGAGGAGGAGGACTTCGAGACGATCGGCGGCTTCGTGTTCCACTGCTTCGGGCGGATCCCGCAGGCGGGCGAGCGGATCGAGTCGCACGGCGCCCGGCTCGAGGTGCTGGCGGCGACGCGACGGCGGATCGACCTCGTCCGCGTCGAGCGGGCGGAGCCGCGCGATGGCGATTGAGAAGTCGCGGGCCGTCGTGCTCCGCTCCGTGGCCTTCGGGGAGACGAGCGCGGTCGTCACCCTCTACTGCCGGGATCTCGGCAAGGTGCGGGCTCTGGCCAAGGGGGCCTGGCGGCCGAAAAGCGGCTTCGACGGCGGCCTTGACCTGCTTTCGACCAGTCAGGTACTCGTCCTCCGCAGAACCTCGGGCGGTCTCGACCTGCTCACCGAGGCCTGCCTGGAGACGAGGTTCCGTGTCGGAGCGAGCCTGCCGGCCGTGGTCGGCGGAATGCACGTCGCGGAACTGCTCGATGGCCTGACTGGCGACGCGGACCCTCACCCGGAGCTCTTCGATGCGGCCCACGCGACGCTGCGGCGGCTCTCCGGCACTTCCGCGGACGACGCGACCGTCGCGGCCGTCGTCGTGGCCGCCGAACTCGCGATCCTGCGGCTCACGGGCCACGCCCCCGCGCTCGGCGGCTGTGCCGCCTGCCGGGCGACCGTGCCCGCGGCCGGCCGCACCCCCTTCGGGATGCTCGACGGCGGCCTGCTCTGCGGCCGCTGCCGCGCCGGCCGCCGCTCGGTCATCTCGGTGTCGGCGCCGGCGCTCGCCGCCCTGCGCGGTCTCGCGATCGCGTGTCCGCCCGCCGCGGGCGCCCGCCTCGAGCCGCCGGCCGGCGGGGAGGTCCGCGCCGTGATGGATGCCTATCTCACCCACACGCTCGAACGACCCCTCGTCACGTCGCGCGGGCTGTCCCCGCGCACCGCGGCCCGCAGCCGCCGGGCGGGCTCCTGATCCTCACCCGGCACCCCGCGACCCGATCGCGGTACCACGCATGCCCACCGCCGCCCGCCGTTCCGCCGCCGTCATCGCCGCGCTCGCCTGCGCCGCGGCTGCCGGCGGCTGTGCCACGCTCAAGATGCCGACCTGGCCCTGGTCCGCGGCCGCGCAGGCCGAAGGCGGCGACTCGACGGTCATCTCGTCGGAGCATGGCCCCCCGCGGGAGCTCGGCTGGGACCCGTTCAAGGCCGAGACCCTCAAGAAGCGCTGGAAGAAGATGACCGGCCGCGGCCCCGATGAGGAGATCGCGCGGCAGGCGCTCGCCGACGGCGACGCCCTTTTCAGCCAGGGCCGCTACCGCGACGCGATCCCCAAGTACCAGGTCGCCATCGACCGCTGGCCCGACTCCGACATCGAGGAGGACGCCATGTGGCAGTTGGCCGAGTGCCTGTTCTTCACCGACCGCTACCCCAAGGCCGAGGACGCCTACGACGAGCTCGTCAAGAAATACGCCAACACGCGGCACCTCGACCGCGTCGCGAGGCGGCAGTTCGTGATCGGGCAGTATTGGATCGCCCTGGACCAGAAGCGGCACCTGCCCCTGCTGGTCCCCAATCTCGTCGATGGCGGGCGGCCGCTGTTCGACACCAAGGGCCGCGCCTTGAAGGCGTTCGACCACGTGCGACTCAACGACCCGCGCGGGCCGCTGGCCGACGACAGTCTCATGGCGCAGGCCAACTCCCACTTCCTCGACCGCCAGTGGCTCGACGCCGACTACTTCTACGGCCTGCTGCGGTCGGACTACCCCGACAGCGAGTTCCTCCTCGACGCCCATCTCCTGGGGCTGCAGGCGAAGCTCCGCGCCTACCAGGGGCCGGGCTACGAGGGGGGCGTGCTCGAGGAGGCGGAGGTGCTCGCCGACCAGACGCTCGTGCAGTTCCCCGACCAGCTTTCCCGCGACGACGACGAGCGGGTGCAGCGGACGCGGGCCGAGATCGCCGCCCAGCAGGCCCAGCGGCTCTGGAAACGCGCCGAATTTTACGCCAAGGGGGAGCACTACACCTCGGCGCGGATGTACTACGCCATGCTCGCCAAGGACTATCCCACCACGCAACTGGCCCAGCAGGCCCGCGGCCGCTTCGACCAGATCCGCGAACTCGCCGACGCCACCGACGACCCGTTCCCGGCGCTGTCGCGTTTGCTCAATCCCGACAAGCTCAGGGATGCCGAGCTCGACGCGATGGCCGAGGCCGAGACGGTGATCGCCCGCGAGGACGGCTCGGGCGCCGGGCGGCCGCTCTACTGACGGAGGGTCCGCGATGACGCCCGCGGTCCGCCGCCTCGTGCCGGTGCCTGCCCTCCTCCTCCTGGCGGCCGCGGCCGGGGGCTGCGCGAACTACCGGTTCGGCAACAACACGCTCTACGCGCCGAACGTGCGCACGATCTACGTGCCCATGTTCCAGTGCGACAGCTACCGCACCACCCCGGCGATCGACATCGGCGAGCGGCTGACCGAGGCGGTCTGCAAGGAGATCGAGAAGCGGACGCCGTTCAAGGTCGTGGGGAGCGAGGCCGCGGCCGACAGCGTGCTCACGGGCCGGATCGTCGCCGACACGAAGCGCATGGTGGTCGAGAGCCCGACCGACCAGTCGCGGATGGTGGAGATGAACTACCAGGCCCTCGTCACCTGGGCCGACCGGGGAGGCTCGGTCATCGCCTCGGGCAACGTGCCACTGCCGGCGGCCACGGTGGACGTCGGGCAGGCGGCCATGCTCGTCCCCGAAGTGGGCCGCTCGGTCGCCAGCACGCAGCAGGAGGCGATCGTGAAGATGGCCCAGCAGATCGTCGGGTTGATGGAAGAGCCGTGGTAGCGGACGGTGCGCGCGCCGCTCGCCGGGATCGGTGCGTTTTTGGGGGCGACGGTTTTGCGCGAGGGCCGCTCGGCTTCGGTCCGGTACGAGTTCGCTCGCGAGCGGCGAAGCGCCGCAATGCTCGCGATCCTCGTCCCGAGACCCCGCCTTCGCTCCCGTGACGGTCCGCTGACTCGCGGCCCACGCGCACGAGCCTGCTACATTCGCGGGCATGACAGCGATACAACGTCCCCCGACCTGGCGGCTGCGGACCCGGTCGCTCGACCTGCCGCGGCTCGGCGGCGCGGTGCGACGGCCGCTCGTCATGGGAATCGTGAACGTCACGCCCGACAGCTTTTCCGACGGGGGCCGGCATGCCGACGTCGGGGCCGCGGTGGCGCACGGGCTCGCGCTCGTCGCCGAGGGGGCCGACATCCTCGACGTCGGCGGCGAGAGTACGCGGCCCTACTCCGCGCCGGTGGACGCAGACGAGGAATGGCGGCGGGTCGGCGAGGTGGTGCGGCGATTGGCCCGCGAGGCCGGCGTGCCGGTTTCGATCGACACGTCGAAGGCGACGGTCGCGGCGCGGGCGCTCGAGGCCGGCGCGGAGATCGTCAACGACGTGACCGGGCTCGAGGGCGACCCGGACATGCTCCTCGTGGCCGTCGGGAGCGGCGCGGGCGTCTGTGCCATGCACATGCAGGGCACGCCGCAGACCATGCAGGTCGATCCCCGCTACGGCGACGTCGTGGCGGAGATCCACGATTACCTCGCGCGGCGTCGCGACACGCTCGTCGCCGCGGGCATCGCGGCCGGATCACTCTGCCTCGACCCCGGCATCGGCTTCGGCAAGACCCACGAGCACAACCTCGCACTCATGGCGGGGGCGGCCGCGTTTCTCGACCTCGGCGTGCCGATCCTCGTCGGCCACTCGCGGAAGGGCTTTCTCACGAAGGTCCTGCAAGCGAGCCTCGGCCGCGAGCCGACCGAGGCCGAGCGCGACGCCGCCACCGCGGGCGCGGCCTGCCACCTCGCGGCCGCCGGCAGCCAGATCGTGCGCGTCCACGCCGTGGCGACGGTCCGCGCCGCACTCGACGCGTTCGCGGCGTGTCACGGCTAGCCCGGCGTCCAGATCACCTTCTTCTCGCCGCCGGGTCCCGACGGCTCGCCGCCGCCGGGGGTCCAGAGCTTTCCCGGCTCCGGCGCCGCCGCGGCGCCCGGCATGGCGCCGGGAGCGGCACCGCCTGCCGCGCCGCCTGGCCGGCCGGCGAGGGCGCCGATGTCCACGCCCGCTTCCATGAGCACCTCCGCGAGCGCCTGGAGCACCTGCGGGTCGCGGCCGTGGTCGCGCTTGATCCGCTCGAGCAGGCGCGCGATCTCGGCCTGGTCGCCGCGCTGCAGGCGGATCCGGAGTTCGGCCACGTCGAGCGTGCCCGTGCCGGCCTTGAGATCCTTGGCGATCGACCGCAGCTGCCCGATGATCTCGAGCTTCTTCACCGTCGAGTCGGCGCGGTCCTCGAGGATGCCCAGTGCCTCCCAGCGATCGGCCGGCGTGGCGTCGGGTCGGGCCACGAGCGCCTCGGCGGCGAGTTCCGCGGCCTGCTCGAAGCCCGCGTCGGTGGCCGTGACGAGCACGCCCCGCAGCTGCTCGAGGTCGAGGGCGCGCATGTCGAGCCGGTGCCAGCGCAGGGGCGGCACCTCCTCCAGCGGCTTGGCCGCGGAGAGCGGGGCGGGTGCCGCGAGCCCGAGGGATCCGCGGACGGCGGTCCACGCGTCGGCGGCGTCGCGGCGCCGGCTCGTGGCCTCGCCCTCGGTCACGAGCGCCTCGACGCGGCGGGCGCCGTCGGGGTCCCGGAGCGCCCGTCGGGGCGTCTGCCCGAGCAGTTCCGGCAGCTCGGTGTCGGGCCAGGCGCCGACGAACCGGCTCCAGAGCGCCCGGCGCTGGCTGGAGAGCACCTCGTCGGCGAACGCCGGCTGGCCGGCCGCCGGCGGCGCGGGGGGGGGCGTGGCCGGCAGCGTCATGCGAAATTGCGAGTTCATCAGCCAGGCGGTCGGCGTCGTCGCCGGCATGCCGGCGATGTCGGCCGGGGAGGCGAACGCGCAGCCGTCCAGTCCCTCGACCACGGGCCGGGCCGCGGCCACGTCCGGCGCGAATCCCTGGAGCACGAGTTCCGGCTCGCGGTCGGTCTGCCGGCCGAAGACCAGGAGGCTCGCGAGCAGCCGCGGCGGCTCGGCACCCACGGCGGCCTCGTACACGCGCCAGGCGCTGCGCGGCGGCGCGGCGCCGCGCGAGACCCATGCCGAGCGGTCGAACGTGGCCGGCTCGCACCGCGGGTCGTGACGGATCGTGTCCTCCAGGAGACCGAGCGCCGTGACGCCCTCCTCGCCAGCCGGAACGGCCAGGGGCGCGGATACGCTCGTGAACCGCACCTGCGGCGAGCGGTCGGGGTTGGCCTCGGTCTCGAGCGCGATCGCGCGGCCCGCGGCCTCGATCGCCTCGTCATGGTCGAGGCCGCGGATCCGCGACACGGCGAGCCAGGCCTCGGAGGCCTCGACCGGCCGGGCGAGCATCTCGCAGAGCACGGCGATGTTCGTCAACACCGGGCGGCTCTCGCCGGCCACGCCCTTGAGGCTCCGCAGCCCCGTGAGCGCCTTCGCCAGCCGCCACGTCCGGGCGTGCTCGAGCGCCACCTCGAAGTCGGGCCGCCAGTGCGGGTCGTCGGCGAGGGGCTCGAGAGGCACGCGGGTGCGGAGCGCCGGCGGCACGCCGGATGAGCCGACGATCGCGGCCAGGAGCCGCAGGTCCTCGGGACCCGCGAGCGACGAGTCCACGAGCCAGTCCACGAGCCCCTGCGCGAAGCCCGTGTGGCCGGTCTGCGCGGCGGCCTGCACGAGCGTGGCGGCGATCCGCACCAGGTGCTGGAGCGCGTCGCGGGCCGAGGCCTCCGCGCCGCCGACCGCCGCGGCCGCCTCGCGGGCCTTGTCGAAGAGCGCGGCCGCCTCCTGTACGCGGCCCGACACCGCCTCCGTCACCGCCGCCTGGCCGAGGGCCACGGGGTTCGTGGGAAACGCCTCGAGGAACCGCCGGCCCGTCGCCGTCGCCTCCGCGAACTGCTTGGCGGCGAGCTCGAGCTTGACGCGGGTCGCCAGCAGGCAGGGCCGGCCGGGGTGCTTCTCGTCGAGCCGCTTCACCTGGTCGAGGGCCGCGGTGAGCTGGTCGCCCTCGACGAGCGTGTCGAGCTGCTCCAGGTCGCCGACGAGGTCGGCACAGCAGAACTTGATCTTCTTGCCGGTGCCGCCCGGGCACGGCGCGTAGGTGTCGATGGCCATGGCAGGAAATCTACCAGAGCCCGGGGCGCGAGAAAGCGGCGGCGGCGATTGCCCGGCCCCCGCGGCCGTCGCATACTTGGCGGCGGTGACGACGGGACGAGGCGGCCGCGTCACCCGAGGTTTCGGCAGCACGTGCAGCAGCCCCGCATCCTCATCGTCGATCCCGCCGGTCCGACCGCCCTGCCCTACGCGCGGCTGACGGCGCGGCTGCAGCCGCTCGAGGTCCGCGTGGAGACGGCGCTCGACGCGGCTCTCGCCACGCTCGCCCGCGACGCCTGGGACGTGGGCGTGGTCACGGCCCGCTCGGGGCCGGGCGTGGAGGCGGTGCTCGCGGCGCTGCGGCAGGCCGACCCGCAGTTGCCGATCGTGGTCGTGGATCCACGCCCCGGCGTCGCGGCCGCGCGGGCCTGCATGCGCGGCGGCGCGGGGGACTACGTGGCGCTCGACGACGCGGAGACCGACCTCGAGGACGCGCTCGTGCGGCTGCTCGCCGGGGCGCGGCGCCGCGCGGGCGAGGAGGTGCTCCGCCGCGCGGTCGAGAAACCCTACGGCTACGAGGGGTTCCTCGGCACAAGCCCGGCCATGCGCGAGGTGTTCTCGCTCGTCGATCGTGTCGCCCCGAGCGCCGTGGACGTGCTCGTCACCGGCGAGACCGGCACCGGCAAGGAGCTCGTGGCCCGGGCGATCCACGGCCGCAGCCGCCGGTCCGCCGGGCCGTTCGTGCCGGTGGACTGCGGCGCGATCCCCGAGGCGCTCATGGAGAGCGAACTGTTCGGCCACGAGCGGGGCGCGTTCACCGGCGCCGATGCCCGGCGCATGGGGCTCGTCGAGTTCGCCGACGGCGGCACGCTGTTCCTCGACGAGGTGGGCGAGCTGCCGCTGCCGCTCCAGGCCAAGCTCCTGCGGGTGCTCCAGGAGCGGCGGGTCCGCCGGGTGGGCGCCCGGCAGGAGAACGCCGTGGACGTGCGGGTGGTCGCGGCCACGTCGCGCGACGTGGACGCGATGGTGAAGTCGGGCGCGTTCCGGCGGGATCTCTACTACCGGATCAACGTGGTGCGGATCGACCTGCCGCCGCTCCGCGACCGCGGCGACGACGTGGGGCTCCTGGCCGAGCACTTCGCGGCCAGGGCCGCCCGGGAGATGGGCCGCCCCGTCGGCGGCCTCTCGACCGACGTCTACCAGGTGCTCAAGGCCTACCCCTGGCCCGGCAACGTCCGGGAGCTCCAGAACGTCGTCCGCCGGGCGCTCGCGCTGGCGCGGTCGCCGACCGCCGGCATCGACGACCTGCCCGACGAGGTCGTGGCGGCCGCGGGCCGGCAGGCCGCGACGGCCGGGGACGGCGCGGGCTTCTTCGCGCGGCGGTCCGAGCACGTGGCCCGCTTCGAGCGGCACTACCTCTCCGACCTGCTCGCGCGGCACACGGGCGACGTCTCCGCCGCCGCCCGCGAGGCCGCCCTGCCGCGGGGCACGCTCTACCGCCTCATGAAGGGGCACGGCCTGGACGCCGCGACGTTCCGCGGCGGGTCATGAGTGGAGTCAGCCGAGAGCCCAGTGACGGGCACCGGGTACACCGCCGCTTTCGCCCATCCCTGCGGATCGCGAAAACGCACTGCGAGTCGGTGTTTCGCGCTTCGCGTGCTGCGCGGAGGCGGGCCCGGTCGGGTGGGCGGACGCTGCGCGGAGGTGGTGGCGCATGTCCGGTGGAGGTGCAGGTTGTTCAACCTGCACCCGGTCGCACCGTGCGCGAGCGGGAACCGTGGTGGGTGACGGTGTTCGGCCACCGCGGAGCCGGACGGTGTGTGACCGTGTGCAGACTGCCAGTCTGCACCTACGCGCTCCGCGGAGGCTATGTCGTACGGAACGTGCCGTCACCGCGAGGAGGTGGGCGCGGTCGGGTGAGCGGACGCTGCGCGGAGGTGGTGGCGCATGTCCGGTGTAGGTGCAGGTTGTTCAACCTGCACCCGGTCGCACCGTGCACGGGGCGGGAACCATGGTGGGCGACGTGGTTCGCGTGGAACTACTTCTTCCGCTCCCAGGTCTTGCCTTCCTTGTAGCGGGTGGCGCGATCGACGAGCTCGGCGTCCTTCGTCGTGGCGAGCACTTTGTCGAGCGCCGCCAGGAACTCGGGCTTGTGGGCGTCGCGGAGCTTCTGGTGGTGGGCGAGCTCGACGACGCTCTTCGAGGCCGGGGCCGCGAGGGCGGGCTGGTCGAGGAAGGGCACGATGAACTGGAAGGTCTCGAACGTGCGGATGGCGCTCGCCCGCTCGAGCAGCCGGGACCGCTCGGCGTCGGTCGAGCACAGCGCCAGCGTCTCTTTCACGAGGTCGAGCTTCTTCGCGTCGTCGAGCTTGTTGTCCGGAAGCGGGGCGATGCGGATGAGCGCGCCGAGCAGGAGGTCACGTTCGGCCTGGTCCCTGGCCTTGCCGACGAGCTCGACGAGCCTCGGGGCCACGGTCGCGTCGGGCCAGCGGCTGATCGCCTTGAGGCCGAAGGCCCGCTTGGCGGCATCCGGGCTCGCGATCAACTCATCCACGATCGTCAGGGCCCCGGCGCCGCCGATCGCGCCGAGCACGGACAGCAGCGCCTCCTGGTCGGCCGCGGTCGCGGACTTGAACGAGTCGAGGAAGGCCCGCGCCGCCTCGGGATGTCCCGGGTTCTTCGTGCATACCGCCACGACCGCCCGTTCCGCCGCCTGTCGCTCGCCGCCCGCGGGCGCCGCCAGCACGCCGGCGACCAGCGAGGGCACCTGCGCCGCGTCGCCGAGCAGCCCGAGCGCCCGCATCGCGGCCTGACGTATCCCGGAGTCGCCGGAGGTGGCGAGGGCCGCGAGGTCCGGCAGGGCCGAACGCACCCGGCGTTCGCCGAGGATGTCGATGAGCATCGGCCGCAGCGCCGCATCCCCGGACTTCGCGGCCGCGACGAGCTTCTGCACGGCGGCGTCGCCGCGGACGGCGATGAGCGCCCGCCGGGCCGCGGAACGCTCCGGGTCCCCGGCAGCCAGAGACTCGAGCAGCACCGGCACCTCGGCGCCCGAGCCGAGCGAGCCGAGTGCGGTGAGGACGGCGGTCCGCACCGTGGCCTCGGTGGACCGGCCGAGCAGCGCCACGAGGGCCGGCAGTGCGGCCGCGTCGCCCCGGTCGGCGAGCGCCCGCACGAGTTCCACCTGCCGCGCCGCGGGCTGCTTCTCGAGCAGCGTCGCGAACGCCCGCGTGGCGGCCTCGCCCTTCGCTCCGTGGCGGAGTTGATCGAGGCCGATCGCCCGCATGTCGGCGTCGTCACCGGCCACGAGTTCGACGATCATCGCGACGGCGTCGTCGGCGCAAGCCGCCGGCGCGAGCCAGAGCGTCGCGAGGACGGCCGTGAGCATGAGCGTCGGCCCGACGAGAAACAGCGCGCGACTGGTCGTGGGCATGGGGTGGCACTCCGGGAGTGGGCGGAAGGAACGGCCGGCCGGATGGGTCCCACGACCCGGTCAGTTCGCGGCCGCGGAGGGATCGGCACAGGCGAGCACGCCGCGGGTCGCAGCCATTGCGACGGCCTTCGACTCCGGCTTGCCGCGGACGGCCTCGACGAGCGCCTGGTAGGCCGCCTTCGCCTCGGTCCGATTGCCGGCGGCCAGCAACGTCTCGGCGCAGGTGAGCCGCGAATCGGCGATGGCCGGGCCCACGCCGGCCGCGGCCGAAGGGGCGGCGGCGACGAGCGCGGCGAGCGCCTCCGGCGTGCCGATGCGGCCGAGACCACGGGCCGCGGCGACGGCCACCGGTTCCTCGCCGCCAAGCAGCCCCGCCAGGGGCTTCACTGCCTCCGCGTCACGGAGGTCGGCGAGCGACGAGATCATGCCGAGCTTGAGGGCGCCCTTCGTCGTCTCCAGGGCCTTGCGCAGCGCCGCGCAGGCTTCCGGGCCGCCGATGCGCTCGAGCACGAAGCGGCCCATGTGGGAATTGTCGGCATCGGACAGGAGCGCCGCGGCGGCGGGCACGCTCGCGGCCGTCGCGACGAGCGACAACCTGCGGCACGCCTGGTCCTTCGCGGCACGCGACGCGCCGGTGCCGAGGAGGGCGGCGAGCCGCTTCTCGAGGTCGGCCCGCAGGGCGGGGTCGCCGTGGGCGGCCACCACGGCCGCGTCGAGCGGCGCGAGCGGGCCCGCGTCCTTGCCCCAGTCGTAGGCGGCCAGCGCGGTGAACGCATCGTCGAGCGTCTTCGGGTCGATGGGCATCGAAAGCCTCGATGGAGGAGTGGAACTTCGAATCAGAGGATCCAGGGCTCGCGGCGGGCGCGGTCGCAGAGGCGATCTGCGGCGGGGTCGTTGCGGAACTTCTGCGCGGCCCGATCCCACTCCAGCGATCGCTCGAGCCGGTACGCGATGGCGATGAGGTGGGGCGCGGTCATGGTGTTGACGGCCAGTTCGATGTCGCGGAAGGGCCGCTCGCGGGTCTTCACGCACTCGATGAAGTCGCCGTAGATGCCGCCCTGGCCGCGGTACTGCGGCACGGCCTTGCCGGGGCGGGCGACGCCGTCGCCGGCGATCAGGATCGAGCCCTGGTGTGCGACCGACGGCTGCGGCCGCAGGTGGCCCGGACGGTTGTGGTGGATCTCGGTCCCGTTGGGGTAGGTGACCGACGCCCACGCGGGCGCCTGCCCCTCGGCGGGATGCCAGACCACCTTCTCCGGCTGCATCTCCCGCAGGTCGGCCGCGAAGATCGCGCCGCCGAAATGGTGCGCGCCCCAGTCGGTGAGGCTGCCGCCCGAGAAGTCGACGTAGGAGCGCCAGCTGTTGCCCTTCGTGCCGAAGTTGCCGTCGCAGCGGCCCGGATGGAACGGCTGCCACGGCGCGGGGCCGAGCCACAGATCCCAGTCGATGTCGTCGGGCGCGGGCTGTCCTGGCAGGTGGCAGAGCATCGACGGGCCGTCCACCTGGATGTCGATCGACTTCACGGCGCCAACTTCGCCTCGCCAGATCGGGTCGACGATGCCGCGGTAGTCGTTGAGCACGCGCTGGCTGCCGCCGGAGACCACCCGGCCGTAGCGGCGGGCGGCGGCGATCATCGCGGGGCCGTCGCGGAGCACGAGCGTCTCGGGCTTCTGCAGGTAGACGTCCTTGCCGGAGCGGCAGGCGGCGATCGTCATGATCGCGTGCCAGTGGTCCGGAGTGGCGATGTGGACCGCGTCGATGTCGTCGCGGGCGAGCAGTTCGCGGAAGTCCACGAACGCTGCGCAGTCCTTGTTGCCGTACTTGCCGTCGGCCCGCGCCTTGCCCTCGTCGCGCCACTTCTTCCGCACGTCGCAGACGGCGACGTACTGCACGTCGGGCATGGCGAGGAAGTCGCCCTGGTCACCGGAGCCCATGTTGCCGATGCCGATGCCGCCCATCACGATCCGATCGCTGGCCGGCGGCGTGGTGGCGTCGCCGAGTGCCTTCGAGGTGATCACGTAGGGCGCTGCGGCGAGTCCCGCGGCGGTGGAACCCGCGGCCCGAAGGAACTGGCGGCGGGAGCGACGGGAAGCTGGCATGACGGCGGGCTCCTCAGGGGTGGGCCGGAACCCGCGCAGGATAGTCGCCGGGAAGCCGGCGTTCAAACTCGGCATCCCGCCGGCGCGGGACGCACGGCCTCACTCGTCGGCGATGTGGCGGATCCAGACGTTGCGGAACCGGGTGGGGCTGCCGTGGTCCTGGAGGAAGAGCGGGCCCGAGCCGGTCTCGTCGAGCCTTTTCTTCATGCGACGCAGGTGGTCGGTGGCCCCGTGCCTGTAGGGCACGAACGGTGACCGGGGCTCGGTGAACTCGACGCCGTCCTGCACGAGCCTGCCGTTGAGCCAGGCCGTGATCCGTCCCGGCGTCGCGACCTTGCCGTCGGGGCCGCGCCGCGGCGCGACGTAGCGGATGTCGTAGACCTGCCATTCGCCGATCCTCCGCGCCGCGTTCACGAGCGGCTTGGCGAACCGGTAGAGGCTCCCCTCGTCCTGCTCGGTCGGCGGCTCGACGCCGAACGAGTCGAAGATCTGCATCTCGTAGAGGCCGTGGATGTAGAGGCCGCTGTTGCCCTGCTCGCGGGGAGCCGTGAGGAACTCCGCGTGGATGTCGGCGTCGCGGAACACCTCGGTCGAGACGGCGTGGTTCGCATGCCGGTCCGTGGCGTTGGCCACGAGCGCGCCGTCCTCCACCTTCCAATCGAGCGGCCCGCCGTCCATGGCCGTGAATTTCGGTTTGCCCTCGCTGCCATGGCCGAAGAGCACGGCCGCATCGGCGGGCGGCTTCACCGGCAGCGGATCCTGCACGGGCTGGAATCGCGCCGGCACCGCGCCCTCCGAGCGTTCGGCGACCCCCACGGCCGCATCGCCGTCGGACTCGGCGCCACGGCAGGGGCCTGATATCAGCGATCCGGCCTGCAGCACCACGAGGCCGGTGATGGTCGTGGCGAGCCGGCGACGGCGCATGGGTGCGGTGGGCATGATTGAGATAGCATACCGTCGCGCAGCCGCCGCACAGCCGCAGGATCGCCGACGTCCGGGAGGCGGTCCCGTATACTCCGGCGCCTCACCTGCGAGCCGTCCCGATGCTTCACCGGAGCACGCCATGCCCACAATAATGCCTCGTTCAATAGTCCGTCCCGTGCTGATGGTCGCGCTCATGACGGTTTTCCCGGCCCGTGCCGACGATGCCATGATCCGCCCACCGGCCAAGGGCGAGCGGATCGTGTTCCTCGGCGACTCGATCACGCAGTCGGACGCCGGGAAGGTTCTCCGCCACGTCGTGCTCTTCAAGTTCAAGGATGGCTCGACGCCTGCCGACGTCGAGAAGATCGTCTCGGCGTTCCGGGCACTGCCGGGAAAGATTCCGCAGATCAAGGCGTTCGAGTGGGGCACCGACGTGTCACCCGAGGGCAAGAGCCAGGGATTCACCCACTGCTTTCTCGTCACGTTCGCCGCGGAGGCCGACCGCGACGCCTACCTCCCGCATCCGGCCCATCAGGAGTTCGTCTCGATCGTCAAGTCGCACGTGGACAAGGTGTGCGTCGTCGATTTCTGGTCGGCCCCCTGAACACCCGTCATCCCGGAGCCGGAGTTCCTCACATGCTCCTGTCGCGCAACGTCCCGACCGTCGTGTTGCTGCTGGGCTGCCTCGCGTCCGGAGTGCCGTGCCGCGGCGACGAGCCCGCGCCGCCGCGGGCCTTCATCGACGGGACCGGCCCCGGCTGGCGCGACCTCGTCGAGGCCGACTTCGAGAACGTCAACTGCCAGTCCGACACGTGGACCTGGAAGGGCAACTCGGTGGCCTGCACCGGGAAGCCCGTCGGCGTGATCCGCTCCAGGGAGCCGGTCACGAACCTGGAACTCTCGCTCGAGTGGCGGCATCTCTCCGAGGGGGGCAACTCGGGTGTGTTCGTGTGGACGCCGCCCAGCACGCTCGAGGGCCTCAAGCCCGGTGCCCTGCCGGGCGGCATCGAGATCCAGATCCTCGACCACGGCTACACGAAACGGCACGGCAAGGCTGATTGGTTCACGACCGACGGCGACGTGTTTCCCGTGAAGGGCTCGAAGATGAAGCCCTTCCCGCCGGTGTCACCCAACGGCGAGCGGAGTTTCCCCACGAAGAAACTCTCCCGCGGCACGCCCGAGTGGAACCACTACTTCATCCGCGCGATCGGTGGCGAGGTCCGCCTGTGGGTCAACGGCGAGGAGGTGTCGGGCGGGACCGGGTGCACGCCGGCCACCGGCCACGTCTGCCTCGAGAGCGAAGGGGCGCCCGTCGAGTTCCGCAAGCTGCGGATTCGCGTCCTGCCCTGATCCCCGAAACACCGGGCGCTCTGTCTCCGGAACGGGACAGGACTGCCCAGGGGCGCCACAGCGGCGCGGCGCGGCAGCGGGAGCCGTGGGCGTTTTGAACCGGGTTTTTTCGCGCCGCGATTTGGCACGCGGATTGCGTTCCTCTTCCGTTGACGCAGGGCCGGTCGCCGTGACCGCCCGGGTCGAGGGCCCCCGCCCGGGGGCCGGAAGCTTCACGGGAGACGAGTCATGAAGAAGATCGAAGCCATCATCCGCCATTTCAAGCTCGAGGAAGTCAAGGACGCGCTCAACGCGCTGGGGGTCAAGGGCATGACGGTGACCGAGGTCCGCGGCTTCGGCCGGCAGAAGGGGCACACCGAGACCTACCGGGGCGCCGAGTACTCGGTGGACTTCCTGCCCAAGGTGAAGATCGAGGTCGTGGTCGGCGACGACGAGGCCCAGGGCGTGATCGAGAAGATCATGACGACGGCCCGCACCGGCCAGGTGGGCGACGGCAAGATCTTCGTGACGAACCTCGCCGACGTGATCCGCATCCGCACCGGCGAGACGTCCGCGAGCGCGATCTGACGACTTGCTTCACGCCCGCCGGGGCATGCGTGTCCCGGCGGGCGTGGACCACGGTCCCGCGTCACTTCCGCGGAGCGCGTAGGTGCAGACTGGCAGTCTGCACACGGTGGCACGCCATGCGGCTCCGCGGTGGCCGAACGTGGTGGCGACCCGCATTCCGCAGAGTGCCACTCTGCGGCTACTTCCAGCAGAGAGACTGCGTCAGCTCACTTGTCGTCGCATCCGCGAAGCGCGTAGGTGCAGACTGGCAGTCTGCACCCGGTCGCACGCCACCCGACATGAAGTCGCCGCAGGTGGCCTCGCTGTCGAAGCTCGCGGCGGTTGCGGAGCCGAACGGAATCTGGGGGAGGGGGGCGATGGTCACGACCATGAGGGCACGATACGGCCTTGCGACCGGGGACGCACGGGCCGAAGACGCAGTGCCGTCAGGTCGCGAGCGGCCGGGTCATCTCGACCGGCACGACCCACTGGTCGTACTGCTCGGGTGTCACGTAGCCGAGCGCCTCCGCGGCCGCCTTGAGGCTCGTCCCCTCGACGTGGGCCTTTTTGGCGATCTTCGCCGCCTTCTCGTAGCCGATGTGCGTGTTGAGCGCGGTCACGAGCATGAGCGAGTCGTCGAGGTGGTGCGTGATCCGGGCCAGGTTCGGCTCGATGCCGGTGGCGCAGTGCGCCCGCATCGAGTCGCAGGCGTCGGCGATGAGATCGGCGCTCTCGAGCACGTTGTGGATCATCACCGGCTTGTAGACGTTGAGCTGGAAGTTGCCCTGGCTGCCCGCGAACGCCACCGCGGCGTCGTTGCCGAAGACCTGGGCACAGACCATCGTCATCGCCTCGCACTGCGTGGGGTTCACCTTGCCCGGCATGATCGAGCTGCCCGGCTCGTTCTCGGGGATCGAGATCTCGCCGATGCCGCAGCGCGGCCCGCTCGCCAGCCAGCGGATGTCGTTGGCGATCTTGAGCAGGGCCATCGCCAGGCCCCGCTCGGCGGCGCTCACCTCCACGAGGGCGTCGTGGGCGGCGAGGGCGGCGAACTTGTTGGGGGCCGACACGAACGGGTGGCCCGTCTCCTTCGCGATGCAGGCCGCGGCCACGTCGCCGAACCGGGGGTGGGCGTTGAGGCCCGTGCCCACGGCCGTGCCGCCGATCGCCAGCTCGTAGAGCCCGGGCAGGGCCCGCTCGATGCCGGCGAGCCGGTCGTCGAGCTGGGCCCGCCAGCTCGAGATCTCTTGGCCGAGCGTGATCGGTGTCGCGTCCTGGAGGTGCGTGCGGCCGATCTTCACGAGGTCGGCGTGCCGCTTCTCGAGCGCCAGGAAGACGTCGCGGAGCGCGCGGACCGCGGGCAGGAGCCGGTCGTGGATCACCTCGACGGCGGCAATGTGCATGGCCGTGGGAAAGGTGTCGTTCGACGACTGGCCGCGGTTGACGTCGTCGTTGGGGTGGACCGGCTTCTTCGAGCCCAGCGTGCCGCCGGCGATCTCGATCGCGCGGTTCGAGATCACCTCGTTGGCGTTCATGTTCGACTGCGTGCCGCTGCCGGTCTGGAAGACGACGAGCGGACAATGGTCGTCGAGCTTCCCGGCGATCACCTCGTCGGCGGCCTGCACGATGAGCTTCACGGTCGCCGGTGGGAGCTGGCCGAGCTCGCCATTGGCGAGCGCCGCGCACTTCTTGAGGATCCCGAGGCTCTTCTTGACCGCGCGGCCCCACTGGAATCGGTCCACGCCGATCTTGAAGTTGTCGCGAGACCGTTCGGTCTGGGCGCCCCAGTAGCGGTCGGCCGGCACCCGGACCTCGCCCATGCTGTCGGACTCGGTGCGGAACTGCGGCGACGGGGTCATGGCGGGCCTCGCGGGCGGGAACGGGCTGGGAGGGCCCGATTCTCCGGCCACCGCGCCGGGCTTTCAACGGGCGCGACGGGACGCCGCCGGGCGCGGGCTACCGCCGCATCACGGGGCGAGCCGGCTGTGCCGGTCGCGTCGCCGTCGGGGCCGCGGGCTTGCCACCGGCCTGTGTCGGCTGGGCCAGCGCGAGGGCGAACCAGCCGTCGGTACTCACCGCCTGCACCGGCACGATGCCGGCCAGCCGGGGATCTCGCGTGAGTTCCGCGGGGAGCAGGTGCGCCGGCCGCTCCTTGGGGAAGACCTTGCCGAAGATCGTCCGCAGCCCGATCTCCATCCGCCCCTGCTGCCCGGCACCGGAGAGCCGCACCGGCCCGTCCCGCTCGAGGAGCACCTGGGCGCCCGACACGACCGGCCGGTAGGCCACCTGCGCCACGATGTCGCACCAGGTGCGGCGGTCGCTCTCGATCGCATCGATCGCCATCCGCACGTGGACGAGCCCGTCACGGCACTCGATCCGCAGCGGCTCCTCGTCCGCGAAGGCCACGGCGACCTCGGTCGGCAGGTCGTCGGGAATCCGCGGCGGGACGCCGAGCCGGACACAGATCGTGCGCACGAGTTCCTCGACGGTGAATTGCCGCCCGGCGAGGCCCAGCCGCTCGCAGGCGTTGTTGATCGACGACTCGTGCACCTGCACGCTCACGAGCGCGTCGGCTGGCGCACGCGGCCGCGGCGTGTGGGCGGCGAGCTGGCCCGTGCCCGCGAGCCGGATCCGCGCGGCGGCCGCGTCGGCCGTCGTCTCGAGGGCCACGGCCTTCGGCTCGAGCCCCAGCCCCACGAGCGGGTCCCAGGCCCGCTTGCGGAAGCGGTCGGCCGCCTCGCGGAACTTCGGTTCCGCGTGCGCATCGACCTCACGGCAGGCGCGGGAGACGACCTTGTCGTTGACCTCCCGCATGGCCTCGGCGCGGTGGTCGTCGTGCTGGTTGCGGGCGATCGACCGCAGCATCGGCCCCATGATGGGCACCGAGTCGAAGTCGGTGCGGACGTCGGCGAGCCGCGCGCGGTTGGCGGCCGTGCCCACCGCGCGGCCGAAGGCGAGCCCGGTCGCCGAGATCGTCAGGGGCTTGCGGACGGTGAACTCGCCGCTGCCCCGGGAGTGCAGCGCGACCGGCCCCGACTCGGTCACGGTCCGCGACGTGACGACCCCATCCACCACCATCTCCGCCCGGATCTCGTCGGGATCGGGCACGAGTCGCAGGCCGATCGACTGCTCGACCCGCCGCGTGCCGCGCACGGACCTGCCCAGGACGACATCCTGCATCGGCCCGGAGATGACCGTGGACTCGGGGAGCAGTTTCTCGATGAACGCCCGGTGCACGGCGACCCGTACGTTGGGTGCCATGTAGTGCTCGGCCGCGGCGCGGCCGATGGCCGCAGCGGGTGATGCCGTCGCGGGACCGAGCGCGTCGATCGCCGCTCGCACGGGGACGGCACGGGGGGCGCCGGGGGCCGACTCGAAGCCCTCGAGCGCGTCGAGCAGCCGCAGGGACGGCGACTCGGGCGCGGCGGCGGCGATCAGGGTCGCGACATCCCGGTCCGCTGCCGCGGCCCCTCCGGCGGCAGACGCCGCCGCTCGCCACACGGCCACACGTCGCGCCACCGCGAGCGCCGCGCGGCGGACGCTCGTCGCGAGGGCGGCATCGGGAAGCTGGTCCGCCAGGGCCATGCCCGCATCGACATCCTCACCGAGCGACAGGAGTGCCGCGGCGGCCGCGGGATCGGCCGGTCCTCCGGTCGCCAGCACGGCGTCGAGATGGGCCAGTGTCGCGGTCGCCCATCCGGCGGCCGGCGCCGCCGCGGCGACAAGGCGCGTCAGCTGGTCGCGGAGCGCGGCGGGATCGGGCCAGCGGGCCGTGGCGCGACGTGTTTCGCCCGGGGTCACCACGTCGCCCACCGCGCGACCGCCGAGCGCCGCCGCGCGGAGTTCGCCGCGCAGTCGTTCGAGCAGGCGTCCTCCGGGGGGCGGGCCGCGGTCGCCGCGCCGGTCGAGGAGCCGCTCGCGGACGGGACCGCGTTCGGCCTCGGGAACGTCGGCCCAGTTCACGCTGTCGGGATCGGTCCATTCTGGGCCCGGCAGCGGAGCCGGCGCCTCGTCCGTCCCGCGCCCGGCGTTGCCGGGCGGGCCGGCGTGCCGCACGCGCGCGGCGAGTGCCTCGAGCGCGGCCGGGTCGGCCTCGGCCGGGGCGGGCACCCGCGCCAGCATCGGCTCGGGGGCCGGCTCGCCTGCCGGCTGCGTGGCCCCACCGGCGCCGACGGCCGCCAGGGCGACGAGCGCCGCGACGATCGCTCCGACACGGGCTGTCGCCGCGCCCGCTTCTGCCGCCATGCGTCACCGGTCCGAACGACACCGACCGCGGATTGCCCCAGACGGCGACCCGCCGCACGTGGAATCGGCCGGCGCCGCCGGAAAAATCGATCCAGGCGGACGACGGCCGTGCGGTCACCGCATTCGATGGCGGAATCTGGCGAGGCTGCGGAACGCGCGGTGGCTGCGGGGGCTGTGCCGCGCCGTCGGGGTCCGCTCAGCCGCGGCTCGCAGCCGCCAGCCGCGGCTCCTCGAGCAGCGCCGTCCAGGCATCGACGAGCACCGTGAGGTTCGCGTTGCGGTCCACGGACGCGAGGGCGTCGAGCGTGAGCCGCAGGCCGGTGTCGGCCGCCTCCGGGTCCGGCGGTGCCGCGGCGAGCGCCCGCGCGGCGGCCGGGTCGGCCGGCGGCTCGCCCGTGACCGCGTGCCGCAGCGCCCCGCGGTAGAAGTCGAGGGCCGCCTCGAGCACCACCCTCAGGCGCGCGCGCCGCGGTGGGGCGTCCTTGCCGGCGGCCTCGACGAGCGCGATCGCCTCGCGGGCCAGCTCCACGCCGCGGAGCGGACGGTGCGCGAGCAACTCCACGAGCCGCCCCCGGAACGCGGCCACCTCGGGATCGAGCAGCAGCCGCGCCCGTGCGAGGCTGCCCCCCGCGGCCGCCGCGGCCGCGCGGATCGCGGTCGCGTCGCCCGCCCCCGCCGCCTCCCGCTCCAGGACGCGGCGCACCACGTCCTCCGGCAGCGGCCGGAAGCGGACGATCTGGCAGCGGGAGCGGATCGTCGGCAGCTGCCGCTCGAGCGACGTCCCCACGAGCAGGATCACGGAACCCGGTGGCGGCTCCTCGAGCGTCTTGAGCAGGCAGTTGGCGGCCTCGATGGAGAGGTGGTCGGCGTCACGGATGATCGCCACCTTCCGGGCCCCCAAGGCCGGCGCGAGCAGGACGCGCCAGCAGAGCCCCTCGCGCATGCGGTGCTCCTTGTCGCCGATGAACGCCTCGAGCGGGATCGTCGCCCGATCCTCGGGCTTCCCGACGACGTCGATGTCGGGATGGCTGCCGGCCGCCGCCTGCACGCACGACGCGCACGCGCCGCAGGGCTCGAGGCCGGGGCCGACGCGCGGGCATGTCAGCGCGCGGGCGAGTTCGAGCGCGAACGTGGCCTTGCCCACGCCGGGTGGTCCCACGAGGAGATACGAGCCCGACACGCGGCCCCGGTCGGCCGCCGTGACGAACGCCCGCACCACCGCGTCGTGTCCCTCGATGCCCCGCCAGTCCATGTTTCGTCTCGCGTCTCGAGTCCCGCCTGCCGATTGCCGATTGCCGATTGCCGTGGCCGTGGCCGGCCGCCGCCTCAGCCGCTTGCGACCAGCCCGAACCGGTCCGCCACCGCCGCCCGAATCCGCGTCGCCACCTCGTCGATGCCCGCGGCCGCATCGATCACGCACGACCGCTCCGGATCACGTCGCGCCTCGGCCAGGTAGCCCTCGCGGACCCGCCGCCGGTAGTCGTCACCGCGGGTCTCGAGCTTGTCGAGCGGCCGGTCGAGCCGGCGGGCGCTCGTCTCGAGATCGACGTCGAGCAGGAGCACGAGGTCGGGCATGAGTCCGCTCGTCGCCACGGCGCCGACCCCGCGGACATCCTCCGGATCGAGGCCGCCGGCGTGCCCCTGGTAGACGATGTTGGCCATGAGGAACCGGTCCGCCACCACCCACTCGCCGCGGGCGAGCGCGGGCGCGACCACCTCGCCGACGAGCTGCGCCCGGGCGGCCATGTAGAGGAGCATCTCGGCCGTCGGCGCGACGCGGAGGTCGTGCCGATCGAGGAGGATCGCGCGGATCGCGTCGCCCACGGGGGTGGAGCCGGGATCGCGGCAGGTCGTCACGCCGAGGCCCCGCGATCGCAGCCACTCGGCGAGCCGCGCGATCTGCGACGACTTTCCCGAGCCATCGAGCCCGTCGAGCGCGATGAAGCGTCCGCGTGTCATGGGGCGCCGAATCCATGCCCGCCGAGCCCGCCGTAGCCGCCACCCGGGCAGATCACGAGGGCGGCGGTCGCCGGCGCGGGGGCCGGCGGCTGCGCGCGGACCGGGGGCGCGAACAGCGCGAACGCCAGGATCATGGCGGCGGAACGCATGCGGGAGCCTCGTGGGGGCAGGGCTGGTCGGGACCGCATCATACGGCGCCGCGGCCCGCCGCCACCGGCCCCGGCGCGGCGGGCGACTGGTCACCCGCGGGGCGCGACGAGCCGCCGGATGCCGAGCGGGTCGGTCGGGTCGAGCGGCCCGATCCGGGCGCAGACGTTCTTCGCCAGGGGCAGCCGCCCCGTCTCGACGAGGCAGTGGACGAGCCCCTTCGCAGCCTCGTGGAACGGCTTGTTGCCCGGCAGGTCGTAGGGCACGGGCCGCGGCCCCCCGGCGGCGTCGAGCGCCTTGAGGCAGAGCTCCCAGGCCCGGCCGAAGTGGCCGCGGGCGAGCTTCGGGTCGTCGTCCTCGAGCGCGATGAGCCCGAGGTGGACGTGGGCCTCGATGAAGTCCGGGCACTCGGAGAGCAGCCAGACGAGCTCCTCCCGCGCGATCTCCGCCTCGCCGCCTGCCACCATCGCCTCGACCTCGGCGATGTCCTCGCGGCGGCGGCGGGCGCAGCGCGGATGGACGAACTCCCACGCCGGCCCGGCGGGCGTGTCGCGCTTTTCGACGCGGAGGGCGTCACGGCTGGGGCCGGGGCGGGGCATGCGGATGTTTCCGACGGCGGGCCTACACTCTTCCCGACGTTGGACCCGAGCCCACACCGGTTTGCAAGCCGCGCGCGTGATCCACGACATCCCCGAGCCCGCCAGCGTGGTGCGGCCACTCCTGCGGTGGTACGCCCGCGCGCGCCGCGACCTGCCCTGGCGCGGGTCGCGCGACCCGTACCGCGTGTGGGTCAGCGAGATCATGCTCCAGCAGACGCAGGTGGAGCGGGTCCGCGACTACTTCTCGCGCTTCCTGCGGCGGTTTCCCACCGTCGCCGCGCTGGCACGGGCGCGCGAGGCCGACGTCCTCGGACACTGGGAGGGCCTCGGCTACTACCGCCGCGCGCGGCAGTTGCACGCCGCGGCCAGGGAGATCGTCGCGGACCACGGCGGCGAGTTTCCACGTTCCGTCGAGGAGTTGCGGCGGCTCCCCGGCATCGGCCGCTACACCGCCGGCGCGATCGCGTCGATCGCCTTCGGCGTGCAGGCGCCGATCGTGGAGGCCAACTCGCGGCGGGTGCTCGCGCGGCTCGTGGGCCACGCGGCGGCGGTCGGCGGCCCCGCGGGCGATCGACCCCTGTGGGAGGTCGCGGAGCGGCTCGTGCCGGCGCGCGAGCCCGGCCTCTTCAACCAGGCGCTCATGGACCTGGGCGCGGGCGTCTGCACGCCCGAGCGTCCGCTCTGCCACCGCTGCCCGCTCGCCGGTGCCTGCGTCGCGAACGGCACCGGCCGCGTCGCGGAGATTCCCGCGCCGCCCCCGCGCCGCGCCGCGACGCTTCTCCGCGAGACCGCGGTCGTCGAGCGGCGCGGCGCTCGCGTGCTCGTGGAGTTGCGCGGGCCGGGCGAGTGGTGGGCGGGCCTGTGGGATTTCCCGCGCACGCACCGCCGGGCCCGTGGCACACGACTCGGCACGGTCGCGTACACCGTCACGCACCACAAGGTGACGTGTACCGTGGTGCAGCGGGTGGCCACCGGGCCGGTCCCGCGGGCCACGCGCACCAGGCGCTGGGTCACGCCGCGCGCCCTCGCCGGCCTCGCGCTCTCCGCCCCCGGCCGCCGGATCTCGCGGCTGATCGACGCAGCGGAGTCCTGACGAGGCTCGGGCACGGTGCTGCAAGGTGGACGCCGGTTCTCGGGGCACTGGGCAGCCCCGAACCTCCTCAACACCCAGACGGGAGCGAAGGCGGGGTCTCGGGACGAGGATGCGGAGCCGCGGCGCTTCGCCGCAGCGAACGCAACTCGTACCGGACCTAAGCCGAGCGGCGCACCAGGTTGGCGGGTGACAATTTGCCCCGGGATTCCGACCGTGGGATTCTTGTGCCCCGGGGCCGTGTAACGGATTGAGCGCCGCCTCGTTGTCTGTGAGCCTCGCTCGGTCCTTGGAGCCTTTGTCATGCGTCGTTGCATTCCTTGTCTGGCCGCATTCTGCCTTTTCGGCGTGGCTGCCGTGGGTCCTGCCGCCGAGCCCGCATTGCCGCTCGAGAAGGTCGTGCTGTTCACGTCCGGTGTCGGCTTCTTCCAGCACGGCGGGAAGGTGGACGGCGACGCGAAGGTCGAGATGAGTTTCAAGACCGAGCAGATCAACGACCTCCTCAAGAGCATGGTGCTCGAGGACCTCGACGGCGGCACGGTGCCGGCCGTGAGCTATGCGTCGCGCGATCCGATCACGAAGACGCTCGGCACCTTCGCGATCAACCTCACCGACGATCCCTCGATGGGCCAGATCCTCGGCCGGCTGCGGGGCGCGCGGATCGAGGTCGAGGCCGCGTCGCCCGCCGCCGGCACCGTCGTGGGCGTGGAGAAGCGGACGGTGCCGGCCGGCGACGACAAGACCGTCGAGAAGGAGTTCGTCACGATCCTCACGAAGGAGGGCCTGCGGACGATCCCGCTCGACACCGTCACGCGGCTCAAGCTCCTCGACGAGCGGCTCCAGGGGGAGCTCGAGAAGGCGCTGGCCGTGCTCGCGCTCGGCACCGACAACGAGCGGAAAAGCGTGACGCTCGACTTCGCGGGGAAGGGCGTCCGCCGCGTCCGCATGGGCTACGTGCAGGAGTCGCCCGTCTGGAAGACGAGCTACCGCGTGGTGCTCGGCGGTGGCGGTGACGCCGGGCAGCAACAGGACAAGGCGCTGCTGCAGGGCTGGGCGATCGTGGAGAACACGACAGACCAGGACTGGAAGGATGTGCGGATGTCGCTCGTGAGCGGCAGGCCGATCTCGTTCGTGATGGACCTCTACCAGCCGCTCTACGTGCCGACATGGCCGATGGCGCCGGCTCGATCCAGAGCGTCGCCCAGGGGGCCGCGCTCGGCGAGCTCTTCCGCTACGAGATCGCGAAGCCCGTATCGATCGGCCGGCAGCGGTCGGCCATGCTGCCGATCGTGTCGGAGGAGGTCGAGGCCGAGAAGGTCTCGATCTACGACGAACGGGTGCTCGCGAAGCATCCGCTCGCCGGCCTGCGCCTGGTGAACTCGACGAAGCTCAACCTCATGCAGGGCCCGATCACGGTCTATGACGGCGACGCCTACGCGGGTGACGCGAGGGTCGAGGACCTCGCCCCCGGTGGCGAGCGGCTCGTCAGCTACGCGGTGGACCTCGACGTCGAGGTGTCGCCGCGGACAGAGCCGCTCCCCGAGGAGATCCTGAGCGTGAAGCTCGTGAAGGGCACCCTCGTCGTGGCGCGGAAGCTCGCCCGTCGGAAGACGTTCGAGGTGAAGAACTCGGGGTCCGACGCGGTCAGGCTCCTCGTCGAGCATCCGCGCGAGGGCGGCTGGCAGCTCGTCAAGCCGGAGAAGCCCGCCGAGACGACCCGCGACCGCTACCGGTTCGCCGTGACGGCCGAACCGGGCAAGCCCACGAAGCTCGAGGTGGTCGAGGAGCAGCAGACGCACCAGCACCTGGCGCTCGCCAACACCGACGACGGCACGATCCTGTTCTTCACCAACGCCAAGCCGACGAGTCCGGCCGTGAAGGAAGCGCTCGCGAAGGTGATCGAGCTGAAGCGGGAGATCGAGCGGCTCGTGCAGGAGCGGGCGAAGCGGGAGCAGGAGGTGCAGGTCGTGGGGCAGGAGCAGGACCGGATCCGCCAGAACATGGCCCAGCTCGAGCGGGCGAGCGACCTGTACACCCGCTATGTGCAGAAGTTCGCCACCCAGGAGGACCGCGTGGAGACGCTCCGCAAGGAGATCGCGGACTTCCAGGCGAAGGAGCAGGAGGCGCGGCGGGCACTCGACGACTATGCTTCAGAAGATCGAACTGCAGTGACGGGCGGGCCGGCCGGTGCCGGCCCGCGGTGCGGGCACGCTCTCACGGGGAGACGGACATGACGCGCGGAATCGCGGTGGCGGTTGCGGTGGCAGTGTCGATTGCGGGCGTGGCATCCGGGGCGTTCGCCGTCGCCGTCGCGTCGCCGGTCGAGCAGGCGACCGCCGGCGTGGGCCGGCTGGCGTGGGATCTCGTCCGCGCGAGCGGCCCGGGCAACGCGATCGTCTCGCCCGTGAGCGTGTGGGAGGCGCTGGCGATGACCCACGCCGGTGCCCGGGGCGAGACGGCCGCCGAGATGGCCCGCGTGCTCGGCATGCCCGACGACCGGGCGGTCGTCGCCGCGGGCTCCGAGTCGCTGCGGAAGCTCTGCGCGGAGGCGAAGGGGGAGAAGATCGTCCTCGACGTCGCCAACCGGATCTGGGTGCAGAAGGACAAGAAGCTCGAGGCGGACTTCACCGCGCTCCTGGCGGGGAAGTTCGGCGCGGGGGCCGGGGTCGTGGACTTCGTGGGGGCGACCGAGCCCGCGCGGGCCGAGATCAACGCCTGGGTGAGCGACCACACGGCGCGGAAGATCGACGAGCTTCTCAAGGCCGGCACGATCACGGCGGCGACGCGGCTCGTGCTCACGAACGCGGTCTACCTGAAGGCGCCGTGGGCGACGAAATTCGCGAAGGAGGCGACGCGGCCCGAGCCCTTCCACGTGTCGGCCGACACGCGGGCCGACGTGCCGTTCATGCACCAGTCGGGCCGGCTCGTCGCGGGGCGCGTAGGCGAGGGGCCGCGGGCGGTGACGGTCTGCGAGATCCCCTACGAGGGCAACCGGCTGGCGCTGGTGGTGATCGTGCCCGACGCGGTCGATGGCCTCGGTGCGGTCCTCGGCGGACTCGACGGCGCTTCGCTCGCGGGCTGGCCGGACGGGGCGGTGAGGCCCCGGAAGGTGAACCTCGCCCTGCCGAAGTGGACGGCGCGGAAACCCCTCGGCCTCAACGAGGCGCTCGCGGCCCTGGGCATGAAACAGGCCTTCCGGCAGGGAGTCGCCGACTTCTCGGGGATGGACGGCACCCGCGACCTCTTCGTGTCGGCCATCGTCCACGAGGGCTTCGTGGAGGTGACGGAGGAGGGCACCGAGGCCGCGGCCGCCACCGGGGTGGTGGTCGCGACGCGGGCCGCCGTCGCGCCGGAGGAGCCGCTGGACGTCCGCGCCGACCGTCCCTTCGCCTGGGCCGTGGTCGAGCGGGGCACGAAGGCGATCCTCTTCGCCGGCGTCGTGGCCGACCCGCGGTAGTCGCCTCCGTCGCGGCGCCGCGTGGGCGGCGTGAGCACGCCGTCACGACGCAGCGGCCCGGGCTCCGGCCGGCATAAGAAGGCTAGGTCGGCCAATGGCCCCGCGTCACGACGGCAAGAAAACCGATGGCGGGACGTTGAAGAACTTGGCGAGAGCAACCATGTGGCTTTTGGTCATCTCACGTTCGCCGTTCAGAATCGCCGAGAGTGTTGACTGCGAAATCCCAACCGCCTTTGAAAGCGCCATCTGCGTGTGACCGCTCGACCGCATAAGTTCCCGCAGCACGTCTGATTCCGATGCGTCTGGAATCGGCGCGTGCTCGTCTTCGTAGGTCGCAATCAGATCGCTCAGGGCGTCAAGGTATTCCTGGGCTCCGCGATCAAGGCGCTTTTGGAGTAACTCATCCACCAACGCAATCGCCTGACCCAAATGCCTGAGAGAACGGACATGCGTAAGCGGGAACCGTTTCACCAATTCGAAGTAGGAGTCGGGCATCGCCGACGGCTGATTCTTGACGACCATCAGTCACCTCCTTTTCCTTCCCGTATGAGCCGGTCGCTTCGCGGGTGGAGTACGGCTCTTCGGCGGCGGGCTATGGCATCCGCACTGGCTTGCCCACGGAACCCTGTCGTACTCCTCGTGATCCATGACTCGCAAGACGTATAGCCTGTGTGGATAGAACACGCGCCCAATCAGACGGTAACGGTTGTTGCCCACATCGAATACTACGCAGTTGCCAACCCGATCCGCCGAACCAAACGTCTGCTTGAGCCCGGCAAAGTTCGCCCACTCAGCCTTCGACGCGATCTTGTACCAGGCGGACAACGCTCGCTCCGCATCCACACGGTTCCGGCACGTCTTCCAGAATAACCGCAGACGAGACCTGGAAATGACGTGCATGTCATCCTCATCGACTGCCGGGAGTCCGTGCCTGAAATCATAATCGCATTTTGCGATAACGTCAAGTGGTCCCACGGCAAGTGGCTCGCGGCACCACGTCCGTGCCGCGGCAGGCGGTGCCGGCTGCCCCTGACCGCCTCCGCGTCCGTCTTCCCTACCGGGAACTCTCCCGGCGGCGGATGCACGCGTGGTCACGGTCTGCACACGCCCGTCTCGACCCTGCCGCCCTTCCGATCCGTGGCGGCCCCGACGTGCCGATCGCTACGAACGTCGTCGTCCCGAGAAGACGCCGCTGCATCGGTTCATCAGCCGGCACCTGGAGAGCTGGCTCATCGCTCGCAGCCTCGGCGAGCGGCCCGTCCCGATGCACGTGGAGGGAGAGTTTCGGGAGTATCTCCGCTGCGGCATCCTCTGCTGCGGTTTCGCAAGAGCACGCTGCACAAGCTGCGGCCACGGCTTCCTGGTCGCGTACCGGCTGAGCCGGGTTCGGCAGCCATGGGAACCCTTGGCGTTCCCATCGGCTGCCCGGCAGGACGGGGCCATGGATGGCCCGCCCTGCCTATGGCTAGCCGCAAGGGCAGGGGCGTCTGCCCGTCCTGCACGGGCCGCCGTATGGCCCAGACGGCGGCGCACCTCGCCGACCGCGTCATCCCGCCGGTGCCCGTCCGGCAGTGGGTGATCTCCGTGCCCAAGCGTTTGCGGGGCATTCTCGCCGACCGGCCCGAACCGCCACGTCCACCTCCACGCCTGCGTCACCGACGGCCTTTTCAGATCACGCCACGAGGGCCAGGGCGCCGAGTTCCTGCCAGCCAGGCCCGTCATGCCGACCGACCTTGCGGCGCTCACCGAGCGCGTCCGCACGAGACTCGTGCGCTGGTTCCTCCGCCACGGACTCCTCGACGCCGAGGCCGCCGCCGACATGCTCGCCTGGGAGAACAGCGGGTTTTCCGTCAACGCGAGCGTCCGCATCGCCCTCGTGGACCGGGATGTGCCGAGCTACATGAGGAGCCTCGAACACCTCCTGCGCTACTGCGCCCGACCCGCCTTCGCGCTCGAGCGGCTTTCACTGCACACTCGCCGCGACGGTGGCCCCGAACGCATCCGCTACACGCTGCCCCGACACAAGCGCGGCCAGTGGGTCGGCCCCGGCCGGAAGCGCACGGCCACCGCACCGGGAGAGAACGGCGTCGTCGATCTCTCACCGGCGGAGTTTCTTGATCGTCTGGCCGACCTCGTCCCGCCGCCGCGAAAACACCGCCATCGCTACCACGGGGTGTCTCCCGTGGCGCACGCCTCCAGGCGTGCGAACCAGGGTCGTGGATGAGTTGAGCAGAAAGTTTCGAGAGCGGGCGGGTGCGGGAGGGCTGAGGGTGCGGGAA
>JBJTJO010000057.1:0-19169 GCA_046095965.1 Planctomycetaceae bacterium
GGCCGTGGGCGTTCATGTCAACGTCGAGCGTTCCCTGGCACGCGGACCGCCGGTGGGCGAAGAAGATCCGCTCGCCCGCGGGCGCCAAGACCGGCGACGTGCAGGTGTCGCTGTCGTGGGAGAACTTCAACGACATCGATCTCCATGTGATCACGCCCGCAGGCGAGCGGATCTTCTTCGCCCACCGGCGGTCCGCGTGCCAGGGAACGCTCGACGTTGACATGAACGCCCACGGCCCGCAGAGCCGCGAGCCGGTCGAGAACGTCTTCTGGCCGAAGCGGTCCGCGCCGAACGGGGAGTACCAGGTGTTCGTGCACCACTTCGCGAAGTGGGACCGGACCGCCGACGAGACGGCGTTCGACGTGCACGTGCTCGTCAACGGCGTGCGGCGGCGGTTCTCGGGCTACGTGCGGTCGGGCGAACCCCCGGTGGCGGTCGCCCGGTTCGTGAAGGGCGCCGCCGGCTCGGATAAGGATGAGTTCGTCGAGTAGCCGGCGGCCGGGCCGGCCACGCCGAGCCGGCCGCTACGCCGCTTCCAGGCCGGCGAGCGTGCCGGTGGAGGAGGCGAAGCGGTCGGTCTCGACGCCCAGGCGCTGGAGCATGCTCACGTAGAGGTTCGCCAGCGGCGGATGGTCGGCCGGGTCGAAGGCGAGGTGGCCCGCGTGGCGGAAGCCGCCGCCGGCAAGCAGGATCGGCAGGTTCGCGTTGGAGTGGGCGTTGGCGTTGCCCATGCACGAGCCGAAGAGCACGAGCGTGCGGTCGAGGAGCGTCTCGCCCCCCTCGGCCGCGCCGTCGAGCGCCGCGAGGAGTTCGGCGAGCGCCGCGAACTGCGCCTCCTCGAGCAGCCGGAGCTCGGCGATCATCTCCGGGCGGTTGCCGTGGTGCGTGAGCGAGTGGGGCTCGTGCGACACGCCCGGCGAGCGCGGCACCCACACGGCCGGGTTCACGAACATGGTCACGACCCGCGTGGAGTCGGTCTCGAGGGCGAGCCGTGCCATGCGGCCCATGAGCTCCAGCAGCGTGAAGAACTCCTGGTCCGGCTGCTCCGGCGGCGCCGGCGGCCGCGGCTTCGGTCGGCGGCGGTGCTCCCAGGCCTCGGCGCGTTGCATCTGCGTCTCGACCTCGCGGACCGAGGTGAAGTACTGGTCGAGCCGGGCGCGGTCGGCCGTGCCGAGCGAGCGGTCGAGCCGCCGCGCGGAGTGGGCCACGAAGTCGAGGACGCTGCGACCGGACTGGAGCTCCGCGACGCGGGCGGCCGTCTCGCGGGCGTCGCCGCCGAGGAACATCCGCCGGTAGACGGCCGCGGGGGACCGCTCGCCGGGAATCTGCGCGCCGCTCCGCGTGAACGACAGGCTCCCCGCGCCCTGGGCGGCGACGGTGAGCTGCAGCGAGGGGAAGCGCGTCGCCGCGCCGAGGGCCTCGGCCGCCACCTGGTCGAGCGAGATCGAGTTGCGAAAGCTCCCGCTCGCGGGGTGCGGCGCGCCGGTGAGGAAGCAGACGTCGGCCGCGTGGCCGCCATCGACGAGCGGGTGCGCGAGCCCCGAGAAGACGGTGAGCCGGTCGCGGAACTCCGCGAGCCGCGCGAGGTAGGGGGAGGGCTCGTAGTCGCGGCCGGCGCCGCTCGGGAAGAAATACTGCGGCAAGAGGCCCATCGTGGTCTCGATCGCGAGCAGGCGGCGGGGCGGGCCGGCGGCCGCGCCGGGACGGGCGAGGGCCTCGAGCCACGGCAGCGTCAGGGCCACGCCCGCTGCCCGCAGGAACGTGCGGCGGGTCGGCGGCGTCGGTCGCGGGGGAGTCGCAGCGGAGTCGTGATCAGGTGTCATGGTGTGTTCACTGCTCCAGGAACAGGCGGCTCGCGACGACCTCGTGGACGAGCGTGCGCACACCGTGGCCGCGGTCTCTGGCGCGGTCCACGACCGCGTCGAGCTCGGCGCGGTCGGCGTCCGTCACGTCGGCCCCGGTGGCGTAGACGACGAGCTGCCGGGCGAAGGCCCGGGCCAGCGTCCGCGGGTCGGCCGCCATGAGCCCGCGAAACTCCGCGAACGACGCGAAGCGGCGGCCATCGGCGAGCGTGCCCGAGGCGTCCACCTCGGGGCCGGTGCCGACGGCGGCCCCCGGCGCGGTAGGCGGAACCCGCTCGCGGTCGCGCCAGCCCCCGATGACGTCGAAGTTCTCGAGCGCGAACCCGGGCGGGTCGAGCGTGTCGTGGCAGGCGGCGCATGAGGCATCGGCCGCGTGCCGGGCGAGCTGGGCCCGGATCGTGACGGCGCCGCGGACGTCGGGGTCGAGGGCCGGAATGCCGGGGGGCGGCGGCTCGGGCGGATCGTCGAGGATCTCGCGGAGCACCCAGGCGCCGCGCTTCACCGGCGAGGTCACCGTGCCGTTGCTCGTCACCTTGAGCACGCTCGCCTGGCCGAGCAGGCCGCCGCGCGGCGAGCCGGCCGGGAGGGCGACGCGGCGGATCTCCGCCCCGCGGACGGGGCCGGCCGCGGGCTCGAGCCCGTAGTGGGCGGCGAGCCGCTGGTTGACGAACGCGAAGTCGGCGTCCACGAGCGCCGTCACCGGCACGTCGCGGGCGAGGAGGTCCGCGACGAACGCGCGGGTCTCGGCCAGCATCGAGTCGCGGAGCAACGGCGCATACTCGGGGTAGAGCGCGGCGTCGGGCGTGGTGGCGTCGATCTCGCGAAGGTCGAGCCACTCGTCGGTGAAGTGCTCGACGAACCGCCGCGACTTCGGGTCGTCGAGCATGCGGTCCACCTGGGCGCGAAGCACGGCCGGCTCGCGCAGGGTGCCGCGCCGGGCGAGCGCGAAGAGCTCGTCGTCGGGCATCGAGTCCCAGAGGAACGACGCCAGCCGGGCCGCAAGGTGCCAGTCGTCGAGCGGGCCGGGCGGGCCGCCGAGAAACAGGAACTCGGGCGCGCAGAGGGCCGCGTGCGCGGCCGCGCGGAGGGCCCGGTCGGGCGTGTCGCCGGCCTTGAGCCGCCGGGTGACGAGGGCCACGGCGGCGGCGACCTCGGCCGCCGTGGCCGGCCGCCGGTAGGCGCGCGACAGGAACACGGTGAGCACCTGCTTCACGTCGGGCCGCGGCCCGACTCCGTAGATCAGGCGGTGCCCCGCGGGCGGCCACGTGTCGTGGAGCGGGCCCTCGATGTCGAGGTGGTCGATCGCCACGCCCGGTCCCACGTAGTCCGCCACGCGGCCGGGCCGCCGGGAGACCACCATCGGCGGGAGCGATGCGGCCGTGAACAGGATCCGCTCGCCCGCATTGAGCCAGGCGTCGATGACGTGCGTGCGCGGCTCGAGCGACGGGGCGTCGAAGGTGCCGAGCAGCCGGTCGTCCGCGTGGAGCGTCACGGCCTCGGGCGCGTCGGCCGGCTCGAGTTCACCCTTGTTCCAGCGGAAGCCCCACACCGAGAGCCTCAGCCGATGGCGGCCCGTGTGCCGCACGGTGAGCGTGGTCAACAGGAGCGCGAAGTGGTCGTCGGGGCCCTGCCGACGGAGAATGCCGACGGAGTGCCTGTAGGGAAAGAGCCCGAATCGCTCGTAGTGTTCGATCGTGTGCGGCAGCGTTCCCGAGACGATCGGCAGGGCCGCGGCGTCGTAGCGGCCGTCCCGGAGGAAGACGGCGTCGCCCTCGAGCAGGGCAAGCTTGATGAAGTCCTGCGCGCCGGGCAGGTGCCGCTCTTCGACCGGCCGCGGCGGCTCGTGCGCCGTCGCCGTGGCGAGGCGGAGGGCCTCGGCGGCCGCGTCATGCCAGGCGGCGACGTGCACGGGCGACACGTCGAGTGCGTCGGCACAGCGGTCGAAGCCATGCGCGCGGCCGTCCTCGGGCAGCATCCCGCGCACGGCGAGACCGGGCAGGTCGAGCAGGTCACGGAGCGTGTGCTCGTACTCGCGGCGCGTGAGGCGGCGCAGCGGGGCCCGGCCCTGCTCGGCAGCCGCCGGCGCCGCGGCCGCCGCGCAGCCGACGTGCAGCGCGACGGCCGCCACCACGACCGCGATCCAGGAACCCGTCCGCGCCATCGCCCCGCGCCTCCCCGCTCCTCTTGGGATCGGCGATCGGCGCCTGCAGGGCCGCCTCGAACCCGCGCGTTCGATGCAACCGTCATGGTCCCCGCAGGTTCCGCGGCCCGCGGGGCCGGGGCGGCACTGCCGCGGACGTCACAGCGGGGCCGGGAGGTCGCGCCTCGAGAAGAGCCACGCGCCGATCGCGAAGCCGGCGAGGCCGATGCCGAGGAGCGCGCCGTCGTAGGCCAGGAGCAGCCGCCACGACGTGGCCGGATCGCCGACCAGCCGCTGCGGCTCGTAGACGTTGAAGACCGACAGCCAGCCGCACCAGGCGAAGGTGTCCGAGAGCCGGCCCACGAGCTTGGCGAGGATCGAGAACACGTAGCAGCCGCACATCACCCCGACCGTCCGCCAGCGGTGGCTGTCGATGGCCGACACGCAGGCGGCGATCCCGGCGAAGCAGACCATCAGCCCGAAGGCGTTCGCCGCCGCCGGCGCGAGCCGCCAGGGATCGACCTTCCCCGCCCATGGGCCGAGGGCCACGGCACCGGCGGCCGCGCCCCAGAGCACGGCCGCGAGCAGCGCCGCCGCGGCCACCGTCGCCAGTGCGTGCGACACGAACACCGCGGCGCGACGCACCGGCTGCGCGAGGATCATCTCCAGGGTGCCGCGCTCGAGCGGCCCCGAGACCACGTCGCTGCCGCGGGTGATGCCGAACACCGTGGCGCCGAGGACGACGACCGGATCGACGAACATGAGGGCCACCCGGCCCACGTGCGTGCCGACCTCGGTGAGGGGCACGCCCGAGAGCCGCTGCCAGTCCTGCGGGATCGCCCGCAGGAGCACGTCCTGGAACGCCGACATCGGGATTTGCGCGGAGAGCCAGATGTAGATCCACGGAAACACCATCCAGAGCGCGCCCAGCGCGAGCACGAGCGCCCGCTGGTCGCCCCAGGTCTTCCTCCAGATCGCGGCGTCGAACATCGGCGGCCTACCCGCGGTGAAACCGGTCGTAGACGCCCTCGAGCCCCGCCGGCTCGATCCGCACCTCGGCGAGCGGCAGTGTCGCCAGCCAGCCGAGGAGCGGCGCGAGCGAGTCGTGCGACTCGATCACCACCCCGCCGGCGTCGTGGGTGAGGAGCGTCGCGTGGGGCGCCAGGTGCGGCGGCACGCCCGGCCACGCGCCGCTGAGCCGGGCGTGGATGCGGTGGCCGCGGCGGAGGGTCGCGAGGCACTGCTCGTGCACGAGGTGGCCGGCCCGCACGATCGCCACGCGATCGCAGGTGCTCTCGACCTCGGAGAGCACGTGCGACGAGAAGATCACGGTGCGACCCGCGGCACGCGCCTCGCGGACGAGGGCGAGCACCTCCGCCCGGGCCGTGGGGTCGAGGTTCGCCGTGGGCTCGTCGAGGATCACGAGCCGGGCCTCGGTGGCGAGCACCACCGCGAGCGCGAGCTTCTGCCGCATCCCGGTGCTCATGCGCGACACCTGCCGCGAGCAGTCGAGGTCGAGCCGGCGGGCCACCTCCGCGGCGCGGTCGCGACTGCACGCGGGGCGCAGCCGGGCGACGAAGTCGAGCGTCCGGTGGCCGTCGAGGCGGCGGAACAGGCGGGCCTCGCCGGGCAGGTAGGCCGTGGCTGCCCGCACGTCGAGCGATTGCGTCACGCAGTCGTGCCCCGCGATCCGGGCCGAACCGGACGTGGGCCGGATGAAGCCGAGCAGGAGCCGGACGAGCGTGGTCTTGCCCGCCCCGTTCGGGCCGAGCAGGCCGAAGATCTCGCCAGCGGGCACGCCGAGGGAGCAGGCGTCGAGGGCGGCGACGCCGCCGTAGCGTTTCGAGAGGTTGACGGTTTCGACGAGCATGTGGGGCACCGGCGAGATCATAGCCGGCCGTCGGTCGGCGATGAGGGACAGGCCCGTGTTGGCCGCTCAACCAGCGCGCGGAGCCGGTCGCGGTCGTCGGCCGTGTAGGTTTGGGCAATCTGCCGGTCGTTCTCGCCGCCACCCACGTTGGCGCGGGACAGCCCCTGCGGACGGGTGCCGGGAATTTCGTAGAAGGCCCGGGGCAGCACGCCGAGTTGCCGCACCGCGATGCCTTCGCGGAGGGCGACGGCGTGCAGCCAGACGTCGTCGGCACGCGGACAGCACTGGAGAAACGCGGCGCCGCGGTCACGGAGCGCCCGCAGCATCGCGACTGGGAGGCTGACGCCGGACACCCCGGTGGCGAAGTTCAGCGCGCTGGGCACCGTGCCGCGGCACGACGTCCATTCGCGGTAGGGACGCAGCCGGCCGTCGGGGCCGAAGCCGATCCGGTGGGCGCGGAAGCAGTGGACGAGCCCTGGCTCGGACTTGTGTGCCCGGTGCAGCCGGGCAAGCCAGTAACGTGGGTAGAGTTGGTCGTCGTCGGCGGTGACCAGGGGGCGCTCGCAGCCGCCGGGGGACATCACGAGTGGAAAATACTTCGTATGCGGTCCGACGTCGGCGCAGGGCAGCACCTCCAGCCCGCGCCCCTGCTGCCGCTGCAGGGGCGCCGGCAGGCGCGTGGCCACGAGATCCGCCGCCAGCCACAACGTCAATCGCGAGGGCTTGAGCCGCCCGCGGCCGATGCTCTCCACGGCGAGGAACACCTCCTCGATCCGCGCTGCGTGGCTGGTGAGCGACACCACCGGCCCGTTGCCGCGCGGGTCGGTGAGAGGCTCGTGGTCGTGCAGGTTGCGCCGCCGCAGCCGCGCGATCCACCACGGCCTGCACAGCCGCTTCGCACCGCGTCGCAGCCGCTCGTGAGCCAGCGGCAGAAGCAGGGCCGGCGGGCGGGGCGCAGCGGGCCCGGACACGGAGCGCGGGTCCCGGGCGGGGGGATCGTATCGATCGCTCGCGGACGGGTTCAGGTCGGGCACGACCACGCCTCGCGCAGCCAGTCCACGTTGCCGATGCGGCGGTGCCAGCAGTGGCCGCGGCCTTCGAGCACCTCGGCCATCTTGGGCGTGCCTGCGAAGACCACGATCCGGGCGTCCTGAGGCGGCCGGGGGTTGGCCAGGTAACTGCGGAAGTGCCGCGGCACGCAGTGGTTCTTGAAACTCACGCACAATCCTTCGGGCCAGTAGCGCAGGTGGCCGCGCCGGGCGAGTTCGGCGCTCTGGAACTGCTGCGAGATCTCGTAGCGCCGGACGGCGGCCGCCGGGTCGGCCAGGAACGCGTCGAGGATGTAGGCGTGCGCCCCGATCTCGAAGCGGAACACCGAGGAGTTGCCCACGCCGTGCAGAAAGCGGTCCCGCGCGGGGTTGAGCCTGCGCAGCAGCTTGGGGCGGAACAGGTCGTCGTCGCGGATGATGAGGAAGTCGCCCGGCAGGTCTACGAAGGGCGACAGGTCGCCGACGATCACCTGGTCGAGGTCCAGGAACAGCGCGGTGCCCCGCAGGTCGGCGAGGTCGCGGTGAAACAGGGCGAGCTTGCGCCAGCGGGTGTCGGAGTGGCCGGGCGGCAGACGCATGTCGGGGAGCGGCCGCGCGTCCACGCCGAGCGCGAGTCCGTCGTCATCGTCCGTGAAGCAGATGAAACGGAACGGTCGATCAAGATGCCGCGTGACTCCCGCGAGCAGGTTGTTGACGTACTCGGGGCCGTAGCGGCGGCCCCATTTCATGCACAGCACGTTGATGGCTGCGGTCATCGCCTGCCACGCGCCGGGGACGTGGAACCGCCCGGCAGAGTACCACGGCCCGGCGCAACTGTCCCAATGCCCCGGGGCACTGGCCTCCAGCATCGGCCGCATCGACGCGGTGCAACGCATATGGTTGTCCGGGCGAACCCTCGGCGGAGGTGCGTGATGCGATCCTCGATCCTGGCGACGGCTTGCCACCTGCTCATGAACGTGGCGTGTGCGGCGTTGGCGGCCGCGCCGCCAGACGTGCTGCAAACGACCCAGGCCGGCGGGCCGCTCGACGCCGACGCCCTGCGACAGCACGTGAGCGAGCTGCGCCAGCGGGGCTCCTACGGCGAGGCCATCGCCGCGGCAAAGCAGGCCCTGGCCGCCGTGTCGAAGGCACACGGCCCGTCCGACTCGCGGACGCTTCTCGCTCGGCGGGTGCTCGCATCGGCCTGCCTCGAGGTGGCCGATCATGCCTCCGCTTTACCGCTGCTGCGTGAGGTGCTCACCGCACTGGAACGGGATGAGCCCCAGGATCCTGCCGCGATCGCGAGCGTCGCGGGCGATCTCGCCCAGGCGGAGCGCCTCGCCGGGAACGCCCGGGAAGCGGAGGCGCTGGCGCGGCGGGCGGTCGCCCTGGCCGAGGCCGCGCTCGGCCCACATCACGCCGACACCGCGCTGGCACTCAACAACCTCGGCGCCTTCCTGATGACCGAGGGCCGTTCGCAGGAGGCCGAGCCACTCATGCGCCGGGCCGTCCGGATCCGCGAACGGGCCCTCGGGCCGACCGACCCGCTCACGGCGCAGAGTGTGTGCTCGCTCGGCACGATCGCCCTGGACCTCGAGGACGTGTCGGTGGCCGAGGCGCTGCTGCGTCACAGCCTCGCGGTGCGCCGCCGCGTGCTACCGCCGCGGCACCCGGAGATCGCGGAGTCGGCTCTCGAGCTGGCAACGCTGCTGACCATCCTTGGTCATGGCGAGGAGGCGGAACGGCTGGCCTCGGAGGCCTTCGACATCGACAAGATCACTTTCGGCGCCGGGCATCCGGTCACGCTCGCGGCCCTGCACGTCAAGGCGAACGCGGTGGCCGCGGTCGGCCGGCACGTCGAATCGGAGCGACTCCACGAGGAGCTCATCAGACGCACGGAGTCGCTCGCGCCCCCGCGGGTGGACGCACTGCTCCGCGCGATCGACGATTCCGGCCGACACATGACCGCCGCCGGAAAGCCCGACCGGGCGCTCGGACTGCACCGCCGCGCCGTGGACTTGTGTCGCAGGAGCCACGGAACCGACGACCGTGCGTGCGTTCCGTACCGCGGGAGCCTCGCCGAGGCGCTCTACGCCACGGGCCAGGCGGCCGAGGCGACGCGGGAAGGTCGTGAGATCGTCGCCATCCTCGAGAAGGGCGACGGCGAGCCGGACGTCGCGATGGGAGCCGCGCTGTTCCAGTTGGGAAAGTACCTGCTCGCCTCCGAAGGAATGGACGAGGCCCGGCTGCTGCTGCGGCGGGCGTTGGGCATCTTCGACCGGTCGTCGGGCCGCGGCAGCGGCCTCGCGCTCGAGACGATCAACCTGCTGGCGGTCAGCCACGTCGCCACCGGCGAGCCGGACGTCGCCGAGCGGCTGATCGACGACGCGTTCGACCGTTTCAGGGCGGAACCCGACATTCGCTCGACCGTCGCCCTCGGCCACCTGATCGAGCTGCGGGCGGGCATCCTGAGGCGGACCGGCCGCGAGCACGAGGCCGGCGTTCCCCGGCGAGCAAGCCCCGCTTACAGGGCCTGGCGGTAGCGCCGCTTCTGGCGCCGGATGCCCGCTGGGGCGGGGGCGGGCGCCGCGACGACGGACTCCGCCGCTGTGCGGGTCACGGCAGGAACGTCTCGCGTCCGGTCGTTCCGTGCTCCGCGGTCACGGCCGGAGCGGCTCCGGCGGGCGTCGGGTCGGCGGGCGTCGCGATGCGCGTCCCGCGGGGCCGCGGTCTGCTCGACGTCCGTGCCCGGCGGGGGCGCGTTCCGTGCCGCGATCGGCTTTCGCAGCAGCCGCTCGATGGCGTGCAGCCGCGGCCGCTCCTCGGCGTCGCAGAAGCTCACGGCCGCGCCCGTCTGGCCGGCGCGGCCGGTGCGGCCGATGCGGTGGACGTAGGTCTCGGGCTCGTGCGGCAGCTCGTAGTTCACGACGTGCGAGACGCCGTCCACGTCGATGCCCCGGGCCGCGATGTCGGTGGCGATCAGCACCGGGGGCCGCGGCGACTTGAAGGCGGCGAGGGCCCGCTCGCGCTGGTTCTGCGACTTGTTGCCGTGAATGGCCGCGGCGTCGATGCCGGCCTTGGCGAGGTCGCGCTGCAGCTTGTCGGCCCCGTGCTTCGTGCGCGTGAACACGATCACCCGGTCCATGGCGTCGTCACGCAGCAGCGACACGAGCGCCCGCCGCTTCTCGGCCTTCGGCACGTGGAGCACCGACTGGGCGACCGTCTCGGCCGGCGTCGCCTGGGGCGCGGTCTTCACCTCCAGCGGATTGCGGAGCATCGAGTCGGCCAGGCGCCGCACCTCGTCGGGCAGGGTCGCCGAGAAGAAGAGCGTCTGCCGCTCGCGCGGCACGAGCGACACGATGCGGCGGACGTCGTGGATGAAGCCCATGTCGAGCATCCGGTCGGCCTCGTCGAGGACGAGGAACTCGACGGCCCGGAGGTCGGCGAGCCGCTGGCCGATCAGGTCGAGGAGCCGCCCGGGCGTGGCCACGAGGACGTCGATGCCGCGGCGCAGCGCCTCGGCCTGCGGCCGCAGGCCGACGCCGCCGTACACGACCGCGCTCGCGAGTTCCGTGTGGCGGCCGTAGGCGCGGAAGCTCTCGTGGATCTGGCCGGCGAGTTCGCGGGTCGGGGCGAGCACGAGGGCCCGCGCGCCGCGCGGGACCCGCGGCCGTGGGGCCGCCAGCATCCGCTCGAGCAGCGGCAGGGCGAAGGCCGCCGTCTTGCCGGTGCCCGTCTGGGCGCAGCCGAAGAGGTCGCGGCCGGCGAGCACGTGGGGAATGGCCCTGGCCTGGATCGGCGTGGGCGACGAGTAGCCCTCGGCGGCGAGGCCGCGGAGCAGGGGGGCGGAGAGGCCGAGGTCGGCGAAGTCGGTCATGGAAAGAAAGAATCCTGGAAGACTCGGGAACAGATGCCCGGAAACCGGAAGCAGCACCACGGCGGCACGGCGATCCCACGATGGATCACGGCCTGCCAAGCGTCCCGTTCCCACCGGCAGCGGGCTCATGGCCCACATCACGGGAACATCGCTTCGAGAGAGTGCGATCGCGGCGGCACGAGCATCGACCGATCGGTCGAGCAGCCGCCATCATCGATTCCGAACTCCCCGATCATACCACGTGACGGCGGGCACCGCAATGCGGCCGGACGGCCACTCGCGCCGCTGGGGCGGGTCATTTCGCGGTCCGTCGCTGCTTTCTCTGCTAGTCTCCACCGTTCAGGCACGCGAGGGCGAGGAGCGCACGAGGTGAGCAGCAACGATCGAAGCGAGGCCCGGACCGTGATCCTGCGCCTGCGGCGATACCGCGACCGGATGGAGGAGATCGCCACGGTCTTCGCCACGGTGCCCCCGGCCGATGCCGGCGTCACGAGCACGCTGCACCGCAGGATCACGTCGCTGACGACCGACCTCGACAACGACGCGCACGAGTGCGTCATCGGCCGCAAGCGGATGGTGCAGACGGAGTGGGAGCACGAGTTCCTGTGGCCGGCGCTCCGCGAGGCGTCCGACGCCATGCGTGAAGGCCGGGGACCGACGACGTCCGATGCACGATCGAAGGCCGGGTTGCGCTGCGCCCAGGGCCGGATTCAGCACTACCTGACGGCACTGGAGGGCAGGTGGCCCACGCTGTAGCGTGGCGGCCGATGATTTGCATTTCGGCCGATCCGGCCGTAGAGTCTGGGCGTCGGTCGTGGACGACGCTCCTCTGACGCCTGGCGGGTGACCTGTCGCCGCCCTGCTTCTTTCGGCTCGCCTTCACCCTCTGGCGGGCTGCCATTTTCTGGCCCTTTCGCAGTGACCCCGAAAGTGAACCGGGTCATCCGTAGGAGCGTGGTGTTTCATGGGCAAGAAGCTTTATGTCGGGAATCTCGCGTACAGCGTGACGAGCGAGGCGCTCGAGCAGATGTTTCTCGAGTTCGGCACGGTCGTGAGCGCGCAGGTGATCCAGGACCGCGACACGGGGCGGAGCAAGGGCTTCGGCTTCGTGGAGATGCAGACCGACGATGCCGCCCAGCGTGCGATCTCGGGCATGCACGAGAAGGATTTCGGCGGGCGGGCGCTGACGGTCAACGAGGCCAAGCCCCGTGAAGGCGGTGGCGGTGGCCGCGGCGGGTTCGGCGGCGGTGGCGGACGGCGCTTCTAGTCAACCGCGTAGCGTCGCACCCATGCCCACGAGTCGAGCGCCCCGAGCGGGTGTCCCGCGATCTTCAGGAACGTCCGGCCCCTTCGCGGCGCTCGGCTTGTCGCCGGCGGTGGTGCAGGCGGTCGAGGGCCTGGGGTTCGCCGCGCCGTCGCCGATCCAGGCGGCGGCGATCCCGCTCCTGCTCGCGGGGCACGACGTCGTCGGCCAGTCCGAGACTGGGTCGGGCAAGACGGCGGCCTTTTGCATCCCGGCGATCGAGCGCGTCGATCCCGGCGTGCCGGCCACGCAGGTGCTCGTGCTGGCCCCCACCCGGGAACTGGCCACGCAGATCACCGCGGAGGTCCGCAAGCTCGCCACCTTCCGGGAGACGCTGCGCGCGGTGGCGATCTACGGCGGTGCCGCCTACGAGCGCCAGTTCACCGAGTTGAAGCGCGGCGCGCACGTCGTGGTCGGCACGCCGGGTCGGCTCACGGACCACCTGGCCCGCGGCACGCTCGACCTCGCGACGGTGCGGATGCTGATCCTCGACGAGGCGGACCGGATGCTCGACATGGGCTTCCGGGACGACGTGGAGAAGGTGCTCGCCGCGGTGCCGGCCGACCGGCAGACGGTGTTCTTCTCGGCGACGATCTCGCCGGCCGTCCAGGCGCTCGTGCGCGGGCATTCCCGCGAGCCCCGGACCGTGACCATCGCGAAGGCGGCCGCCACCGGACCCGCGCTGGTCGAGCAGGTCTGCTACGAGGTGCGGCACCACGACAAGTTCGCCGCCCTGTCGCGGCTCATCGACTTCCACGACGTCCGCAGCGGGCTGATCTTCTGCAACACGCAGCGCATGGTCGAGGAGCTCGCCGACTCGCTCTCCGCCCGGGGCTGCTCCGCGGAGCGGCTGCACGGCGGCATGGCGCAGCCGCAGCGGACGCGGGTGATGGACGCCTTCAAGAAGGGGGCCTTCCGGTTCCTGGTCGCGACCGACGTCGCCGCGCGCGGCATCGACGTGCACGACCTCGAGCTGGTGGTCAACTACGACCTGCCCGCCGACGCCGAGGACTACGTCCATCGCATCGGCCGCACGGGCCGCGCCGGCCGCTCCGGCAGGGCGATCTCGCTCGTCTCCGGCGGCGGCATCCACACGCTGCGCGCGATCGAGCGGTTCACGAAGACGCCCATCCGCAGTGAGCGGATTCCCGGCGTCGAGGCGGTGGCGGCCCGGCGCGCCGACGCCCTCGTGGCCCGCCTCCGGGAAGCGGTCGCCGCGGGGCCGTTTCCGGCCGAGGCGCGGATCGTGGAACGCCTGCTCGCGGACGGCGGCGCGCCCGGCGACGTGGCGGCGGCGATCCTGCACCACTTCGCCCCGGCTCCGACCGCCGGTGGCCCCGAGATCGTGCCGCCCCCGGGCCGGGACCGGGGGCCTCCCCGGGGCCGACCACCGCACGGGCCGCCGCACCGAACGCAGCGGCGGACCGCGCACCGCGGCGCCGCCGGCCCGGGGGCGAAGCGCCGCAGGATCGGCCCGCCCCGGCACGGGAAATCAGCCGGCTGATACGGGTTCCACATGAGCCGCGCGCGTGAAAAAGGTGCCAGCCACCTTTTGTCTGGAGACTTCGGCCGGGGCCGTGTCGCCTTCGGCGACCGGCACAAGGTGGCTGGCACCTTTTTCGTTCGACGGTGGTGGCGCGAGCGGCGGGCCGCGCGTGCCTTGCGGGACCCGGGCGGCATCCTATCCTCCACGTCCTCGACGGCCCGGAGGAGAGACGTGACCGCCACCGGTTTCCCGCCGCCGTTCCGACCCTCGCGCTGGCTCGCCGGCGCCCATGCGCAGACGGTGCTGGGCGCGACGCTGCACCGCGGCTCCGCACTCGCGGCCCTGCGGCGCCAGCGGATCGAGCTCGACGACGGCGACTTCATCGACGTGGACGTGGCGGCGCCGCGGCCCGGCGCGACCCCGGCCGGCTGGGTGCTCGTGCTCCACGGCCTCGCCGGATCGTCGCGGTCGCCCGCCGTCCGCGGCCTGGCCGCGGCGCTCGTCGCCGCCGGCCACGAGGTCTGCCTCATGAACTACCGCGGGTGCTCGGGCGAGCCCAACCGGCTGCCGCGGGCCTACCACGGCGGCGAGACGGACGACGTGCTGGCCGTGCTGCGGAGGCTCGCCGCCGACCGCCCGGGACGTTTCTGCGGCGCCGTCGGCTTTTCGATCGGCGCGAACATGCTGATGCGGCTCGTCGGGGAGGACGCGGCCCGCGTTCCCGGCTGCCTCGTGGCGACGGTCGCCATCTCGCCGCCGTACGACCTCGCCCGCTGCGCGGCGTTCCTCGATCGCCCGTTCCGCGTCCGCAGCCTCTATCGCCGGCAGTTGATCCGCGCGCTCCGCGTCCGGGCGCTCGCCACGCTCGCGCGGTTTCCGGGCTGCGTCGCCGCAACATCCGCCGACCTCCGGGCCGCGCGCACGTTCGCCGCGTTCGACGGCCTCTACACGGCACCGCTGCACGGCTTCCGCGACGCCGCCGACTACTGGCACCGCGCCTCGGGCGGCCGCTGGCTCGCGCGCATCGGGCGCCCGATGCTCATCGTCTCGGCCGCGGATGACCCGTTCTATCCGCCGGACCACGTGCCCCGCGCCGCGATCGCCGCCAATCCCAGCCTCGAACTCGTGCTCTCCGCGCGGGGCGGCCATTGCGGGTTCGTCGGCGGTCCGCCCTGGGCGCCGGTCTCGTGGGCGGAGCGGGCCGCCGTCGGCTTTTTGTCCCGCCACCTTCCGGGCCCGGAGACCTGACCCCACGCCGGCGTCGGGATCCCGCGCGGATTCGCCTTTCTTTTTGCACGCGCTGGCCGTAGAAGACGGGGGCGTGGCTGCGGCGGAAGACGACGGCTGGGGTGCGAGGAGGGCGTGCATGGGCGACGCGAACGGTCCCGACGTGAACGCGTTGGCCGCGCACCTGGCTGCTGACGATCTGCCGGTGCGGCGCGAGGCCGCCGAACGCCTCGCGCGTCTGGGCGAGTCGGCCGCGCCGGCTGCGGCCGCGCTCGTGCGGGCCTGTGGTGACGCGGACGAGCAGGTGCGCGAGCAGGCCGTCGCGGCGCTCGAGGATCTCGGGCCGCCACCGCCGGCCGCAACGGGCCAACTCGGGGACCTCGTCGCCCATCGCGACCCGCTCGTGGCTTACTGGGCGACGACGTTGCTTGGGCGGGCCGGAGAGGATGCGGCGACTGCGGTGCCGGTGCTGGTCGGGTGCCTTGAATCGACGGTCGATCTGGCGGTGCGGCAGCGGGCGGCGTGGGCCTTGGGAAAGATCGGCCCGGCCGCCGCGGCCGCCCGCGATGCCCTCGCCAGGGCCGCAAGCGCTGAAGATCCCCGCCTGGCGCGTCTTGCGGCCGAGGCCATCGACGCGCTCGGCGGGTGAGCCCTCCGGCTGAGCCTGCGGGAGCGATCGATCCCGGCAAACGCAGCGCCCCCGCTTCCGCCGAATACAGAGGAACGGGCCCCGTCGATGCGGCCGCCAGGGAAGGCGGCCAGGCCGGCCGGCGCCGCACTGCCCGCGCCCGAGGCGCGGAACACGGAGGGAGCGGCGGTGGCGGCACAGGCACACGCTCGGGCTCCCCGTCGCGCCGCCGGTCGGCGGCACGTCGCCATCGGGTTCGCCATCGGCGCGATCCTCGCGGCGCCCTTGCTCGACGGCGCGTCGCCGCGGGGAAGCGCGGCGCGGGCGGCCGATGCGCCCCCCCTCGTGCCGATCGGCGCCGCCCCGACCGGGATGGCGGCCGAGGCGCGGCCCGCGCTCACGGGAGCACCGCCGCTGCGTGCCATCCCGATCGCGCCGCTGCCTCACGCGCCGGCGACCGTCGCGCCCGCGCTGCCGCTCCCCGCGCTTCCGCTGCCTGCGCCTCTCGCGATCCGGTCGCTTCCGATCGCTCCCGCGCTCGCGGCCGCTCCCGCGCTTCCAACGCCGGTCGCATCGCCCGCTCCCCTCGCGATCGGCACGATCCCCGTGGCGCCCGTCGCGGTGCAACGACCGGGGCCCGTGCTCGATCCGCTGCCGACGCTCCCTCGACCACCCGCGGCAACGCTGGCCGCGCCGTCGCCCGCGCCGTCGCCCGCGCCACAGCCCGCGCCGCAGGTTCCTGCCGCGCCGGTCGCCGCCGCGCCGGTCGCCGCCGCGCCCGCGCCGCCGGCCTCCGGCAAGCCGGCCGACGCGCTCCTCATCGCCAGCTTCAACATCCAGGTGTTCGGCGAGTCGAAGCTCGCGAAGCCGCAGGTCGTGGACGTGCTCACAAAGGTCGTGCGCCGGTTCGACATCGTCGCGGTGCAGGAGGTGCGGGCCAAGTCGGACGGCATCGTGCCCGCCTTCGTGGCCGCCATCAACGCGGACGGCAGCCGCTACGCGCACGTGATCGGGCCGCGGTTGGGGCGGACGGCGAGCAAGGAGCAGTACACGTTCATCTACGACACCACGCGCGTCGAGATCGATCCGTCTTCGGTGGCGACGCTGCCGAATCCCGGCGACAAGTTCCATCGTCCGCCGCTGCGGGCCCGGTTCCGCACGCGGATGAACCCGCCCGACGCGGGCTTCAGTTTCTGGCTCGTGGACATCCACACGGATCCCGACGAGGTTCCGCAGGAGGTTGACGCGCTCGCCGACGCGTTCGTATCGATGCGGTCCCTGACCCCCGACGAGGACGACGTGATCGTGCTCGGGGATCTCAATGCCGCCCCGCAGCAGTTCGGCCGGATCAGGCAGATTCCCGGCATCGGCTGGGCGGTGGCGGGCGTCCCGACGAACACGCGGCGCACGAAGACCTACGACAACCTGCTCTTCGACCGCACGGTCACCGCGGAATACACGGGCCGCTGGGGCGTGCTCGACCTGCAGGACACGTTCGGCCTGCCGCTCGAGAAGGCGCTCGAGGTCTCCGACCACAATCCCGTGTGGGCCGCCTTCAGCCCCTGGGAGTCGCGGCGCATGGCCGATGCCGCGGCCATCCAGCCCACGTCGCGATAGAGCGCGACCGGTTCACCGGCTGGGCGGTTTCAGGTTCCACCGCAATCCGGTTCGGCACGGCGATATCTTCTCCTCCCTCTCCCTCTGGGAGAGGGTTGGGGTGAGGGTGCAGGGGATCTGCGCGGCTGTCTCAGCACCCTCACCCGGCCTTCGGCCGGCCTCTCCCAGAGGGAGAGGCACAGTCGGCAATCTGCTGACGACGAACAAATCCCGTGCCGAACAGGATTGGTTCCACCGCCTCAGCGGAAGGCGGACGGGCCCCAGGGTTGGGCCGGCTGCTGGGGTGGCAGGGGCTGGAGCTGCGGGGCCGGCGGGTTCGGATAGGGCTGTTGATACGCCGGCTGGCCCTGCCAGGCCACCCGCTGCGGCTGGCCCCAGGCCTGCTGGGGCACGGCCGGCGCAGCGGAGGCTCCGGTCGCGGCGGCTTGCCGCTCGCGCCAGTCCTGTGCGACCCGCAGCGCCTCCTGCTCCGCCTGCCGGCCAACCTGTTCCCCGACCACCCAGGCCCGCGCGCGGTCGAAGTTCACCGACGGGATGCCGTTGTTCCAGGTGATCGTGAGGACGCCGGTGGCGAGCAGGAACGGCAGCAGGAGGATGAACAGCCGCGATCCCCACCGCGTGCCGATGACCTGCGCCACCGGCGCCGGCATCACCGGCGATGCGAGTCCCACCGCGCGCTGCGCGACCGTCTTCTTGTTGCTGGCCATGAAACGCTCCTCCGCGGGCAGACGTCGTCCATCGACAAATCCTGTGGGATGGAAATCGGCACGATGTGGCCGCCGCGTCCAACCGACCCCTCCGTGCCCGCCGCAAGGCCCTGCGGCCCGCCCAGCCTTCCCAGGTCGCCGCAGGCCGCGGCGGTCCCGGGACGGAAAAGTTTCCGGGGGCTTCCCCGCTTTCCGGTGCCGCCCCTGTCCGCGCGCCGGGGATCTGTGTCGGCGCGCCGGGGATCTGTGTCGGCGCGCCCGGCATCTCGGCGGGGGTGTCGTCAGGCGCGATCCTCGGACAGCCGCCGGCGGATGCCGGCGACGAGCCGTGCGAGTGCCGGCGGCGACTGCAGGAGGAAGAGCGAGGGCTCGACGAGTTCGAGTTCCATCACGAGTGGATCACCGGTCGGGCCCGGCGCCACGTCCACCCGCGCGTAGAGCAGGCGGTTCCGCACCGGGGCGAGTGCCGCCGTGCCCACGGCCCGCTCGGCTGCGGTGATCGGCAGCGCCTCCGAAACCTGCTCCGCGTCCGCCGCGAACCGGGGCGACTTGCGGACGGCGTGCGTGAACTCGCCGTCGATCCAGACGAGCGCCCGCTCGCCGTAGCCGTCCACGGACGCGAGGTAGGGCTGCACGAGCACGTCGCGATCGGCGACGAGCCGGTCACAGATCGCCGCGGCCTCGGGTGAGCGGGCGGCGACCCGGTGGGTCTCGAACGAGCCGGCGCCCACTGCCGGCTTGATCACGACCTGCTCCCAGCCCCGCTCCGCGGCGCGGGCCGCGATGGCGGCGGGCCGGCCGCGTTCCAGGAGCAGCGTGGGCACCACCGGCACGCCCCGGTCCGCGAGGTCGAGCAGGTAGCGCTTGACGAGGTTGTCGAGCATCACGTCGGGCGGGTTCCAGAGCGGCGCGGCCGCGGCGGTCCGCGTCACCCAGGTCCGAAACGCGTCGAGGTGGTGGATGTAGTCCCACGTGGACCGCACCACGGTCGGAACGGCATCCTGCCAGCGGCCGGCATCCCGCCAGTCGTCCATCGTGGCCGCGATGCCCGCGTCCGCGAGCGCGGCGCGGAGCAGGTCTTCGTCGGGATCGGGCTCGGGCAGCGGGCGGCAGGTCGCGATGCGGAGTCGCACGGGAGTCCTCGTCGCAGCCACGTGTCCGGGAAACAACGTCGTCTCGATGGCACGAGTCGGCGCAGACTAATCAGTCGGCCCCCGGCTTTCAACCGCCCCGCATCGCGATGGACAGATGACATCGCCACCCGCACTCCGCAGAGTACCACTCTGCGGCTACGTTTCGGACGGCACGCTTTGAACAGCATCGCCTCCGCGCAGCGCCGCCTCACACCGCTCCACCCCGCCTCCGCGCAGCGCCGCCTCACACCGCTCCACCCCGCCTCCGCGCAGCGCCGCCTCACACCGCTC
>JBJTJO010000058.1:0-2617 GCA_046095965.1 Planctomycetaceae bacterium
CCGTACCCGAGGTGCCCGACGAGCCGATCGACATGGGCCGCATCCCGGTCGCCGAGGTCGGCCGGCGCCGTGACGCTCGCCGCGAGCGACCCGGGCAACCCGCGGACGAAGGCCCCCGACGCGCCGCAGAACTCCTCCACCGAACCCGCCGCAAGCGCCACCTCGACCGTGGCCGGCAGGAACCATTCGCGCTCGAGCCACTGCGGCTCGGCCGCGGGATCGACGCCGGTGCGGAAGAGCGGCGGCAACGCCCCGTCGGCCGGCGCCGGTCGCCCGGCGAGCGCCTCCCAGGCCGCGGTGGCCCCGGGATACCAGGCGCGCCGCGCGGGGAGGCTCTCGAGCCGGCTCCGCACGAGCCCGAGGAACTCCTCGCGTCGGTTCCAGTCCCGGCAGGTGACGAGGCACTTCGTCGCGATGCAGTTGAACGACGAGTTGTTGGCGATCGATGCGGCGACGAGGTCGGCCTGCGCCCGCAATTGCGCCGCCGTGTAGCGGCCCGGCACGATGATCCAGGGCGTGACGTTGCCGAGTTCGCAGGTGACGGGCTTTGCGAGCGCGGGCACGGCGCCGGCCGCACGCGGCCCCGGCCCGCCCCAGACGAGCGCATCGAACGCCCCCTGCCCCCCCGTCAGGTGCACGTGCGTCACGCCGGGGTCGCGCACCGCCGCGCCGGCGACGTCGGCCCCGCCCGTGACGATCGCCAGGAGGCCCGCGGCGACGAGCGGCCCGAGCGCGTCGCGGAGCACGGGCTCGAGCGGCACAGGGAGCGGGTGCAACTTGAGCAGCACCGCGCGGCCGTGCTCGAAAACCTGCGTGAGGGTATCGGCCACGGCGAGCCCCGTGACGTTGCCGGCACCGAGCACGACGCAGACGCCGCCGCCCGCCGGCCGCCGCGCCGCCTCCTCCCGCCACGACCGCGCGAAGGCCTCGAGGCCGCCGGGATCGACGCAGCGCACGAGAGCCGAGTGACCACCGAACACCGTACCGTCCCAGAGGCCGGGCGCCGGCAGGACCGGCACTCCCACGAACGCGGCCGCGCCGCCGTGCGCCGGTGGCAGGAGCCGCGACGGCCCGCCGGCCGTCGGCACGCCGCGCCGGGCCACGTCCGCGAGGGCCCGCGTGGTGATCGCGAGCAGGCGGAGCGTGACCACGGGGCCGGTCAGGGTCTCCTCGGCCCGCGCCGCCATGGCGGACCCGCCCCCGGTGCCGGACCGCTCGTCGCTTCCCTTGACCTCGAGCGCCGCATCGACCCAGCGGTCGGCGGCCGCCGCGACCGTGCTCGCGGTCTCGCGGGCGAGCGTGGCGCGGGCGGCGGGCCCGCGCGCCGCGTGGACCCCGGCCCCGGCGACGAGCGCCTGCACGACGTTCGTGATGGCTGGCATGCGGCCTCCGGCGCGGCTCACTTGCCGACGCAGTGCCGGGAGAATATCCGATCGAGGAGGTCGGTGCCGATCGCGACACCGGTCACCTCATCGAGCGCGGCGAGCGCCCGGCGGAGGTGACCCGCGGCGACCGCGTCGTCGGCAGGCAGATCGCGGGCGGCCGCGTCAAGCGCGGCCGCGCTCGCCTGCAGTCCGGCCGCCAGCCGCACCGTCGCCGCCGGCGCGCGCGGCGGCAGGACCGCGACCGCGGCGCGGATCGCCGACCGCAACTCGTCGATGCCACGACCGTCCACCACGCTCGTGGCGACCGCGGTGCCGGCGGTCGCGGCGTCCGACCGGTCGCATCGCGTCAGCACGTCGATCCGTGGCACGTCGCATCCCGCGAGCGCGGTCGCCGCGTCCGCGGTGTCATGGTCGCCGGCGTCCCGGCAGGCGACGAGCACGTCCGCACGCGTCACCTCCGCGCGGGCGACGGCCCCGGCGGCCGCCGCCGGACCTCCGGTCGGCCCGACCTCGGCCGTGATCCCGGCAACGTCCACGACCACGCAGGCCGGCCCGCCGGCGCCTCCCTCGAGCGGCGCCTCGAGCCAGTCGCGGGTCGTGCCCGGCTCGTCGGCCACGAGCGCCGCGCCGTGGCCGACCAACGCGTTGAACAGGCTGCTCTTGCCGATGTTGGGGCGCCCGACGAGCACGACCCGCGGCAGGCCATGGCCCGAGCCGGCGTCTCGGCGGGCGAGCGTCGCGGCGGCGGCGGCGACGTCGGCCCGCAGCCGTCCGAGCCGGTCCGCGATCGACCTCCGGGCCGTCGCGTCGGCGACGGGCACCGCATCGGGCGCGGTCTCGTCGGCGAAATCGATCGCCGCCTCGACGTCGGCGACGAGGTCGATCAGCATCGAGCGGATGGCGCGGAGCGCAGTTCCCGCGCCTCCCGCCATGCGGTCGAGCGCCGCGGCCAGTTCCTCGGGCGTCCGCGCATCGACGACACCGAGCACCGCCTCGGCCTGCTCGAGATCGAGGCGCCCGGCGAGAAACGCACGGAGCGTGAACTCGCCCCCGCGCGCGAGCCGGGCCCCGTGCCGGCAGGCCTCGGCGACGAGCGCGGCGACGAGCGGCGCCGACGCGGGCACCTGCAGTTCCGCGAGCGGCCCCCCCACCGGCCCGGCTCGCGCGCGGGGGCGAGTTCACGCTCCGTGCGTTTCTCGCCGGGCGCCTCGATCTCGAGCAGGCCGAGGCGG
>JBJTJO010000059.1:0-2632 GCA_046095965.1 Planctomycetaceae bacterium
CCGCCTCGGCCTGCGCCGCGTTCAGCCCGGCCACGCCGCGGCGGCGCGGGTCGGCGGTCGCGCGGGACGTGGAGGACGAAGCGGCCATGGTGGCGGAATCTACCAGACCGCACCGCATCGGCCGCGGTCGCCTTGACGCCCCGCGGCGGCCTCTTTCTATTGAGAGGCTCCGAGGAGCGAGCGTCATGCGGTCCGAACGCCGGCACGAACTTGAGTCCAACGACCTGGCCGACTCGGCCACGGCCCTGGTTGACCGGATCCGGCCCTACCTGGGGACGGTCGGCCTCGCGGTGGCCGCCGCCGTGCTGGGGCTGGCCGCGTGGACCTTCGTGGACTCCCGTCGCGCCGCGGACCGCGAGCAGAGCTGGGACGACTGCCTGGCCGCGCTGGCCGGCGGGCAGCCCGCCGGCCTCGAGGCCGTCATCGAGCGCCACAAGGGCACCACCGCCGCCCAGTGGGCACAACTGGTCCTCGCCGACGGCCTGCTCGATCAGGGCAGCCGGCTGCTCTACGTCGATCGCACCCAGGCGACGGCCCAGCTCGATGCCGCCGCGGCGCGGTACAAAAAACTTCTCGAGCCGACCACGCTCGACCTGGTGCGGGAGCGGGCGACCTTCGGGTTGGCCAAGGTGCGGGAGAACCTCGGCCTGCTCCCCGAGGCCATCGACGGCTACAAGGCCGTGGTAAAGGATCACCCGAACAGCGCGGTGCGCCGCTTTGCCGAGGCCCGGATCCAGACCCTGGAACGGGATTCGACCAGGCAGTGGTACGATTGGTTCTCCCAGCAGAAGCCCGAGCCGCCGCAGGCCGATGGAGCAGCCCCACCACCCACCGCGCCCGCAACCGGAGACGGCGAGCCCGCCGCCGGGCAGCCCGCCACCGGCACCGCCCCGGCCGGGACAGGAGCTGACGCTCCCGGTTGAGCCCGGCGACGCCGGCTTGCGGCTCGACGTCTTCCTGACGCGGGCCATGCCCGGGCAGAGCCGCTCGTTCCTCGCCCGCGTCATCGAGCGCGGCACCGTCCGCATCGACGGGGTCGCCGCCCGCGCGGCGGAGAAACTGCGGGCCGGGTCGGTCGTGCGGCTCACGGTCCCCGAGCCCCCCCGCACCGGGCCGGCCCCCGAGGAGATCCCGCTCGAGTTCCTCCACGTGGATCCCTTCATCGCCGCGGTCAACAAGCCGGCGGGCATGGTGGTGCATCCCGCCAAGGGAAACTGGAAGGGCACGCTCGCCGGCGCGCTGAAGTGGCATCTCGAGGGACGCGACGACGCGACCGGGGCCGGTCTCTCCAGCGCCGGGGGCCCGGTGCGGCCCGGCATCGTCCACCGGCTCGACCGCGACACGAGCGGGGTCATCGTCGTGGCCCGCACCGAGGAGGCCCACCACGCCCTGGCGCGGCAGTTCGAGCGGCGCACCGTCGAGAAGACCTACCTCGCGATCACGCAGGGGGTTCCGCAGTTCGACCGTGACGAGATCGCGCTGCCCATCGGGGTCCATCCCTACCAGCGCGAGAAGATGGCCGTGCGCCGCGACCACCCCACGAGCCGCGACGCGGTGACCCGCTACGAAGTGGTGGAGCGGTTCCGCCAGGTCGCGCTCGTGCGGCTCACGCCGCGGACCGGCCGCACGCACCAGATCCGCGTGCACCTCGCGGCCATCGGCTGCCCGGTGCTCTGCGACGGCCTGTACAGCGGCCGCACGGTGATCGAGCCGACGTTTCTCGGCCTGCCGCCGGGGAATCCGCTGCTCGTGCGGCAGGCGCTCCACGCGGCCCGGCTCGCCCTCGATCATCCGGCGACGGGCGCGCGGCTGGAACTCGCCGCGCCGCTGCCATCGGACATGGACGGAATGCTCGCGGCACTCCGCGCGCGGGCATGAGGCCTACGCTTCCGCGCAGCGAGTAGGTGCAGACTGGCAGTCTGCACATGGTGGCCCGCCGAAACGCATCGCGGTGGCCGAACAACGTCACCCACCACGATTCCTCCCCCGTTCACGATGCGACCGGGTGCAGGTTGAACAACCCGCACCTACACCGGACATCCGACGCCATCTCCGCGCAGCATCCGCTCGGCCGTGCCGGGCCAATGCCTCCACGCAGCATCCGCACGGCCGTGCCGGGCCAGTGCCTCCGCGCAGCGAGTAGGTGCAGACTGGCAGTCTGCACATGGTGGCCCGCGGAAACGCATCGCGGTGGCCGAACCAGGTGTCCAACCACATTCCGCAGAGTGCCGCTCCGCGGCTCCAGGGAAAGCGGCTGGACACCGATGAACCGCTACTCGCGTTCGCTCGTGTCTTCCCGGGAGCCGGGGTCGGGTGGGCGGCGCTCCTCGAGGAGGAGGGCGCGCGGGAGCGTGGAGTCGAGGGCGCGGGCCATGGCGATCACGAAGCCCGGGGCGCCGTCGCGCCAGCCTCCGCGGGCCACGTAGCTGCGCAGGAACGCCGCGAGGCCGCGGAGGGGCAGCGTCCAGGTCCGCACGCGCTGCCCCTTCCGCCGGATGATGCCCGCCTTGAGCGGCGCGTAGCGGGCCGCGCGGGCCACCACGTCGGCGCAGTCGGTGTAGCTGTGGTGGAGGATCGCGCCCGACAGGAGCAGCGGCGGCCGCGCCGCCTCCACCTCCTCGTGGACGGGGAG
>JBJTJO010000060.1:0-3823 GCA_046095965.1 Planctomycetaceae bacterium
CGCGACCGCGTCTACTTCAACTACAGCTACTTCCACAACGCCCTCATCGGCGACATCCGCAACGACGTCAACCGCTTCACACCCGGCTTCGAGAAGACCTTCGCCGACGGTTGGACGTCGATCGAGGTGCGGACTCCCTTCGCGGCCACGCTCGCCAACACCCAGACCATCGACCCTGCCGAGCCCTGCGGCATCGGCGACGCGCAGGCGGTCGAGTTCGGCAACATGTCGGTGATCTTCAAGTCGGTGATCGCGCTGGGCAGGAGCTGGGCCTGGACGGGCGGCATGCAGGTGATGACCCCGACCGCCGGCGACGTGGTCGTGAACGCCGCGCCCGGCGGTCCCGCGGCGGTCCGCGTCAACAACGAGTCGGTGCGGTTGATGCCGTTCATGGCCGGGATCTGGGCGCCGAACGACGTCTGGTTCAGCCAGGCCCTCCTCCAGATGGACACCGCGGCCAATGGCAACCCGGCCTACCTCGCCGTGCCCGGACAGACGGACCTGCAGTACGTCGGCCAGCTCGAGTATCCCACGTTCATGTACCTCTCCTTCAGCGCCGGCTACTGGGCCTACCGCAGCACGTACTCGCGGCTCACGGGCGTCGCCCCGATCGCGGAGATCCACGTGAACCAGGCCATGCAGGCCTCGGACGTGATCCAGGGGGCGCAGTACCGGCTCGGGGCGGACTACGGCGTCGTCTCGCTCGTCAACGGCCTCGTGGGCTGCAACTTCGAATGGGGCGACCGCTCCACGCTGACGTTCGCGTACGTCACGCCGCTGGGCGGCGGCGTGGATCGCTGGTTCGACGGGGAACTGCGCGCCTTCTGGAACTGGCGGTTCGGACCGCAGAACCGCCTCACGCGCGTCCAGTTCTGACGCGGTCGCGTCACTGCGGCACGAGGCTGCGGCCGCGCCACGTGGTCCGGAGGCCGAGCAGTTTTCGCGCGAGCGCGATCCACTGGATCGCGAGGAACACGGCCACGCCCACGGGATGCAGCACCGCGCTCGCGACGCTGTGCCGGAACCGAACGGCTTCGAGGACGCGCGGCAGCCACGCGAGGGCGACGGCGACGCCGGCCGCGGCGACCGCCCACCGCGGCCAGCCACGAAAGCCGGTGGCGAGACCGACCGCCGCGAGCGCGAACGGCAGGATCTGGCCGCCGGCGAGCAGGATCGTGAACGGCAGGATCGTGGCCGGGGCGCCGATGCCCTCGGTGGCGTTCTTGGAGAGGCCCCGCCAGACGTCGGTGTGCCGCGCGTACATCCGGCACGAGGCGATGGGCACGGCGTCGAAGACGTCCGTGGCCAGGCCCGCGCGGCGGTAGGTCCGCGGCAGTTTCACGCCGTCGTGGAGCGAGGCCCGGATCGCCTCGTGGCCGCCGGCCCGCTCGTAGTCGGCCCGTCGCGTCACGAACAGCTGACCGCAGCCGGCGGCGAGGCCCGGCGACCGGTCGGTGCGGCTGCGGGCGAGCGGCAGGAACCCGAGCAGGATGAAATGGATGAGCGGCAGGAGCAGCCGGTCGAGCAGGCACGTCGTCTCCTGCCGCGGAAACCCGCCCGCAAGCGCCGCGCCCGACGAGTCGAGGAAGGCCACCGCCCGCGCGAGCGCATCGCGCGTGGGCGACACGTCCACGTCGAGGAACACCCAGGTGTCGTGCCGCGCGGCCCGGGCGAGTTGCCAGCACGCATGCTGCTTGCCGCACCAGCCGGCCGGCAACGGTGTGCCCACGACGAGCCGCAGCCGCGGGTCCTCCGCCGCGATCCCGTGCACGATCTCCGCCGTGCGGTCGGTGCTGGAGTCGTCGAGGATCACGAGCTCGAGATCGACGCCCTCGCTCGCGAGCACGTCTCGACAGAGCCGCCCGATCGCCGCCTCCTCGTCGCGGGCCGGCACGAGGACGGACACGCGAGGCGAGGACCCGGCGGGCGCCGGAGGCGGTGCCGTGAAGGCCCGCAGGTTCGCGACCGTGAGGAGTGCGGGCAGGGCCGCGAGCGCGAGAGCCACCGCGGCGAGGATGCCGAGCGCGAGCGGGCTCATCGGTGCCCCGCCGCGCGCGCGGCCCCGCCGCCGTGCGCCGCGTCGAACCGTTCGCCGCGGCGCCAGGCTCCCAGTCGCCGGACCGCGTCGTACGCCGATCCCACGCCCACGCGCCCCGTGAGCAGCGTCGTGAACGCGGCCGGGTCGCGTGCCACGGCGGCCGCCGCGAGCCGGTCCTGCGTCGCCTCGAGCCCGCGGGCGAGCGTCGCCGTCCACTCGTCCGCCGAGCGGCCCGGCGCGTCGGCCACGCGCACCGCGGGCCCGTACGCCACGAGCACCTCGGGGCAGCGCTCGCTCCAGAACGGGTATTCCACGGCGAAGGGCACGACGAGCCCGCGGTCCATGGCGGCGACCGCGTGGCCGATCCCCGGCCGCATCACGAGCGGCCGGACGCGCGGATCGGTGAACTCCCCCTGCGCGGTGATCCAGAGGATGACGTCGTCACGCCGCGCCGCGGCCCGCGCCATCCGCAGGAACCGCGCCGAGCCCCGCCACGTGCCCGGCTCGATCCCGAACAGCCCGAGCCGCTCGAGGAACCGGTACTTGCCGAGCGCCCCCGCGTCGATCGGCCCGTAGACCATGCGATCGGGATGGAGCAGGTGCCCCGTGAACAGGAACGTGAGCGGATCCCACCAGCCGGGGTGGTTCGAGTAGAAGACGACCGGCTCGCCCGCGAGCCCGGGCCGGTCGGGCCCGCCGTCGATCCCCTCGAGCAGCCGCAGCGCGTGAAAGTTCCGCGCGATGTACCGCCGCGCGTACCACATGAACCAGCCGAAGAGCCACTTCGAGAACGGGGGCAGTTCATCCTCCCCCCTCCCCCCGGCTGGATCGCGGTCGACGGTGTTCATCACGGGATCCTGCCTCGCTCTGCTGGGCTGCAATCGTACTCAAGCGAGCGGGAGACCAAACACCACCGCTCCCTCTCCCTCGGGGAGAGGGCTGGGGTGAGGGTGCTTTGGTCGCATCACACCAAGGCACCCTCACCCGGCCTTCGGCCACCCTCTCCCAGAGGGCGAGGGGAGACATCTCTCCACAAAGCGAGCGACGGTCAGCGGGCACCGATCCGCCGCCGGCGCATTGCCAGACGGAGCGAACGTCCGGGCGAGAGGGCATGGGCAGCCCCGAGCCTCCGCGACGCGATCCCGTGCATCACACCGGCACCGCCGCCGAGCGCGGCGCGGCGGAGGCCTGCGGAACGAGCTTGTCCTGGTCGACGCAGTCGGCCGCGATCCAGCCCGACATCAACACCATGGGCATCCCCGGCCCCGGGTGCGCGGATCCCCCGGCGAGGTACAGCCCCTCAACGTCGGGCGAGCGGTTGGCCGGCTTGAACGCGCCGAGGTACTTCCCGTGGCTCGCCAGGCCGTAGATCGCGCCGTCGAGCACGTGGTAGCGGTCGTTGATGTCCTGCGGCGTGAGGGCCCGCTCGACGACGATGTGCCTCTCGAGATCCTTCATGCCGGCCGTGCGGACGAGCTTCTGGATGATTCGGTCGCGGTACCCCGGCAGCATCTGCTTCCAGTCGTGGTGCGGCCGCAGGTAGGGCGTGTGGACGAGCACGTAGAGCGCCTCGCCGCCGGGGATCGCCACCTCGGGCTCGGTCACCGCCGGGGCGCAGACGTAGCACGTCGGGTCGGGCGCCGGCTCACCGCGCTTGTAGATCGCCTCGAACTCCTCGTGGGGGTCGTGCGAGAAGACGAAGTTGTGGTGGATGAGCTGCTCATAGCGCTTGTCGAGGCCGAGGTAGAGGACGACCCCCGAGCAGGCGGGCTCGTACTTCCGCCG
>JBJTJO010000061.1:0-10597 GCA_046095965.1 Planctomycetaceae bacterium
ATCCAATTGAGCTACGGGAGCGTGGCCGCGTGGGCGGTCCGCGGCGACGATTCTAGCAGCGGCACGGGGGAGGCAAGGCCGGCCGCTCTCCGCGATGCGGGATTCCCGGTCCCGTCACGCCGACCGTCGCACCGGCAGGGGCTCCGCCGGCTGCCGGTGGCGTCGGGCAGCGTCCGCGTGCGGCCCGTCGATCCGCAGCGTGTGCCCCGCGGCGGCGTGGGCCGCCGCCCGCACGGCCCGCAGTCGTGCGAGATATCCGCCGCCCTGCATGAGCGCCACGGTCCGACCGGCCAGCATCGGCAGCGTGCCCAGGGGGGCCGTCGCCACGGCGTCGCGGACGATCTCCGCGGCATGCGCGACGAGCGCCGTCATGAACCCGCCGCGGGCGAGGGACCGCCAGAAGAGCCGTTCCGCCTGCAGTCCGGCGGTGAAGGCGCGAGGTCGCGTGGCCGTCGGGCCGCACACGACCCGCGACTCGGGGGCGAAGGCGACGCGCCCGGGGAGGCAGGCCAGGGCCGTCGCCACGTCGGCGGCGGCGAGCCAGTCGCCGCAGCACGTCGCGAAGCCGGGCCCCACCGCGGCAAGCGAGTCGGCCCGCCAGAAGCCGGCCTCGAGCTGCGGCGCCGCGGGCCTGATCCCGGCGGCGTCGCCGCCGTCGGCGCGGGCCGCGCCCGGCGCGGAGGCGACGTTCACCCGTCGGCCACCGCGGGTCACGCGGAGTCCCGCCGACGTGATCGGGCCGTCGGCTGCCGTGACACCGGCGGGCACCACGGCCAGCACCTCGTCGTCGGCGAGCAGTTCGAGGGGTCGGAGCGTCCAGCCGGGCGTGCCCAACCAGCCGGCCGCGAGCACGTGCACGACGGCCGCGGTGCTGGCCGCGATGCCGACGTTGACGCACGCGGCGAGGCCCGACCCGGGCGGCGCCGGCACGAGCCGTACCTCGCCGGCGACGCGCCAGGGATCGTCGTACGCGAAGCCGATCGCGGCCACGATCTCGCAGTCGGCGGGGCGGTTCTCGAGCACGCTCACGAGCGTCGCCTCGAGCAGCGCCGGATCACGCGGCGCCGGAATGACGATCGACAGTGCCGGCGCGGACGCCGATAGACCCGACATCGTCCCCTCCCCCGACTCTCCGCGCGCACGATCCCCCCTGGATCATGCTCCCCGTCGTGTTCCGGACCGGCGACCGCCGTGTCAGGCCGCGGCCCGCTGCGGCTGCAGTTCGGTGAACAGATTCACCGTGTGCAGCATCTCGCCATCGGCGTCGTAGAACTGCAGCACGCCGACGTCGATCAGCCACATCGCGAACATCTCGGCCACGCGATAGCACCGGGCCACGCACCGCCCGCGGTCGATCCGGATGTTCTCCTGCACGTCCGCGACCTCGTCGGAATCCACGCCGAGGTTGAGAAAGTGACGGGACACCAGGCCGCGCACGTCGGCGGCATTCATGTGCAAACGCATGGCGGGGCAACCTCCTGTCGCGGGCTGACGATCCGACATCCTGTCGATCGGAACGCGGACCGTACCGCGGAGCCGCCGCCGGCGATAGACCGACTTCGCCGGGCTCCGGGCACGCGTGCGGCACGCGTTCCCCTTCTTGAAGTGGCATCGGCGCGCCCCGCCGCCGCGGTTCAGCCACCGAGCGGGTCGCGATCCAGACGTCCGTTCCCGCACGGTTGACCCAGATTGCCGGATCGGCCCTGCCGCCCGGGCCTCACAGGCGACGCGTCCATGCCGAACTGGCGTAGCGTGCGTCGAGCAACTCCGCGACCCGCTCCCGCGGCCACTCGGCGGCCGCAGTGTCCGCGCCAAAGGCGGCGCGCACGAGGCCGGGGAGCACGGCACCGCCGAGGCCGAGGTTCGCGAGGAACGCGGCGTGCGACCGTCCCGCCCGGTAGCCCGGCTCCCGCGGCGGATGGCGAAGCAGGCGCGTCACCGCGTCGAGGTCGAAGGCGTCGAGAAGGGTGCCGTGGTAGAGCACGGCGTTGCGACGGACACGGAGCGCGTTGCCCGAGACCTTCCGCTCCGTTCCCGAGCCCACGAGCGCGAGGTCGCTCGTGCCGCGGCGCTCGACCGGGCGGCCGGCGGCACGGAGGGCGGCGGCGAGCGGCTCGAGCAGCGCCGCGTGGATGGCGTCGATCGGCGGCGCTCCGGCGGGATGCGGCACGACGACTGACCAGGCGAGGCAGCCCGGCCCGAGGACCACGGTGAGCCCGCCGCTGGGCCGACGCACGAGCCGCGCGCCGGCCGCCGCGCAGGCCGCGAGATCGACCTCGTCCTCGACGCGGCTCGACGACCCGAGCACGACCGTCGTCTCCGCGGCCGACCACGTGCGCACAACCGGCGCCGCGAGCACACCCTCGTGGGCCGCGTCGAGGAGCGCCTCGTCGAGGGCCAGGTTTGCGGCCGCGTCGCCGAGATCGACGTCGAGCCACGCTGCGGCCCGCTCCGTCGCGATCGATTGACTCATGGGGCTCGCCTCCTAGACTTTTTCAGCATAGCTCCGTCCCTTGCCGTGACGCCCGATGACCGATTCACCCCGCGGCGCCATGGCGCCGAACGACTCGCTCCCGCCGGTCGAGCCGCCGAGCGCGGGCTTCCTCGTGCAACTGTTCCTCGTGCCGGCCGTCATCGTCGGCATCATCGTGGCCGTGTGGGTCGCGTTTCACTGGCTCGCGCAGCTCGGGAACGACCCGGAGGGCTATCTCAAGGCCCTGCGCCGCCAGTCCGAGGGGCGTTGGCAGGCGGCGCTCAACTTCGCCAACGATCTGCGGGGGCCCGGCGGCGCGGCGCTCAAGGGCGACGGTGGGCTGGCCGGCGAGCTTGGCTCGATCCTCACCGACGAGGTGGCGAGCGGACGCCCGCGAGTGCCCGGCGATGCCGGTGAGCCGTCTCGCACCTTGTGCATCTATCTCTGCCGCGCGCTCGGTGAGTTCGCCGTGCCCGAGGCGGCCCCGCCGCTCGTGGCGCGGGCCGCCGACGAGACAGACCGAGCCACCGCCCGGGCCGCCGTCGCGGCACTCGCCGTGCTCGCCGCCAACCTTCGCGCGGCCGGCCGCGCTTTCCCCGACGGGGCCGCCGTCGTCGCGGCGGTGGGCGCCGCATCGCGGAGTGACGACGACGCCCTGCGGTCTGCGGCCGCCTTCACGCTGGGCGTGATCGGCGGCGACGAGGCGACCGCACGGCTCGGTGAGTTGCTCGCCGACGGCTCCGACAACGCGCGCTTCAACGCCGCGGTGGGCCTCGCGCGAGCGGGGCGGCCCGCCGCCTGGGACACGCTCGGCGAGATGCTGGCCCTGCCCGACGTCGAGGCCCGCGCGGGGGACGAGGTGAGCCAGTCCAGCCGCTACAAGCGCACGCTCGTGGTCGTCAACGCTTTGATCGCCGTCGGTAAGATCGTCGATACGACACGGCAGCCGCCGCCGGACCCGGTGGTGGCGGCGATCGCGCGGCTGGCGGAGGATCCCGTCGCCAACATCCGCGATGCGGCCCGGGGCCTCATCGGCAAGATCGACCGCATCTCCGCCCCCGGAGCGGGGAAACGCTAGCGTCCGGCATGGGGGGATCTGGCACCGGGGAGTGGGCGGCTGGATGCCTTCCGTGGCGCACGCTTTCCAGCGTGCGAATGCGGGTCGGGACGCGGACGCGGATTCGCACACCTGGAGGTGTGCGCCACAGGGGAGGTGGACGCGGATTCGCACACCTGGAGGTGTGCGCCACAGGGGCGAGTCACTCAGACCGTCACGCTCGTGGCCGCCACGAATCGTGGGTCGGTGCGGATCGGGTCGAAGTCGTGCTCGGCGCCGGTGAGGTCGCGGAACCGCGCGTCGAGCGAGATCGCCTGCGTGAGCCGGTCGATGGCCGCGGCCACGTCGCCGACCAACGAGTGGTAACAGGCGAGGTTGTAGAACAGGATCGCCTGGCGAGGAAACGCCGCCAGGCCGCGCTCGAGCGCGTCGATCGCCCCCGGCAGGTCGCCGAGACGCTTGCGACACCACCCGAGGCCCAGCCACGCCTCGAGCCGGCCCGGTCCGACGGTGGCGCGGGTCAGCGGGGCGATGGCCGCCTCCCACTCGCCGGCCGCCCGCAGCGCCTCGCCCGCCAGGAGGCTGGCCGCGGGCTCCTGCCGCAACTCATCGGGCAGGCGAGCCAGTTCGTCGAGCGCCCGCAACAGCACCTTCCGCGCCGCGGGCGGGGTCGGGCCGTCACCATCCACGAGCAACTCGCCGAGCTCGATATAGCCGGCGGCACGGCGCAGGAACCATTCGGCGGGGATCGCCGAGTCGGGACGGTCGATGGCCGGGATGCCCGTCGTCGTGTTCATCGCCTCGAGCCTTTCGCGGAACGGACCATCAAATCCTAGTCAGGGCGGGAGTTTCTGGCACCGTCTCCCGGGTGGCCCGAGGGCCGATCCTCCTACGCACGGGCCGCCCCGCTGGATCGCCGGGTCGGCCCGCGGCGGCTCCCCCGGGAGGCCCGAAAAACCAGTGGGCGAAACCGCGATTGCACGAAAATCGGTCCGGGGCGCCACTCTTTGGAGTGGGCCGGCGCGGTGCCGGGAGCAACCCGGGCCGCCCCCCACGCTCGATCACACGGAGGCAACCCATGCGGCTGACCCTGCGGACCCTGCTCTCGTGGAAGGACGGCATGCTGGGCGCGGAGGCAACCCGCGACCTCGCCGGCAAGGTCGGCGGGAGCGACGCCGCCCGCCGACTGGTCGAGCGGATCGACGAGGTGGTGGCCCGGCCGACGCTCGGTGCATCGGCCCCCGATGCCACCGGCTTCGCAGCCTCGGCCAACACGACGGCCGAGTATCTCGACAACGCCTTGGCCCCGGACCGGCTGGGCGAGTTCGAGCGGGCCTGTTTCGCGTCCGACGTGCAACTCGCCGAGACGGCGGCGAGCCACGAGATCCTCGCCGTCTGGTCGCGCGAGCCGGCCGCGCCGCTCGATGCGGCCGCGCGACGCCGGCTGCTCGCCGCGGTGCGGGCCCGCGCCACGGGCGATCCTGGCGCCGGCGAACGCCACGCGGCCGCACCGCGCCCGGCCGTCGCCGCGCCGCCGGCGGCACGGCCGGCCCGCGCGCCGGCGACCGCCTGGCTGCTCGTCGCCGCGGCCCTCGCGCTGCTCGTCGCGCTCGTCGGCGTCCTCGGCTGGTCGCTGGCGCGAACGGGCGGGAAGCCGGCCGGCGGCCGCGACGTCGCCGCCCGGCCTGCCGAGGCCCGCGCCCCCGACGTCGCTCCGCCAGTGGCGGACGCGGCGCCGGCGGACGCTCCGCTGCCTGCCGACCCCCCGCGGGATGAGCCGCCGGCCACCGCCGTGGTCACCGCGCCGCCGACTGCGGAACCCGTCGAGACTGCGGTCCCCACACCGGCGGAGCCTCGCGCCGCCGAAAACGCCGCCGCAGCCACGCCGCCGGCCGGCGACCGACCGCCGCCGCCAGCCGTCGCGGCTGACACCGGCGGGGGCGAGGTTCCCGCGTTCGTCGCGGACGCACCGCCGGATACCGTGCCGCCGCCGGCACCGGTCGCGCCCCCCGCCGGGCCCGGCGATCGCCGCGTGCCGCAGGGGGACGCGTTGGCGATCGCGGCCCCGGCCGATTTCGCGCCGCCCGTCCCGGCGCCCGCCGCGAACGCGCCCGGGGCTCCGCCGATCGCCGCGCCGCAGAACGCGCCGGTCGCCGTGGTCGGTCCTGCCGTGCTGCTGCACCGGCCGGCCGGCGCCGGCGCGGAGGCCTGGCTGGCGGGCGCGGACGGAACACCGCTCGAACTGCCCGTGGATCTCCTCGCTCCGCCCTTCGGCCGACCCGGGCTCGTGGTGGATGGAACGAGGATCGCGCTCGAGCCGGGCACGCGTGCCGTGGTGGGCCGCGATGCCGACGGCACGCCGCGACTCGAGATCGTCTTCGGCGCCGCGGTGGCTGCCGGCGGCCAGCGACTCGGCGTGACCGCCGGCGGGCTTGGCGGGGTGATCGCGGCCGGACTCGGCGCGCCGGTGGGTGTGGAGGTGCGGCTCACGCGGCGTCCGGGCGACGGCCCCGAGTCGGCGAACCGCGTCGCGCGCATCCTGCCGACCACGAGCCCGCTCGAATGGCGGCCGTCGGCCGGGGCCGTCGTCGCGCCCATCCCCCCGGGGCAGGCGCTCGTATGGCGGAGCGATCGGCCGGACGCGGCGCTGCCCGAGGCGGTCGGGTCGCCGCCGGAGTGGCTCGCGGGGCGGCGCGGCGACGACCCGATCGATGCGCACGCCGCGCGGGCGTTGGCCTCACGCTTGGCGGCGGGCACCGCGGCGCTTCCCGCGCTCCGCGACCTGGCCGCCGACCGGCGGAGCGAGCGCCGGCTGGCGGCAGCCGCCACGCTCGCACTCGTCGGCGAGTTCGATCCGGCCGCGCGGCTGGTGTGTGCCGCGGGGCCCGACAAGCTGCCCGAGGCACAGTGGGAGCGGCTCGACGCGGTCGCGGTTCAGCCGGCGCTGGCCCGTGGTCCGAAGGCCGCCGAGGCTTTGGCCGCGGCCTTCGATGTGCAGGCGCCGCCTGGAGCGGCCGAAACGGTGAAGCGCCTCGCCCGCGGTCTCACCGACGACGAGTTCGCGGCGGGGGGCGATGCGGACCTCGTCGCCGCGCTCGAGAGCCCGCACCTCGCGGTCCGTCGCTACGCGATCGCCATCCTTGTGGACGTCGTGCGACCGTCGGCGGTCGAACGGCTGAAGTATCGCGCCGATCGATCGGCCGAGGGGCTTCGCGAGGGCGTCGCGTGGTGGCGGGCCCGTCTCGAGGAGGGCCGCATCCGGCGGGCCCCCTGACCGCGCCGCCGACCGCGCCGCGGGGCGCCGCCCCGCGGCGCGAATCCGCGCCGGCCGCGACGGTTGCGCCGGTCGTTTGTCCGTGGATGCCGGCCGGTGCTATGCTCCGTCAACGCCGTCATCGTGGCGGCAAGAAGGCCTCGAACTCCAGGAATTTCCCGGGTGCAGATCAACGTCTCGGCCCGACACGGGCACCTCAGCCCGGCCTCCCAGTCGAAGATCGCCGCGAAGGTCTCGCGGCTGCGTCGCTACTTCGACCGGCTCACGGCCCTCAACGTGACCGTCGATCTGCAAAACTCGTCCCTGCCGGCCGTCGAGATCGTGGCCTCGGCCGAGCGGTTTCACGACCTGGTCAGCCACGAGAACTCGGCGCACCTCTGGCGGAGCGTCGATGGCGCCGTGCAGAAGATGGAGCAGCAGCTCCGCAAGCACAAGGAGAAGGTGCGGGATCACAAGCACGTGCCGACCACCCGCCGCTCCTGACCCGCCCCGAGACCACACCCCGAGACGACACCACGCATGAAGTTCTCCGATTTCGTCGCCACCGACGCCATCCGGGCTCACATCGCCGCGAGTTCCAAGGAGGCGGTGATCCGCGAGATGGTGCAGGCCCTGGTCGATGCCGGGCGGATCGCCGCCGGCGACCAGGATGGCATCGTGAAGGCGATCATGAAGCGCGAGGATCTCGGCAGCACCGGCATCGGCCGGGGCGTGGCCGTGCCCCACACGAAGCATCCGAGCGTCGATCGCCTCGTCGGCACCGTCGCGGTCAGCCCGACCGGCATCGAGTTCGAGAGCCTCGACGGTGAGCCGGTGCACCTGCTGTTCCTGCTCGTGTCGCCGCCGGACCGCCCGGGCGACCACCTGCGGGCGCTCGAGAACATCTCGCGGCAACTCCGCGACGACACCTTCTGCCGGCTCCTCAAGGCGGCCAAGGGGCCGGTGGAGATCAAGAGTCTCCTCGAAGACGCCGACGCCCAGGGGGTGACCTCGTGAGCAACGCGACGGTCCGCGACGACGGTCGCGAGTCCACCGACGCCGGGGCGCTGGCGACGCTCACCCGCGAGGTGGTCGTGGCCAACGCGCAGGGCCTCCACGCGCGGCCCGCCGACCTCCTGTCCCGCGAGGCCCGCAGGTGGCGCTCGCGGATCGAGCTGGTCGCCGACGCGCAGCGGGTCGATGGCAAGAGCATCCTCGAGGTGCTCACGCTGGCCGCCGAGGCCGGCACACGGCTCGTCGTGGAGGCCACGGGCCCCGACGCCCGCGAGGCGCTCGAGGCCATCGGCCGGCTCTTCGAGCTGAAATTCAACGAACACGAGAAAGAACGGGATTCCTGACCGGCGACGCGCGGGCCACGCGGCCCCGCGGCCGGTCGCAGACCGACCGACCACACTGAACCACAGGAGCCGCAACGAACCGCCAGGCGCCCGCCGCCGGGATCCGATCGCCGCCGCCCGCCGCGCCCGCCGCGGCGCGGAGTCGTGACGCGCGATCTCCCCGTGGTGACGGCAGCCGGCGGGCGGGATGCGCCCGATGCTGAAACTCCAGGGCCTCGCCGTCTCGCCCGGCGTCACGATCGGCGAGGCGCTCGTCCTCGACACCGAGGGCTTCCGGATCCCGCGCCGCTTCGTCGAGCGGAGCGCGGTGGATACCGAGCTGGCCCGGCTCCAGGCCGCGATCGCGGAGACGGCCCGCGAGGTGGAGCGGAATCGCGACGCCATCCGCGCCGAGCTCGGTGACCAGTACGCGGCCATCTTCGAGGCCCACCTGGCGATGCTGCACGACGAGCGGCTGCAGCAGGAGCTCACGAGCGCCGTCCGCGACCGCAACTGGTGGCCGGAATACGCGGTCAGCCGCACGCTGCGCCGCTACGCGAAGGCCTTCCAGAACCTCGACAACCACATCGCGCAGCGGGCCCACGACATCTACGACATCGAGAAGAGCCTGCTGCGGAGCCTGCTCGGGCAGCGTCGGGAGACGCTGGCGGCGATCTCGCAGCCCGTCGTGATCCTCGCCCACAACCTCACGCCCAGCGAGACGGCGAACCTCGACCGGCGGTTCGTGAAGGGGTTCGCCACCGAGCTCGGCGGACCGGGCAGCCACACGGCGATCGTGGCGGAGGGGCTGGAGATCCCGGCCGTGGTCGGCGTCGGCCCCTTCCTCGCCGACGTGTCGGGGGGCGAGCCGGTGATCCTCGACGGCAACCAGGGGCTCGTCATCCTCCAGCCCGACGAGGAGACGATCGCCCAGTACCGCGAGGAGCTCGAGGCGGCGCGGACCGCGGCCGCGGAACTCGACCTGATCCGCGACCTGCCCGCCGAGACGACCGACGGCGTCCGCGTGCGGATCATGGGCAACATCGAGTTCCCCGACGAGGCCGAGCACTGCATCGCCCGCGGCTGCGACGGCATCGGCCTGTACCGGACCGAGTTCCTCTACCTCACGAGCCGCACGGAACCGACCGAGGAGGACCACTTCGCAGCCTACGCGGCGGTGGTCGGGGCCATGGACGGCAAGCCCGTCGTGATCCGCACGCTCGACCTCGGCGCCGACAAGATGCACCCGGAGAGCCGCACCGAGGAGGAACGCAACCCCTGCCTGGGCCTGCGGAGCATCCGCCTCTCGCTGCGGCAGCTGCCGGTGTTCCGCACGCAGTTGCGGGCGATCCTCCGGGCGAGCGCCCTGGGCGACGTGCGGGTCATGTTCCCGCTCATCTCGACGATCATCGAGCTGCGGCAGGCGCGGATGGTGCTGGCCGACGTCATGGAGGACCTCACCGAGCACGGCGTCGCGTTCAACCCGCGGATGCCGGTGGGGATCATGGTCGAGACGCCGGCCGCCGCGGTGATGCTCGACGCGCTCGTCAAGGAGGTGGACTTCGTGTCCATCGGCACCAACGACCTGATCCAGTACACGCTGGCGGTCGATCGGGGCAACAAGGAGGTGGCGGATCTGTACAACGCCTGCGATCCGGCGGTGCTGCGGCTCCTGCGCAGCTCGCTCGACGTGGCGAACGCGGCCGGCGTACCGGCCAACGTGTGCGGTCAGATGAGCGGCAGCGTGATGTACACGCAGCTGCTTCTGGGGCTGGGCCTGCGGCACCTGAGCGTGCCGGCGAGCGCCATCCCGGAAGTCAAGCAGGTGATCCGAAGCGTTTCGGTCGCCGAATGCCGCCTGGTCGCCGAGAAGGCGCTGGCGATGGACGGCGCGCGGGAGGTGAAGGCCTACCTGCGCGACCAGCTCCACCGCCGGCTCTCCGGGGCCGTCGCCGCGGGCGACGCCGCCACCGGAAGGGAGACGAAAGGACGTCCATGAAACAGGAAATGCTGATCAACGTGTCGCAGCCGGAGGAGTGCCGGATCGCGATCATCGAGGACGGGGCGCTGGAGGAGCTCTTCGTGGAGCGGACCAGCCAGGACAACCTCGTGGGCAACATCTACAAGGGGCGGATCGTCAACATCGAGCCCTCGATCCAGGCGGCCTTCGTGGACTTCGGCGTGGGCCGCAACGGTTTCCTCCACATCAGCGACGTGGAGCCGCAGTACTACCGCCAGGGCGGGCTCGACCCCGACAAGGCCTTCGACGCGGAGCCGCCGGGCCGCGCGGGCGAGGCGGCCGAGGGGGATGCCGGGGCCCGCGCGGCCACGCGTCGCAAGCCGCGGCTCGGCGACCGGCCGCGGGTCAAGCCGCCGATCCAGGACATCCTCCGCCGCGGCGACGAGGTGCTCGTGCAGGTGATCAAGGAGGGCTTCGGCACGAAGGGGCCGACCCTCTCCACCTACATCTCGATCCC
>JBJTJO010000062.1:0-4710 GCA_046095965.1 Planctomycetaceae bacterium
ACGTGGTGCTCGGCCTCGTCGCCGCGGGGCGGTGGTGGGTGTGGACCGCGGCCACGCTGCCCGACGTCGTGCCGCCCGCGCCACGGACGCTCACGGAGTGAGCGCGTTCATCGGGCCCTGTCGCCGCGCGGCTCGGGCAGCCAGGGCGTGAGGATCGCGCCCACGAGCGCATAGGTGCCGGCGACGGCCGCGCCGGCCAGCGCGATCCGCACCGGATCGGGTGGCGTGGCGGCGGAGAAGGTGAGCGTGAGCCAGGCCGCCGCCGTGCCGAGCACGCGGCCCCCGATGTTGGCCGCGAAGCTCTCGCCGGTGCCGCGCAGATGCGTGGGGAAGACGAGCGGGATGTAGTTGCCCCAGAACGAGAACTGCGACACCGTGAACAGTCCGGCCACGAAGATGCCGACCTTGATCCAGGGGAGCGATCCGGCGTCGCCAAGGCACGTGGAGATCCACCAGAAGACCGCGGGCACGACGAGGAGCGCCGGCCACTGGAAAAGCCGCAGCAGCGTCCGGCGGCTCGCGACGCGGACCGCAGCGAACGCCAGGAGCACGCGGCCCACGAGACCGCCGATCTCCTGCCAGATGGTCACCCGCGCCACCGCCTCGTCGCTGGCATTGGCGGCGATGCTCTTGAGCCGGCCGGCCGACGGCGCGGGCCTGCCCGCCTGCTCTGCGGCCGCGACCTCCCTGGCCTGGGCGGCCTGCGCCGTGGCGATGATGGCCGCGTGGCCCTTGGGCCCCCCCTTGTTCAGTTGCGCGCCGAGGATCTGCGGCAATTGTTGGATCGCGCCGAAGGCGATCCCGTAGCTCGCCGCGAACACGAGCGTGGTCACGATCGTCGTCCGCACGAGCGCGGGGCTGAAGAGCTCGCGAAGGATCGGCCGCTTGAGCGTACCGGCCCGCTGCTTCTCGGCCCACACGGGGCTCTCGGGCAGGAACGGCCGGATGAGGATCAGCGGCAGCGCGGGGATGACGCCCGAGATGAGCGTGTAGCGCCAGGCCTCGTGGCCGCCGTGGATCGCCGGCAGCGCAAGGGCCCATCGTGAGGCCAGCACGGCGGCGGTGCCGACGAGCAGGCCCCCGAGCGACGAGAAGGCCTGCGTCCAGCCGAGCACCCGCTCCCGCTGCGCGTGGTCGGGGAAGAGCTCCGCCAGCCAGGCCACGGCGGCCACGAACTCCACGCACACGCCGACGAACACGAGGCACCGGAAGAAGAGCAACTGCGGCAGCGACGTGGCAAAGCCGGCCGCGCAGGCCGCGAACGCGTAGAGCAGGATGCTGAACGTGAGCACCCGCCGCCGGCCGAGCAGGTCGGTGAGGTAGCCGCCCAGGAGGCCGAAGACGCCGCCGGCGAGCGCCGGAATGAAGAAGAGCGCGCGGGCCCACTGCACGTAGGCCGGCAAGCCGGGCGTGAGCAGCGGCGTTCCCTCGGGCGTCGCGCCGCCGAGCGCGGCCAGCGCCGGCTTGATCACCAGCGGCAGCATGAGCAGCTCGTAGATGTCGAACGCGAAGCCGATCGCCGCGATCGCGCACACGAGCCAGCCGGTGAGCGTGAGCCGGCCGGAGGCCGACGTGCCGGAGGATGCAGACGCTGCCATGGGATCGCTCCTCGACGGACCGGCCGGGAAACGACGCGTGCCGGCAGGCCCGGAAGCCTACCGGCACGACGCGAAGTGCTGTAGTCCGCCGCGGATCACGGCCCGATGGAGGGCGGCTTCTTGGCGAGGAAGTCCCGCGGGCCGCGGGTCGTGTAGTAGGGATAGGCGACGGCGCCGGTGGGCGGACCCGCGGGCTGCGTGGCGCCGTAGTCGGACCCATCCACCATCGCCCGCTCCGCCGGCGAGAGGTGGTGCTTGGCGAGGCCACCGTACCGCCCGTTGTGCGGCACCTTGCACTGGCCGTGCTCGCACTGCTGGCACATGCCCGTCGGGCAGACGCCCTCCTCGCACGGCCCGCCCGGCGGACAGCCCTCGTCGGGATAACCCTCGGCGGAATAGCCCTCGGCATGCCGGGCATGCCGGGCATGGTGGGCGTAGGGGCCGTCCGCGTTGAGCAGGAACAGACGGTCGATGATCGAGCAGCCACTGGCCCCGCCGACCACCACGGCCACCACGGCCAGCCCGAAGCCGCGTCGCGCTGCGTTCATGGAAGTGAGTCCCTCAGGGCGGGGAACGGCCGGCGGCGAACCACCGCCACGCACATTCCACCGCGTCACGGGAGGTATCGGTCATGCCGGCCGCACCGATTGAGGAAACCCTGCGGGCGGCAAACTGGGCAAGACCGCCAGCCCCGGGGGCCGAAGGCCCCCGTCACCCCTGCTGGCGGCCGACGATGAGCGAGATGTTCTGGCCGCCGAAGCCGAAGCTGTTCGAGAGGGCGACGTCGCAGTTCGCCTCGCGGGCCTTGTTCGGCACGTAGTCGAGGTCGCAGTCGGGGTCCGGGTTCTCGTAGTTGATCGTCGGTGGCAGGATACGATCGCGGATCGCCAGCAGGCAGACGATGAGCTCCGTGGCGCCGGCCGCCGCGATCAGGTGGCCCATCATGCTCTTCGTGCTGGAGACGGGCGTCTGGTAGGCGCGGTCGCCGAACACCTTCTTGATGGCCAGCGTCTCCACGCGGTCGTTGACGCTCGTGCTCGTGCCGTGCGCGTTGATGTAGTCGATGTCGGCGGGGACGAGGCCGGCGTCGGCGAGGGCGAGGTTGATGCACGCGGCGGCGCCCCGCCCCTCGGGATGCGTGTCGGTGATCCGGTAGGCGTCGGCCGTCGAGCCGTAGCCGAGCAGCTCGCCGTGGATCGTGGCGCCCCGCCGGCGGGCGTGCTCGAGCTCCTCGAGCACCACCATCGCCGCCCCCTCCCCGATCACGAAGCCGTCGCGGTCGTTGTCGAACGGGCGGCTGGCCCGCGTCGGCTCGTCGTTGCGGGTCGAGAGGGCGGTGAGCAGATTGAAGCCCGTGATGCCGAAGGGGTGGATCATGCTGTGCGCGCCGCCGGAGAGCATCACGTCCACCTCGCCGCGGCGGACGAGCTCGGTCGCCTCGCCGATCGCCTGGCTGGAGGCGGCACAGGCGGTGAGGCAGTTGAGGTTCGGGCCCTGCGCGTCGAACAGCGCCGCCACGTGGGCGGCAGGCATGTTGGGATTCTGCTCCACCTCGGAGAGCGGCTGCAGCGTCTCGAGCCCGGCCTTCGTGAACTTGGAAACATCGAGCGTCTCGCCGTCGAGGCCGATCGTCATCATCCGCATGAAGGCGGAGAAGTCCTGGTTGCCCTCGCCGCTGCCGAGGTAGACGCCCAGCCGCGTCGGATCGGCCCGGAGCCCCTCGGCCAGCCCCGCGTCGCGCATCGCCTGGAGCGCGGCCCCCGCGGCGAACCGCGTGTGCCGGTGGACGCGGCCCCAGTGGGGCTCCGACCGGCCCTCGTCGGCGATGCTCCAGTCGCGAACCTCCGCGGAGATCTTCGTCGGGAAGCGAGAGGCGTCGAAGATGGTGGTGTAGCCGACGCCCGAGGCCCCGGCGACGAGGTTCCTCCAGAGCGCCTCGACACCGGCCCCGAGGGGCGTCACGCATCCCATGCCGGTGATGACCACCCTGCGCCTGCCGGCCACCATCGGTCACCTCCCCTCGCCGCGCCTGCGCGGGCCACGGCCCACGGTCACAGGTCCGGCCGCACGAGCGGTCGGCCCTCCGCGTCGCGCCCCACGTCGTAGATGTGCATGTGGTCGAGCCAGCGCATCAACTCGTGCGGCTCGAAGAGCTGCGGCACGCCGGCGCCCGGCTCGAGGTGCGCGAAGAACAGTTCCGCCGCGCCCTGCTCGCGATCGCCCACCGTCGTGCGGACCTTCGTCAGCGAGCCGGCCGGCTTGATGTCGAGGACCTCGGCGTGGAAGCGGATCGTGTCGCCGGGGACCGCGTCGAAGTGGAACTCGGCGGCCGCCACCTTGGCGAGCACGACCCGCCGGTTGAAGGCGATCGCCTCGGCCACGAGCAGCCCCGCGGCCTGGGCCATGCCCTCGACCACGAGCGAGTTTGGCATCAGCGCCGCGCCGGGAAAATGGTCGTGGAGATGCTCCTCCGCGAGCGACACGTTCTTGACTGCGACCGCGCGCGTGCCGCGGACGAACTCCTCGAACCTGTCAATCCAGAACCAACGCATGGAAACCGGCGCCGCCGTCCTCGCTCGGTCAGCCAGCCAGTTTGCCCGCCACGTAGCGGACCATGTCCTGGACCGTCAGCGTGTTGGCGAAGTTCTGCACGCTCGGATTGGCCTCGAACTTGGCCAGGTCGGCGAAGGGCATGCGGGCCTTGAGGGCGGCGATCCCGGCCGCGTTCACCTTGCCGTTGCTGACGAACTCGGAGCTCGACAACACGTCCTCGGGAAACAGCTCACCCCGCGAGATCTTGATCCCGAAGGCCTTTTCGAGCCGGAAGACGATGTCGAGAAAATCGATCGACTCGGCGCCCAGGTCGCCCACCATGGTGGCGGCCGGGGTGACGTCCTCCTCGTCCACGCCCAGGGCGTCCACGAGAGCGGCCTTCACCTTTTCGAAGATTTCGACTTCATCGCGCGACGACATCGGCGGCTCACCTTGCTGGGGGAAAATGGATCCGAGTCACGATGATGGACGATGTTCGGCGCCACGGCAAGCCCGGCCCCCGGCCCCGGGGCCCGCCCCGGCCGTTACGGCCGCTCGGCGGCCACGGCCGCCGGGGTGG
>JBJTJO010000063.1:0-21635 GCA_046095965.1 Planctomycetaceae bacterium
CCTCCCCCGCGCGGCGGCCGCAGGGCTTGCCCCGTCGCGCCGACCGGCGCGCTGAAGCGGCTTTTTTCGCGGAAAAACGGCCATTCGGCGGGCCGGTCCGAAACTAACGGTCGCGCCGGCCGCGAGGCTAGACTCTCGCGATACAGGCTGCGGCCTGCCGAAACTGACGGCGGTCGGGTCGGCCGCCGGCGGAAATCGCGGCCCCGACGGGTGGAGACGTTGCCAGCGTGATTCCCAGCCCCACCACCGAGGCCTCGTTCGCCCCCACGATCGTCGATCTGCTCCGGCAGCGGTCGGCCTACCACCCGCACGACCGGGCGTTCACCTTCCTCGTGGACGGCGAGAACGAGGAGCTCAGCATCACGTATGCCGAGCTCGACCGGAAGGCCCGGGCGGTCGGCGGCTGGCTCGTGGACCAGGGCATGACCGGGAAGCGGGTGCTGCTCCTCTATCCATCGGGTCTCGACTTCATCGCGGCCTTCATGGGCTGCCTCTACGGCGGCGCGATCGCGGTGCCAGCCTATCCGCCGCGGAAGAACCGCTCGGTCGAGCGGATCGAGTCGATCGCCGCCGACGCCGACGCCGCGGTGGCCCTCACCACCCGCGACGTGCTCGACCGGTTCGAGGGCCTGCGGGCCTCCGCCCCGAGCCTCGAGCACCTCGTCTGGAAGGTGGACAGCGAGCTCGAGCCCCGCTGGGCCGACCGCTGGGAGCGGCCCGACATCGACGGCGACACGCTCGCCTTCCTGCAGTACACGAGCGGCTCCACCGGCACGCCCAAGGGGGTGATGCTCTCGCACGAGAACCTGCTCCACAACTCGCTGCGGATCATGCAGGCCTTCGAGATCACGCGTAGCCAGTCGGGCGTGTTCTGGCTGCCGAGCTTCCACGACATGGGGCTGATCGGCGGGATCCTCGTGCCGCTCTACGGCGGCAAGTTCAACGTGCTCATGTCGCCCGTGGCCTTCCTGCAGAAGCCGCTCCGCTGGCTGCAGGCGATCGCCAAGTACCGGGCCACGATCAGCGGCGGCCCCAACTTCGCCTACGAACTCTGCGTGCGGAAGACGACGCCCGAGCAGCGGGCCGCGCTCGACCTCTCCAGCTGGTCGCTGGCCTTCAACGGCGCCGAGCCGGTCCGCGCCGAGACGCTCGACGCCTTCGCCGAGGCCTTCGCCGTGAGCGGCTTCCGCCGCGAGGCCTTCTACCCGTGCTACGGCCTCGCCGAGAGCACGCTCATGGTGACCGGCGGGATGAAGTTCGAGAAGCCGGTTGTCCGGGCCTTCGACGCGGCGGCCATCGAGACGGGCACCGCGGTCGGGCGCCCCGCCGACGCGGCCGGCGCGCGGCGGCTCGTGGGGAGCGGCCGCGAACTCGACGGCCAGGACGTCCACATCGTCGATCCGCAAACCTGCGAGGCCCTGCCCCCGGGTCGCGTGGGCGAGATCTGGGTGAGCGGCCCGAGCGTGGCCCAGGGCTACTGGAATCGCACCGAGGAGTCGCAGATCACGTTCGGCGCGATGCTCGCCCAGCCCGCGGCGGCGGGCCCCGGCGGCGCCGTGTCGCGATGGCGGCCGAACCCCGGGCCCTACCTGCGGACGGGCGACCTCGGCTTCTTCGAGGACGGCGAGCTGTTCGTCACCGGCCGCCTCAAGGACCTGATCATCATCCGCGGGCGGAACCACTACCCGCAGGACATCGAGCGCTCGGTCGAGGAGGCCTGCGGCCTCGTGCGGGCCGGCTCCGTGGCGGCATTCGCCGTCGATCACGAGGACCGCGAACGGGTCGTCGTGGTCGCCGAACTGGAGCGCGGCAAGCGGGAGCCGGCGGAGGTCGCGGCCGCGTTTGAGGCGATCCGCAGCCGTCTCGCCAAGGAGCACGAAGTGGCGGCCGAGGGCATCGTCCTCGTGCGCCCCAACAGCGTGCCCAAGACGTCGAGCGGCAAGATCCAGCGCCACGCCTGCAAGCGGCAGTTTCTCGACGGCTCGCTCGACGTCGTCGAGCAGCACGTGGCCTGGCTGGCCCCGGCCGTGCCCGTGGCGCCCCCGGCCGCCGAGCCGCGACTGGCGCGGCAGCGGCCCGTGGGCGAGGCGACCCGCGGCCTGCGGCCCGACCGCGACCTGCCGCAGGAGGTCGTGCAGACGGTCTTCGAGCACGTCCGCCGCGTGGCGAAGGAACGGGCCGGCGACCTTTCGCTCGACACGAACATCGTCGAGCTCGGCCTCGACTCGCTCGAGCGGATGGAGATCGTGGCCGGCCTGGAGGAGGCGTTCGGCGGCCGGTTTCCGGAGCAGGTGCTACCGGTCATCGAGACCTGCCGCGAGGTGGCCGAGGCGATCCTCGACCACATGCCGACGACTGGGGGCGCGGCCGCCCAGGCGGCGCGGGCCGTCGCCGAGATCCCGCGCGACGCCCACGTGATCGCCGAGTTCCCGGAGGTGCGGGCCCTCGAGCAGAACTTCGCCATGGTCCGCAACGCGGGCCTGGACAACCCCTACTTCAGCGTCCACGAGGGGCTCGCCAACGACCGCACCACGATCGGCGGCCGGGAGCTCGTGAGCTGGGCCACCTACAACTACCTCGGCATGTCGGGCGAGCCCGAGGTAGCGGCGGCGGCGAAGGCGGCGATCGACCGGTACGGCACGAGCGTGTCGGCGAGCCGGCTCGTCTCCGGCGAGAAGACGATCCACCAGGAGCTGGAGCGGGAGATCGCGCGGTTCGTCGGCACCGAGGACGCGATCACCTTCGTGGGCGGCCACGCCACGAACGAGACCGTGATCGGCCACGTGGTGGGGCCCGGGGACCTCGTGCTCCACGACGCCCTGGCCCACAACAGCCTGCTCCAGGGGGCCGTGCTCTCCGGGGCCCGCCGCCGGCCGTTCCCGCACAACGACTGGCGCGCCGCCGACGAACTGCTCGGGCAGATCCGCGGCCAGTACCGCCGGGTGCTCGTCATCGTCGAGGGCATCTACAGCATGGACGGCGACTACACCGAACTGCCCCGGTTCGTGGAGCTCGCGAAGCGGCACAAGGCGCTCCTGCTCGTGGACGAGGCGCATTCGATCGGCGTGATGGGCGCCCGCGGCCGCGGCATCGGCGAGCACTTCGGCATCAAGGCAGCCGACGTCGATCTCTGGATGGGCACGATGTCGAAGTCCCTCGGCAGCTGCGGCGGCTACATCGCCGGCTCGCGGACGCTCGTCCGCTGGCTCAAGTACACGGTGCCGGGCTTCGTCTACTCCGTCGGCATGCCGCCGGCCGCGGCGGGGGCGGCCCTCGGCGCCCTGCGGCTGCTCGAGCGGGAGCCGGAGCGGGTGGCGAAGCTCCACGCCAACGCGCGGCTCTTCCTCCAACTGGCCCGCGAGGCCGGCCTCGACACCGGGCCCTCGGGGGGCTCGGCCATCGTGCCGGTGATCCTCGGCAACTCGCTCAACGCCCTGCGGCTCTCGCGGGCCCTGTTCGCCCGCGGCATCAACGTGCAGCCGATCCTCTACCCGGCGGTCGAGGAGCGGGCGGCCCGCCTGCGCTTCTTCATCACGTCGCGGCACACGGCTGACCAGGTGCGGCGGACGGTGACGGCGCTCGAGGAGGAGCTCGCGAAGATCGACCCCGTCTACGCCCGCCGGTCGGCCTGACGCGGGACTGGCGGCCGCGGGCGGGCGCCGTATAACGGCGGCCATGCCGGCCCCGGACATCACCACCCACCGCCTCGTCCTCCCCGCCGACGCCAACCACTTCGGCACGCTCTACGCGGGCAGCCTGCTGCGCTACGCCCTCGAGGCCGCCTACGCGACGGCCGTCCGCGCGGCGGGGGCGGAGGCGAGCCTGATGCTGCGGCGCGTGCTCGCGCTCGAGTGCCGCAGGGCCGTGCCGGTCGGCGCGCTCGTGGAGATCCGCGGTGCGGTGCTCCAGGTGCGGCAGTCGTACGTCGTGGCGGGCGTGGTCGGGATGCCGCTCGAGGGCCAGTCGCTGCCCTGGATGGACGGCCTGTTCGGGTTCGCGAACGTGGATGCCACCGGGACGCTCGTCGAACTCCCGCACGCGGTCGATGTCGCGGCCGAGTCCGGGCTCTGGCAGCCGCTCGTCGAGCGGCTCGGCAAGCTCGCGATGGTCCGCGGCGCGACGGCCGACTGGATCGCCGCCGGCTGGTGAGGGGCGGGAGCCGGTCCGGCCCGGCCGCGATCAGTAGCGGAACTCGATGCCGAAGTCCACGCCGTTGGTGAACACGTAGTCCTGGACGGCGTTGCCGACCGTCGGTGCGATCCGGTTGTAGACCGGGTCGTCGCGGTGGTAGGGACTCGCGACATTCGTGTAATAGTTGCCGAGGGGATCCTTGAACGTGTTGGGGTCACCGGGAACGGCCACCGACCCGGGGGGCGGAGCACCGGTCGTCTTCACCACCCACGGGTTCGTGATCGAAGCCGCCTGCGTGGGATCCAGCACCTCGGCGTACTGGGTCGACTGGGGCACGCTTCGATACCCGGTGTTCGACGAGGCCCGGGCGATGTTGCCGAGGGCGACCCCGGTGTAACCGGCCCGCAGGGTGATCGCCTGGCTGACGCGGAACTCGCCGCCGAGCCGCCACTCGCCGATCGGCGTGAACACGAACGTGTGCCGGGCGGCGTTCGTGGCGTTCTGCTGGCCGATGCCGTAGATCTGGAGGAACAGCGGCGGCGGCTGCAGCGCGAGCACCTGGCCTGCAGCCGTGCCATCGGAGACGTTCGTCACCGACGGGTTGAACGTGGCCCGCAGGTAGTCGGCACCGATCGAGTTCGGGAAGTTCGACCCGTTGTAGAGCATGTTTTGCCAGTTGAGGCCGGCGGTGAACTTGAGTTCGCTCAAGAACGTCCAGCGGCCCCGCGTGCTCTCCAGGAGCAGGGAAATCTCCGGGCCGACCATGTTGTTGTAGGTCGCGGTCTGCCACTGCCCGGTCTGCAGCGGAGAACTCGCGCCCCGGCCGGTGAGCGTGTCGTTGCCGGCGATGCCGAGCACGTCGCCGGCCGAAGACTGACCGATGACGACGGCGTTGTTTCCGATCTGCTGCCCACCACCGCCGCCGATGCCACCACCGCCGATGCCACCACCGCCGATGCCACCACCGCCGATGCCACCACCGCCGATGCCACCACCGCCGATAGGAGGAACAACGCCACCGCCGCCGCCGATGCCGCCGGCGCCGCCAACGCCACCACCCGTGACACCGGTGGGGCCGCGGTTGTACGCGTACTGGTTGCTCTCGTAGCCGATCCGGAACCGGTCCTCGAACTGGAGAAACCGCGGCCCGAGCCCGAAGCGGAGCGTCGTGCCACTGCCGCGGCGCCCGAGTTCACGGCGGACGATCATCACCGCCGCCGCGCTCTGCATCCGCGTGTAGTTGTCCTGGGTGAGTTTCTGCGAGATGATGTGATCGGGAGGTGGGCTGTTCGACGTGATCGTCGTCGTGATGATCGGCGGCTGCAGGGCACCCAGCACGGCCGCGCCCCCGGTAGTCGTCTGCGTGAAGATCTGGGTCGGCGACGACGCGGCGAACTCGCTGATCGTCTGGAACGACTGGTTTTGGTCGCCGGTGTCGAAGTAGCCGATCTCGACGCCGAGATCGTCGTAGATCCAGCCGCCTTCGTAGCGGTTGCCCCAGCTCATCGCCGTCCGCATCCAACTCGTGTTGAGGTCGAGCTGCAGCGGGTCGGCACCGAACAGGAAGACCCCGCCGATGACGTTGGCCGGCAGCTGGGGGTTCTGAGCTGACGCCTGGAGGCTGCCGTTGTTGAGTTGCACGATGGTCTGGGGCGAGATGGGCGCCGACGGGATGATGTACCCGCCGAGCTGCGTCCGCCCCACGCCGCGCACGCTCGGCGGGGTGATCGCCCAGTACAGCCGATCGTACGTGAAGAACAGGCCTTCGGGGGCCTCCTGGTAGACCCCGTACTCCTGCAGGTCCGGCGGGGCGAACAGCTGGAAGTCGTAGAAGTCCTGGTCCGGCAGGAGCGGCATCCAGTTGCCGCCGGCACGGGCGTCCGCGCCGGCGAGGCCGATCGCGAGCACGGCCGCCAGGGCGGTCAGCAGGGACCCGGAAAGACGCGTCTGAACCTGGGTGGTAGCCATCGCGGGAGTGTCCTGGGGAGCAGGCTCTGGGATCCGCCCATGCGGATTCCTCTCGGGGTATCGGTCGTGCCGGTCGATCGGGTTGACGAAAGTTGGCAAACCCTGCCGGCAGGGCCCGGGTTCCGGCCGTCGCCGACCGCCCGCGGGCCGGGCCGCAGGGAATTCGGGTAGTCTGCGACGACCATCACCTCCGACTCGACGAGGCTTCCCATGCTGATCCCGGCCCAGGTCCGCCGTCTGGCGTCGCTTCTCATGCTTGCCTGTCTCGCCACGACGGCCCGGGGCGACGACCCCGAGTTCCTGCGGCTCGTGCGCGACGACCGCGACCGGCCCGTCTCACTCGACACCGCGATCGTGTCGTACGCGGAGCCGGCCGCGGCCGCGCGGCGGGCCGGCCGGCGCCTGCCCGTGCAGGTCGATCTCGTGGCCGCGGTGCACCTCGGAGGCCGCGACTATTACGAGGCGCTGAACCGCGTCTTCACCGACTACGACGCCGTGCTCTACGAGCTCGTCGCCCCCCCCAAGGCCCGCGTGCCGAAGCCGGGCCGCAAGCCGGCCGGCGCGCTCGGCGCGGCGCAGCAGGGCCTGACGCGGATGCTGGGGCTCGAATTCCAGCTCGACCGCGTGGACTACACCGCGCCGAACTTCGTGCATGCCGACCTCTCGCCGCGGGAGTTCGATGCGGCGATGGCGAAGCGGGGGGAGACCTGGTGGAGTGCATTCTCCCGGATCATGGCCGAGGCCGCCGCCCGCGCCGACGCCGGGGCAGCCGGACCCGAGATGACCCTCGGCGACGTCTTCGGACTCATGTTCGCCGCTGAGACCGAGCGCCAGGTGCGCCTCCGCCGGCTCATGGCGGAGCAGTTCTCCGACATGGAGGTGCTCACGGCCGCCTTCGGGGGCGAGAAGGGCTCGACGCTCATTACCGACCGGAACACCGCCGCCCTCGGCATCCTCCGCGACCGCATCGCGGCGGGCGACGCGAGGATCGCCATCTTCTATGGGGCGGCCCACATGGACGACTTCGATGGCCGCCTGCGGAAGGACTTCGGGCTTCAGCCCCGCGACACGGCCTGGCTCGAGGCCTGGGACCTCCGTGATCCGGCCCCGGAGCCGGCCCGGCGGAAGTGACCCGGGATCTGCGTGGCTCGCCGCGGACCGCCGCCGTGGCCGGGTTCCGTCCAGACGAGAGCACCGGCGGCCGTGTCGAGCCGCGTCTCCCATGCGTCGGCGACCAGCCGCGTCTCGCGGAGTACGCCGTCGTAGCCGAGCAATTCCACGGTCTCCCCGACGGGATCGAGTTCGACGCCGCCGCGGTAGCCGTGCTGCACGAGCGTTGCCACGATCCGCTCGAGCGGCAGCGTGCCATGCCCGACCGGCAGGCGGTCCCCGCCGGGGGCTGCCGGGCCGCACCGGTCGGCCGCCTGCACGAGGGCGACCGCCGCGGCGAGTCGCGGGAGCCGCGACTCGAGGTCGGGATCGTCGCCAAAGTGCCAGAGATCGAGAACGATGCCGAGCGCCGGATCGCCATGGGCGTCGATGACCTCGAGCGCCTCGTCGAGCCCCGCGAGAAAACTGCAGCCCGGTGCCGCCGCGGCACGCAGCGGCTCGAGCGCGAGCACGACCCCCTCCCGCCGGGCGATGGGCAGAAGGGACGCGAGGGCGTCGTGGAGCAGGCGCGTGGCGTGGGTCCGCGTGTGACCGCCGCGGCAGCCGCTGTGCAGCACGAGGGCCGGCGGAGGCGCCGCAGGTGCCGCACCCCCGAGAATCGCGGCCGCCTCGACGGCCTCGACCGCGTCGGCCACGCTTTCCGCGAACGAGCGGCCGTCACCCCCGGTGAATCCGCCGGCACACTCCAGGCTCGAGGCCCGGACGCCGGCGGCCGCCAGGGCCGCCGCGGCAGCCATCGGGCCCACGTCGGAGAGCTTCGGCCGCCCCAGGGCGAGGTTCGCGAAGCCGTGCCCGGCCAGACAGCGGAGTTCCTCGTGCAGTTCCCACCGCGGCGTCGTCACCTGGCTGACTGCGACGTCGAGCATGCGCTGAACTCCTGCGCTGCGAATCTCTGACGCCGGCCCGCGTCGCGGGCCGGCACTCCACCGAAGGCGGCGCGAGTATCGGCGAGCCTCACGCGGACTGTCCAGACGCGCCGCGGATATCGCGGAGATGCCGGGATTCACGCGGGACGCGCCGCCATCGGGCCGCGGTGGTGAAGACCGCGATTTTCGACTTGACAAGACCGTCCCGGTGGCGGTCCCTTCCCCGCAGCGGTGACCGGTCCGAGTGCCAACCCGGCGTGGAGGCGGAGATGACGGCCTCGGCAGACATCCGGATCGCGGGACCTTCGGGGATCGTCATCCCCGCCGCCGCGCTCGAATGGCAGTTTGTGCGGTCGAGCGGACCGGGCGGCCAGCACGTCAACCGCACGAGCAGCAAGGCGGTGCTGCGGTTCGTGATTCGCGGCAGCCCGCACCTGCCCGACGACGTCCGCCGCCGACTGATCGCCGCGGTCGCTCCCCGGCTGACGAAAGACGGGGCGATCCTGATCGCGAGCCAGGTGCACCGCGACCGCGGCCGCAACGTCGCCGAGTGCCGGGCGCGGCTCGCGGCCCTCGTGGCCAGGGCCGCGGTGCCTCCCACGGTCCGCCGTCGGACGAAGGTGCCACGGTCGGCGGTGGCCACCCGGCTCGACACGAAGCGACTGCGATCCCGCACGAAGCGGCTGCGCCGCCCCCCGGCCGATTGACCCGGGACCAGCGCCGCTCCGCTGCGTATAATCGGGCGTGCGGACAGCGACGTCCGCGAAACACGGCCGACAGGGACCGGCAGATGGCGACACCCAGGGACATCGATCCGCTTCTCCGCCAATGGGAATTCCAGCCGGGCGAGGTCAACGCCCGCCTCGTCAAGGCCCGTGACGGCCGCGAGGTTATCCAGATGCGGGTGGACATGGGCGTGCTCCAGTTGGAGACCGACCTCCGACCGGACGGACTGCGGCCGAACGGGGCCGAGACCTACTACGACTACCTCGTGGGCGAGGTGGTGCGCGAGGGGGAGGGCTTCCGGCTCACCAAGGAGCAGTGCGTCGAGGCGGACCGCGAGTTCGTGCAGTACTACCATCGCCGGCTGTGCTGGCTGTCGCTCCGCGACTACCACCGGGCGGCCCGTGACGCCGACCACAGCCTTGCGTTCATGGACTTCGTCCGCGAGCACTCGCCCGACGAGGAGTGGACCCTGTCGCACGAGCAGTACCGGCCGTTCGTGCTCTTCCATCGCGTTCAGGCCGCGGCCTTGGCCGCGCTCGAGAACGGCGGGGCCGACGGGGCGATCCGGGAGCTGAACTCGGGCCTCGCGCGGTTCCGCGAGCTCTTCGCCCGCTACGATGCGGAGGAGCAGTACGCCGAGGACGAGCTCGTCCGCCGCCTCGAGGAGATGCGGGAAAGCGTCCGGCGGCGCTACGAGGTGGGGCGAACGCTCGACGAGCAGTTGGCCGACGCGATCCGCGCCGAGGACTACGAGCAGGCCGCCCGGATCCGCGACACGATCCAGGGCTCGGGCGCGGGGTCGCGGTCGGGCGAAGCCGCTGGCGGGACCTGAAAAATTTTCAGGATTCGGTCGCCCAGGCTGGTAAATCGGGAACCCCGCGCCGGCTTTGCGGTCGGCCGAAGCGCGAATCTGGGGCGACCATGACGGATGGGAGGCCGCTCGGCGGGCTGTTCGGTCCGTGGCACGCGACGTGCAGGGGAGGAAGTTGTTGCCATCCGCGTCCGCCCCTCCGAGGAGGTCCCGCCATGACCGCCGACATGCAGACCGCCAACACGCCGCCCGCGGCTCGCGGCTTCCGCCGGTACGCCCCGTCGCAGTTCGTCGTCCGGGTCGGCGCGGACTGGAGCCCGATCCGTGCCGCCGCGATCTGGCCGATCGCCGACGCGCTCGCCGCGGACCCGGGCCTCGCGGCCGAGCCCCCGGCATCGGCCTCGTCCGCAGCCGACGCGCAGCTGGTGCTCGACCTCATTGACTCCGGCATGCTCGCGCCGCCGCCGGCGCGCCGCCGGCGCGAGCGGGCCGTGAGCTCGCGGGCGGTCTTCTACCAGGCGGCGGACGCCTGACCCGGGCGCCGGGTACACTCCCGGGCTTCCCGGAGTGCGTCCCCATGTCCCACCAGCCCTTGCGGCTCCCCCCGGGCCGCGACATTCGCCTGGCCGACTTCGATCCCGGCTTTCACGAGGGCCTCGACCGCGCGGCGGCCGAGGAGGAGACCCGGCGGCACTGCGAGGTCCTCGACGACCTGGCCTACCGGCTCTACGCCGAGGCGAAGCGGGCCGTCGTCGTCGTGCTCCAGGGCATCGACACCTCGGGCAAGGACGGCACGATCCGCATGCTCGCCTCGGGCATCAGCCCGCAGTGCCTCGACGTGCGGAGCTTCAAGGCGCCCAGCGCCCTCGAGCTCGCCCACGACTTCCTCTGGCGGGTGCATGCCGCGGTGCCGGCCCACGGCCGGATCGGAGTCTTCAACCGCTCGCACTACGAGGACGTGATCGTGGTCCGCGTGCGGAAGCTCGTGCCGCCCCACGTGTGGAAGGCCCGCTACGAGCAGATCAACGCCTTCGAGAAGCTGCTCAGCGACGGCGGCCTCACGTTCGTGAAGTGCTTCCTGCACATCGGCAGGAAGGAACAGCGGGAGCGTCTCGAGGACCGGCTCCGCGACCCGAAGAAGCAGTGGAAACTCGGCCCCGACGACCTCGCCGACCGCGAGCGCTGGGACGATTTCCAGGCCGCCTACGACGACGCCCTCACGAAGTGCAATACCGAACACGCCCCCTGGCACGTCGTGCCGGCCGACCGCAAGTGGTACCGCAACCTCGTCGTGTCCCGGATCGTCCGCGAGACCCTCGAGCGGCTCGACCCGAAGTTCCCCCCGTTCGACTCCTCGCTCCTCGCACGGCTGACGTGAGCCCCGAGCCGGCGGCTTTGCCGCCGGGCCGCGGCGTCGCGTACATTCTGCGGCACGAACCGTCCCGCCCGAGGCCTCCCATGTCGATCGCCGACCTGCCCGTCCGCCCCGCATCCGCCAGCCGCTGGCACGACCTCGCCGACCGCGTGCTCGCCGGCGGGGAGATCACCCGCGCCGAGGCCCGGGCGATCCTCGACTCGCCCGACGAGGAGATCCTCGACCTGCTCGCCGCGGCCTACCGCGTCCGCCGCCGCCACTTCGGCACGACCGTGCAGCTCTTCTTCCTCATGAACGCGAAGAGCGGCCTCTGCCCCGAGGACTGCAACTACTGCTCGCAGTCGAAGGTCTCGGAGGCCGAGATCCCGCGCTACAACCTGCTCTCGGAGCCGAAGCTCATGGAGGCGGCGAAGCTCGCCGCCGAGCGGCAGTCGAAGACCTTCTGCATCGTGATCTCGGCCCGCGGCCCCACGCAGCGGGAGATCGACTTCGTCTGCCACGTGACGCCCAGGATCAAGGCCGAGCACGGCCTCAACGTCTGCGCCTGCCTCGGCCTGCTCACCCCCGAGCAGGCCCGCCAGCTCGCGGCGGCCGGCGTGGACAAGGTGAATCACAACCTCAACACGAGCGAGCGGCACTACGGCGAGGTCTGCTCGACCCACACCTACGCCGACCGCGTGGCCACGCTCGAGGCCTGCCGCGCGGCGGGCCTGGCGCTGTGCAGCGGCGGCATCATGGGGATGGGGGAATCGCCCGACGACCTCGTGGACATGGCCTTCGCCCTCCGCGAGATGGAGGTGGAGTCGATCCCGCGCAACTTCCTGAACGCCATCGACGGCACGCCGCTCGAGGGCGTGAACAAGGTCAGCCCCCGCGACTGCCTGCGGGGCCTGGCCCTGATGCGGCTCGTGAACCCCGCCGCGGAGATCCGCATCGCCGGCGGCCGCGAGATCCACCTCGGCAGCCTCCAGGCCCTCGGCCTCTACGCCGCCAACTCGATCTTCGTGGGCGACTACCTGACGACGAAGGGCCAGCTCCCCGAGGCCGACGAGCGGATGATCGAGGATCTGGGCTTCACGATCACCCGCGGCGCCGAAGCCGCCGAGCCGGTGCCCATGCCGGGGTGAGGGGGCTCAGCCCCCCTCTCCCTCTGGGAGAGGGTCGGGGTGTGGGTGCCTCCGTCGCCGACCGAGAGGCTCATGCACCCTCACCCGGCCTTCGGCCACCCTCTCCCCGAGGGAGAGGGACATGAGGCGGTCGCGCTCCTCGACTGGCGGCCCCGAGCGGCCTTGGGCCAACACTCGCCCCGAGCGACGCTCAACCCTCACCGAGGTCGCCCAGGCTCATGAGGAGTTCCGACATCTCGGCGGCGGCGTGGGATTCGCCCTGCGAACGGGCCGCGTCGATGCCCTCGCGGAGGGCGCGGCGGGCATCGTCCACCTTGCCGCGGGCCACGAGGTGGCGGGCGGCCATGTGGAAGGCGGGCACGTAGGAAGGCGTGCCCCGGGCGAGATCCTCGAGGATCTCGAGGCCCTCCTCCCAGCGGCCCTCGCCCTCGAGTTCGAGCGCGAGACTGTAGCGGAGGAAGATGTCGCCGGGCTCGTCCGCGAGCAGGGCCTCGATCTTCTCGCGGCGCGACGCGGCCATCGGGGTCAGGCCTTCGCCGGGGCGAGGCCGTGGGCCGATTCCCAGGCTGCGATGGCGTCGGTGTGCCGCAACGAGAGGCCGATGTCGTCGAGGCCCTCGAGGAGGCACTGGCGGCGGAAGGGATCGACCGTGAACGAGCGGGAGAAGCCGGCGTCGTCGGCGACGGTGCAGGCCCGCAGGTCCACGTGGAGCCGGTATTGCCCCCCCGCGGCGGCGGCCGCGGCCGCGCGGCGGAAGAGCTCGGCCACGTCGGCCTCGTCGAGCCGGACGGGCACCATGCCGTTCTGGAAACAGTTGTTGAAGAAGATGTCGGCGAAGGTGGGGGCGATCACGACGCGGAAGCCGTAGTCGGCGAGGGCCCACGGGGCGTGCTCGCGGCTCGAGCCGCAGCCGAAGTTGCGGCGGGCGAGGAGGATGCTCGCGCCGGCGCTCTCGGGACGGTTGAGCTCGAAGGCGGGGTCGGGCGTGCCGTCTGGGCCGAACCGCCAGTCCTGGAACAGGAACTGCCCGAAGCCCGTCCGCTCGATCCGCTTGAGAAACTGCTTCGGGATGATCTGGTCGGTATCGACGTTGGCCCGGTCGAGGGCCGCGACGATGCCGGTGTGCGTCGTGAACGGTTGCATCACCGGTGCCCCCACGTGCGGACGTCCACGAAGCGGCCGGCCACCGCGGCGGCCGCGGCCATGGCGGGCGAGACGAGGTGCGTGCGGCCCCCCTTGCCCTGCCGGCCCTCGAAGTTGCGGTTGCTCGTCGAGGCGCAGCGCTGGCCCGGCGTGAGGATGTCGGGGTTCATGCCCAGGCACATGCTGCAGCCCGCCTCCCGCCACTCGAAGCCGGCGTCGCGAAACACGCGATCGAGCCCCTCCTGCTCGGCCTGCCGCTTCACGCGGCCGCTGCCCGGCACCACCATCGCGTGGACCGAGGAGGCCACCCGGTGGCCGCGGACGACCGCCGCGGCGGCCCGCAGGTCCTCGATGCGGCTGTTCGTGCACGAGCCGATGAAGACGCGGTCGATCGCGATGTCGGTGATCGGCGTGCCCCCCTTGAGCCCCATGTAGTCGAGGGCCCGGGCCGCGCTGTCACGGTCGTTCGGGTCCGTGAATGCGTCGGGGTGCGGCACGGCCGCGTCGACGCCCACGACCTGCGCGGGGTTCGTGCCCCAGGTGACCTGCGGCACGATGTCGGCCGCGCGGAAGATCTCCACGCGGTCGTAGACGGCCCCGGGGTCGCTCGGCAGTTTCTCCCAGCGGGCCACCGCGGCGGCAAAGTCCTTGGGGGCGAAGTCGCGGCCCCGCAGGTAGTCGAACGTGACGGCATCGGGGGCGATCATGCCCGCCCGCGCGCCCGCCTCGATCGACATGTTGCAGACCGTCATCCGCTCCTCCATGCCGAGGCCGCGGACGGCCTCGCCGGTGTATTCGATGACGTGGCCCGTGCCCCCCTCGGTGGAGAGCCGGCCGATCACGTGGAGCACGAGGTCCTTCGCGGTCACGCCCGGCGGAAGCCGGCCGTCCACGCGGACCTCGAGCGACTTGGGCTTCGCCTGTCGCAGCGTCTGCGTGGCGAGCACGTGCTCGACCTCGCTCGTTCCGATGCCGAAGGCGAGCGCGCCCATGGCGCCGTGGGTGGCGGTGTGGCTGTCGCCGCAGACGATCGTCATGCCCGGCTGCGTGATGCCGAGCTCCGGCCCGATGACGTGGACGATGCCCTGATCGACGTCGTCGAGGTCGTAGAGCCGGATGCCGAACTCGCGGCAGTTGGCCCGCAGCGTGTCGATCTGCTGCTTCGAGACCGGGTCGGCGATCGGGAGCCGGCGGTCGGTCGTGGGCACGTTGTGGTCGGGGGTCGCGAACGTGGCCTCGGGGCGGCGGACGCGGCGGCCGGCGATCCGCAGGCCCTCGAAGGCTTGCGGGCTCGTCACCTCGTGGACGAGGTGGCGGTCGATGTAGATGAGCGGCAGTTCGCCGGCGGGCGAGCAGACGACGTGGTCGTCCCAGATCTTGTCGAGCAGCGTGCGAGGGGGCATCGGCGTGACGGGCGGGAAAGAAGTGAAGTTCGTCTCCCAGCGTAGTCGTGGGCGGGCGTGCTCGCCAGCCGCGGGGCCGAAACCGCCGCGGCGGGCGTCAGCCGGCGCGGCGCAGGCCGGCCTTGGCCGCCAGGTCGTCGAGTCGCTGCCGCGGGAGCACGCTCCAGGCAACGCCCGCCGCCGACCGCGATGCCACGAACACGGTGCTGGCTGCGGTGGTCATCCGCTGCAGGAACGGCCACGACCGTTCGATGTCCCGCTCGTCGGCATCCGCGGTCACCAGCACGAGGTCGAACGTGCCGAGATGGTTGCAGCGGCGGGCCAGCGTGGCGTCGGCGTGCCCCGGCAGGAGTTGCACGCGGCACAGGCCGTGGAGCCGCTTGTGGGCGGTCTTCAACGACACGCCGGGGGGATCGGCGGTCGTGCGGCTCTCGAACCGGTCGAGGCCCACGTACTCCACGTCGCTGCCGGCGGCCTCGAGCAGGCGGGGTGTGCGGACGAGGAGCCCGAGGCCGATCTCCAGGATGCGCCGCGGCCGGGACCGGAGCACGTGGCGATGGAGCGGACGCTCGGCCGCGGGCCGCGACAGCCGCGTGAGCCACAGCCTCCGCAGGAATCCCGGGCCCGCCATGAATCTGCCCGCCGACGACGCGGCCCGCCGACGACGCGCCGGAGAGTCCACGTGAGGAGATCGGTCCGGGGACGGAGCGTCCTCAAGCGGAGCGCCGGCCGGCGTCAGACCTTGCCCGACTGGTGCGCGCCGAGGCCGCGGACCACCCTCACGGCGTGCGGATCTTCCGCAGCGCCGCGGCCGCGGCCGCGCGGACGGCGGGCAGCGGATCCTCCTCGGAAACGAGCTCGAGGATCGGGATCGCCGTCGCCGCCGGCTTGCCGATGTCGCCGAGCGCGACAGCCGCCTCCAGCCGCACCATGTCGCGGTCCCCGCGGATCGCCCTCCGCAGGAGCGGGATCGCGGTCTCGACGAGGGCCGCGTCGGCCGGCTCGATCTTGAGGGCGGCCCACACCGCGACCGTCGCCATGATCTCGTCGTCGGACTTGGAAAGCTCGAGGAGCCGCGGAAGCGCCGCCTTGGCGGCCGGGCCGATCCGGCCGAGGGCGTAGGCCGCCGTGTAGCGACTGCCCGCCGGAACGCCGTCGTCGAGCAACTTCCGCAGGTCCGGCACCGCCGCCCCCGCCTCGGCGCCGATCGCGGCGAGCGCCACGGCCGCCTCCGTCGCACAGACCTCGTCGGCGTCGGCCAGGGCAGCCACGAGGTCGGGGACGGCCGCCTTGGCCGCTGGTCCGATCGCGCCGAGCACGCCGAGGGCCTGCCGCCGGTGCGGCGGCTCCGCGAGCCGCTGCCGCAGATGCTCGACGGCCAGGCCGCCGAGCCTCACGAGCCCCGCGCCCGCGGTCGTGCCGACCGCCTCGTCCGGATCGTCGAGCAATTCGGCGAATTCGACGGCCAGCGCCTTCCGGCCGGCGTCGTCGAGCCGGTCCGCGAGATCGGACAGGCCGGACACGGCCGCCTTGCGGAATCGCGGGGCGTCGGACCCGATCGCCTTGCGCAGGCGTTCGACCGCCTTGGCCGCCAGGGCCGAGTCGTCGGGATGGATCTTCGCATGGGCCCACGACGCGGTCGTGGCCAGGAACTCGTTCGACGAGTCCTCGGCTCGCTCGATCGCCTCGTCGGCAGCCGACGCCCGGCTCGCCCCGAGCGCGAAGGCGGCCGCGGCCCGGAGGAAGTCGTCGCCCGACTCGAGGGCCGCGATGAGCTGCGGGGCAGCCGCCGCCGCCGCAGGCTCTCCGATCGCGCCCAGGGCCAGGACCGCCTGGAGCTTCTCCTCCGGCGCCCCGTCCGCGACGACGGCAGCCAGGTGCGGGACCGCGGCCGCCGCCTCGGGGCCGATCTCGGCGAGGCCGACCTCGGCCCAATAGCGCGACTTCGGATCCTTGAGTGCCTCGACGAGCACCGGCACCGCGTGGTCCTCGATGTCGGCGAGCGTCTGCAGCGCGGGCAGCACCACGGACGGATCCGAGTCGTCGAGCGCCTCGCCAAACAGCGCGGCGAGCTTGACGGGGTCGGCGACGATCGTGCGCAGGGCGCGGATGGCGGCGCGTCGGGCCCGCGGGTCGGCATGCACGCTCGTCTTCACGAGCGGCTCGACGGTGGCCTCGTAGGCCGCGGCGTCCTCGGGAGTCACGGCGTCGTCGTCAACGCGGACCATGCCGATCGCTGCCGCGGCCTGGGTGACGACGATCGGATCGGGATCGGCGAGGAGTGCGGCGAGCGTCGGCAGGGCTGAGATCGCGTCCTCGCCGAAGAGGCCGAGCGCCCGGGCCGCATGCCAACGCGGCCGCGGGTCCGTGTCGGACGTCGCCGCCACGATCTCGGGAAGCGCGTCGCGGCCGCGCTGGCCGAGCGCCGCGATCGCGTCGATCGTGAGCACGCGGATGCGGCCGTCGTCGGTCGTGGCGAGCGTGCGTCGCAGTGCGGCGAGGTCAGGCGTCGCCGCATCCGGCGCGGTGTGTGCCGAATCAGCGGGTGATGGGGGGACGGCTGGCGACGCGGCGTCGGGCTTTACGGGCTCGGGTTTCACGGACTCGGATCCCGCTCCCGCCGCCGCCCCGGCGCGATCCGCTTTCGGCGCCGCAGGCGGAGCGGCCGGTCCGCCGGAAGGCGCGCAACCGGCCACGAGTGCCGTGCAGACCGCCGCCCACCACCACGCTGCCACCGTGCGGATCATGTCGCGTGCTCCCTGGAGATGCCCGGCCCCGCATCACCGGCGGGATCGGATGCCGCCGGCAACCGACCTTCGCCGGTGCCGGGGGGTCGGAGTATACTCCCGCGACGGCAAAACGTGGGCTCTTCGAGGGGTCGATCCACGGGGCCGCCATGAGCCAACCGTCGCGTTGAGGTGAACATGTCGCTCCCAGTCGTCACGTTTTCAGGCCCGTGTCCCGGCGTTCGCCGTGGCACCGCCGGACGCACGTGGAAGAACCGCCTCGCCCTCGCGTGCCTCGCGATGCTGCCGGCCACGGCGGCGGTCGGACAGTGGGGCGGCTACGGATTCAACCGCGGCGGCTACGCCTCGACGGCCGGCCAGGCCGCGGCCTACGGCATGTCGGAGATGATGCGGGCCCAGGGCACCGAGAACCTGCTCAACTCCGAGGCCGCCAAGAACTGGGAGGAGGCCAAGACGCTCGACATCCAGAACCGGATGCGCTGGACCGAAACCTACTTCGAGATGCGGAAGACCAACCGCGAGGCCCGGGCCGCCGAGGCCGGGCCGCCGATCACGCAGGAGCAGGCGATCCGGATGGCGAAGATGGCGGCCCCGGCGCGGCTCAACTCGACGCAACTCGACCCCGTGACGGGCCACATCAGTTACCCCATCGTGCTCATGGACACCCCCTACGCGCCCTACCGCGACCGGCTCGACGGCCTGTTCGCGGACCGTGCCGCCTCGGGGGGAAGCATCAGCTACGAGAAGTTCCAGGACATCCAGACGACCGTGTCCCAGTTCATCGACGTGCTCAAGCAGAACGTCTCGAAGTACGCGGGCGGCGACTACGGCCGGGCCCGCACCTTCCTCGACAGCCTCGCCAGCGAGGCCCGCATGCCCGCGGGGTGACGTCGCGTCACGACCGGGGTTGCACGAGGCGCAGCAGCGGCAGGGCCGCCGCGCGGAGCACGCACGAGACGGCGAACACGGTCGCGTAGGCCGCGCGGTCCTCGCCGAGGCTCCGCAGGAGCAGCCCGCCGCAGCCGGCCCCCGCGACGGTGGCCACCGCGAGGCCGAGGTTGTAGACGGTGACGACGGCGGTCCGCTCCTCGTCGCCGATCGCGTCGAGCAGCAGGATCGCCACGGCGAGCTCGTAGGCCGCCCAGCAGGCCCCGGCGATCACCTGCACGACCACGAGCCAGCCGACGGCGGCCGAGGGGAGCCAGAGGAGCGACAGCGGCGCGATCGCCAGCGTCGCCAGCCCGAGCAGACCCAGCGGGCCGGTGCGCGACGCCAGCCGGCCGAGCATCGGCAGCACGAGCGCCTTGGTGAGGAAGCTCGTGCCGAAGACGAGCAGGTAGGCGTGGTACGAGAAGCCCAGCTCCTCCAGCATGTAGGGGGTGAAGTAGGGACCGGCGAAGTGCGCGCCGAACATGAAGCAGCAGATGAAGGCCACGAGGCGGCCCGACGGGCGGGACGCCATGCCGCGCAGCGTGGCCGGAACGCGCCGGGCGGCGCCCACCGCGACGGCGGCCCGGCCCGGCGGCTGCGGCTCGCCGCACGCGACGAGGAGCGCCGTCGAGGCGAGCCGGCAGGCGGCGGCCGCCACGAAGACGGCGGCGAACCCGGCGAGCGGCGTGCCGTGCCGCTCGGCGGATTCGAGCGCGAGCCCCCCGGCCACGAACCCCACGAACACGCCGAACTGGCCGAGCCGGTTGCGGTTCGCGAAGTAGGACGTGCGGATCCGCGCGGGCACGAGCGTGGCGATCCACGCGGTCCACGCCGGGGCGCCGGCCATGCCCGCCCCCCAGTAGACGCTCGCCGCGACGAGCAGCTCCGCGAGGCCGGCGCGGCCGCGGAGCGCCCACCACACGAGCGGTGCGAAGCTGGCCGCCTGCACCGTGGTGCAGACGATCACCCAGCCGCGGTTCGTGCCCATCCGCGCGGGCCCGAGGGGTGCGGCCAGTTGCAGCACCGCGCCCGCGATCACGGGCACCGCGGCCGCGAGCCCGGCGGCCACGGGGCCCAGGCCCAGCGCCAGCGCGAAGGCGGGGATGTAGGTCTCCCCGCAGCCCACCATGAGGCTGTAGGCCGCCGCGTCGGCGATCGAGACCCGCAGGTCGCGCCGGGTGCCCCACGGGCGCCCGGCGGCGGGAGGCGGCGGTGCGGGGCGGTCGTCGTCCGGCAAGGGCGTGGGGCTGGAGGGCTGGCGGGGCCGGCTTTCGACCGTCGGTCTATAATCCCGCCGCTGATTGTACCAGCGTTGGAGCGGCGGCGGCCGCGCCGCCTCGGCACCGCAACGACCCCGGAGATGTGTCGCGATGAAGGCCCTCGTCACCGGAGCGACCGGATTCGTCGGACCGCGACTGCTGCGGCTGCTCGATTCACCCGTGGTGCTCTCGCGCGACCCGGACCGCGCGCGGCGTTCGCTCGGCGGGCTCGCCGGCCGCGTCGTCCGCTGGAACCCGATGGAAGGCCCGCCCCCCCCCGAGGCGTTCACCGGCATCGACACCGTCCTGCACCTTGCCGGCGAATCGGTCGCCGAGGGGCGGTGGACGAAGGCCCAGAAGGCGAAGATCCGCGACAGCCGCGTGATCGGCACGCGGCACCTCGTGCAGGGCATCGCGCAGGCCGAACGGAAGCCGGCCGTGCTCGTGTCGGCGTCGGCGGTCGGCTTCTACGGCGACCGCGGCGACGAGGAGCTCACGGAAACCGCGCCGCCGGCCCACGACTTCCTCGCCGACGTCTGCGTGGAGTGGGAGCGGGAGGCGCTCGCCGCCGAGGCCGCGGGCGTCCGCGTGGTCACCGCCCGCACCGGCATCGTGCTCGGCGCGGGGGGCGGCGCCCTCGCCAAGATGCTCACGCCCTTCAAGCTCGGCGCGGGCGGCCCGCTGGGCAGCGGCCGGCAGTGGATGCCCTGGATCCACGTCGCCGATCTCGCGCGGCTCTACGTCCACGGCGCCGCGACACCCTCGATCCGCGGCCCGATGAACGCGACCGCGCCGCATCCCGTGCGGAACTCGGAATTCACGAAGGCCCTCGGCCGGCAGCTGCGCCGGCCGGCCTTCATGCCCGCGCCCTACATCGGTCTGCGGATCGTGTTCGGCGAGTTCGCGCAGGTGCTGTTCGCATCGCAGCGGGTGATCCCGCGGGTGGCGCTCGACACGGGCTTCGTGTTCCAATACCCGGAACTCGCGGCGGCGCTCCGCGAGATCCTGGCTCCGGCGGCGTGAGTGCTGGTTGCGCCCTCGACGCGCCCAACCGGGCTTCGGGAATGCTCACACCCCATCGCCTTTCCCGCATCTCAAGGAAGGCTCGGGGCTGCCCATCCCCTCGAGACGGCGTAGACGGCCAGCGCAGACAGGATGTCGGAGCGCAGACGTCTCCGAGCGAGCCGTAGCCCGGAGGGCGAAGGCGAGTGTCCGGCGAGAGGGTGTGGGAAGCTCCGAGCCGGTTGGGCGAGTTGCCGCCTGAGGACCGAAAGCGATCGACAGTGACACGCCTTTTTCTCGTGTCACGTCGCCGCGCGGGTGAGGCGGTCGCGGATCGCGTGCCATTCTTCGCCGGCCGCTGGCGCGTCCACCACGATGCGGTCGAGGTCGCGGCGGTCGAGGGCGTGGAGCGCGGCGTAGAGGGCGGCGGCGAAGCCGTGCGGGTCTTCCGGCATCGGCACGATCACGAGCTCGCGGCTGGCGGCCAGCGCCCGCACGGCGGGGTCGGAGGCGCGCGTCGTGAGCCAGCCGACCCGACGCCCCTGGCCGAGGAGCACGGCGACGTGCGCGGCGGCGTCGGCCCGCACGTCGAGCCGGGTGCGCGGCGCGTAGTGCCGGGCCTGTGCTCCCGGTGAACGTGCGGGTCCGGACGTCGCGTCGGCCGGTGCGTCCGGCCCGGAGACCGGGCCGCCGATGGCCTCCTCGAGCCGCTGCCGCGAGAGGGGGCCGGGGCGGAGGATGCGGGGCGGCGTCACGGTGCAGTCCACGACGGTCGACTCAATGCCCTGGGCGCAGGGGCCGCCGTCGAGGATGAGATCGATCCGATTGCCGAGGCTCTCGAGCACGTGGTGCGCCGTCGTGGGCGAGACCCGCTCCGAGCGGTTCGCGCTCGGGGCGGCCAGCGGCCTGCCGAGTTTCTCGATCAGGCGCCGCGTCAAGGGATGCTCCGGGCAGCGGATCACGACGGCACTCTGGCC